>JANQTF010000018.1 GCA_030731845.1 Bacteroidia bacterium | reverse complement strand
GGGTTTGACGAAAGCGGGTATTATTTCTATCAGACAAAATCGGCTGTGTATGCAGGTCTTGTGCTGATTCCCATTAAGGTATCCAAGGAAAAGTTTTACCTGCGAAAGTTTGACCGCTCCCTCAATCCTGAGAAGCTGATAGAACTAGAATTGGAGACTGACGGGAATGACGAAACGCCCCTGCGTGCTCTCTATATGAATAAGCGCATCTTCTTGTTTTCCACCTATGATGATTCTCGTGCGAAAACCAAAACCCTCTATGTGAGAGAAATTGATACAGAAACCCTCAATGTGCCCCGCAGCGGACGCAAAGTGTGTGAGGCGAGCTATGACGGAGCTGGCCGATTTGCCTCTATTGATTTCGCCCTTATTCAGTCCAGAGATACTTCCAAGGTGCTCATGGTGTATGCTAAACCGAACGACCGAGACGAATCTCAGGCATACAGAGCCATGCTCTTCAACGAAGAGATGACCGAGCTATGGGATCAGGAGTTTGTACTCCCTTACGAAAATGGGCTGTTTGATACCCGTAGATTTCGGGTAGATAATGGTGGAAATGCCTATTTGCTTGGCAAGCAGTATTTCGAGAAAGCCAAAAACAGGGTGAAGGGCAATCCCAACTACAACTTCAAAATCCTCTCCCTGCAACCCGGCTATCAAACCCCAGAGGAATACACGTTGGAGGTGCCGGGCTTGTTTTTGGTGGATGTGCACCTGGAAATCCTGGCCAACGGAAATTTGGTCTGCGCCGGTGCCTACTCCGAGAAGGACATGATCAACCCCAAGGGGCTGGTGTACCTCACCCTTGATGGAGACACCAAGGCGGTGATCACTGATAGTCGGCAAGAGTTTAGCCTCGATATGTTTGAGGAGGAAACGGAAGCTTCTGGTTCTAAACGCAAACAGAAGAAAGAAGCTGAGCGCGCTTTTTACAACTATGACTTCGAAGACATCGTGCTGCGCCTCGACGGGGGAGCTGTGCTGATTGGCGAAGCCACCTACGTAAGGGTAGTTACCAATACAACCACCAATGCCAGTGGGCAGATGACCATGACTAGCACCACCTACTTTCACCACGACGACATCATCGCCATCAACATCGACCCACAGGGCGAAATCGAAAATGCCTATCGCATTCCCAAAAGGCAAGTAATGGCCAACTCAAACACCTTGCTGTCCTTTGCGATGGGCGTATCTCGTGGTTCTCTGCATTTCATTTATAATGATAACATCAAAAATGAGACCGTAGAGCCAGGCAAAAGACCCGCTTTGTACTCGCCTTCCTTTTTTGGAAGATCGAAGCAAGTGGTGAGGGCAACCTCGCTCGATGGGGCGGGAGAGATTACCTCTACGATTCTCACCACGATGAAGGAATCAGATCAGTTTGCAATTCCTCTGGCAAGCGAACAAATCTCCCCTACTCAGCTGATTCTGATCTTTCAGAATGGAAAAAACCGGAGGCTGGGCCGGATCACGTTTGACTAGCCTCTTCTACGCCTCACAAAGAGACACCGTTTATTGGGTACAAAAGCATAAAAAAAGCCCGGCTCTTAAGCCGGGCTTTTACATTTTTCACAATTAACCTTCAT
>JANQTF010000017.1:13921-27070 GCA_030731845.1 Bacteroidia bacterium | reverse complement strand
GCCTCCAACCACGCTCGCCAATCGGGCAGGGTAGGAGGGAGGTATTGGGGGACATTGGATTTTGCCATGTGGATAACGGGTTGAAAAGTGTTTGCCTGATTTTGGGTCAGTTTACACTCTCACAATTTTGATCACTTGTTTGGCCGTGGCGTGGGCGATCTCGCACAGGTACACACCCGCAGGTTGGCTGCTGATGTCGAGCACCAATTGATTTTGCCCGGCGAGGCTTTGTTGCTCCTTGCGCAAGACCACACTGCCGTTCAGGTCCATCACCGTGATGTTTACCACTGTTGGGTAAACCAACACATACTCAACACGGAATAAGCCGATGGTGGGATTGGGAAACGCCCTGAACTGAAACAACTCATCCTCGATGCCTACTGCATTGATAAAGGGATCAAAACACTCCGACGGCACCACATGGGAAGGAGCCACCATAGGAAGCTTGGCTGTGGCATAGGGATCAAAATAAGCCGCTGTGAGGGCGGCATTGCTGGCACCCAGCCAGTCTTGCAGCAACGTGGTAAACACTTGTCTGTAATCGTGAACCGGTGCGTCGGCTGGCGCGCCGGTATTGTCCAGGTTGTTGAGGTCGATGTGATTGCCAAAAACACCCGCCTCCAGATGCTTGCCAAAGACCATCATCGGCGCCAGGGTGCCGTGGTCGGTGCCATTGGACCCATTTTGGATGGCTTTTCGACCAAACTCAGAGAAGGTCACGGTCATCACGCGATCTTCCAGGCCGAGGCTTTGCAAATCATCCTGAAAGGCTTTGACGGCATCGGCAAGCGTGCCCAATAGCTCGGCGTGCTTGCCAAGTTCGGTACTTCCTGTCTGGATTTGCCCATTGTGCGTATCGAAGCCTCCCAGGCTCACCAGGAAGATTTTGGTCTTGCACCCACCCGACATGAGCCTCGCCACGGTTTTGAGTTGGTTGGCCAGGTCGCTATTGGGGTAACTTCCCACATTGTTTCCTGCATCAAATACGTCTGAAATCCGCTTGGAATAGACTGAGATGCTGTTTTCGATGTTCATCACGTGCTCCATGATGCCGCCATACTCAGACATAGCGAGGTTGAGAAGCGGAGAATTTCCGATTTCTGAAACCACATTGTAGAAGCCAGAAGGATCCTGACCAGTCAGGTTGATCGAAGCCTGATGCTCGCTTTCGGTATGAAAGCCCAGCGAAGGCTTTTTGTCGCCAAGCTCAATGCCGAGCGGATCAGGCATCGCGGTGTTGGGGTTGCCGGCAATGCCCGGGAAGCTATAATCCAGGTATCGGCCCATCCATCCAGTGCTGTGGGTGAAGTTGGCCGGGGTGCCGTCGCCGCCTGTGAGCCATAGGTCGGTAGATTTGAAGTGGGATTTGTTGGCATCCGGATAGCCCACGCCATTTATCATGGCCGCTTTGCCCTGATCATAGAGATCCTTGATCGACGTCATCGCGGGGTGGAGCCCCGTTTGTTTGGGCAAGGCCAATCCGTTGTCGAGGGTAATGTATTTCTCGCCACTTGCCCCGGTATCTTTGATTCGGATATCGGGCCTGAGATTGGCATAGGTAGCATATTGTTCGATGGGAATGAGGGTGTTGATACCATCATTTCCGCCCTTGAGCTGCACGAGTACCATCACACGGTCTCCGACTTCCTCGCAGCCGAGGGTTTGAAGCATGCCGGGCGTGGCAAAGGCCTTCATGGTCAGGCCATTGAGAATGAAGGGAGTAATGGAAAGCGGGGCTGATATTTTGAGGAAATCTCTACGTTTCATGTCTTAACGATCAGGAGAGTGATGGAAAAGGAGAGGGGAAAAGAAGACGGACTTACATGGCCTGAAACTCTTGAGAATAGAGCAGACTTGTGAGCAGGCTCTCCAACGGAGGCCTCACCTCGGCATCGTCTCCACTGAGGAGGAAGTTTTGCCAGTCTGCGGTCCAGTCATACAGGGGAATTCCGTCTAAAAACGTCACGTCCCGATAATAGGCATAGCGATCGGGATCGGTGCCCTCGGGGAGCAAGTCGTCAATGAGTTCCTGAACGAGGATGGAGGCATTAGCCGGATCGCTGATGTGGGTGCTCACATATTCCACGATGTCGAGCTTGGCTCCGAGCGTTTGATTGTAGAGAAGTCTCTTGCCTTTGATCAGCATTTCGGGAAGCTGATAGCGAGCCACGATGGTGGAGGAGTTGAACCAATTTCGCTGATAATCTGGCTCCTGATAATAAGCGGGATACCCAGCCACATCCGAAGGCTTGAAGATATCCATCCCGGCCAGTGGCAAAAAGGCCCTCACCAGACCTTGGGTGTAGAATTTAAAGTAATGATTTTGAGGATCGCTGATCGGATCCGGAACCGTTACTTCAAAGTAGCTCATGGTGTGGAGAACGAGCTCAAGAGGTGATTTCATCAATCCCCCGATGATTTCATCCTGACTGTCGTTGTCGTCGGCATCGTAGAAGTGTTCGCTTTTGAGAAGCAGCTTCATCACCGGCATGAGCTCATAGTTATTGCTCAGGAGTGTTTGTGCCATGGGCTCAATCACGTCAGATTCAATCTCGGCGGTGATGTTGGGCGAAACAAAAAAGCGATAGAGTTTTCGGCTAAGGGTTTTTGCTGTGGCGCTTTGGCCAAATATCATGGTCACAAATTCCTCCAGCTCTTCAAACATCCCTTCAGCAGTGGTTTTGCCAGCTATCATTTGATTCTGAAAAGCGCTGCTGAAGGTCTTATCGTCGAAATTGTGCTGATTTCGGTTGGCATATCCCATGGGGATTCCTGTATCAGGGTCGATATCGACCCGGTTTGCCCGCACCTTAAATCCAGACAAGAGCTTAGCAGCTTGCACGATGTCTTCTTCGGTGTAATTGGTGTAATCTCCCGGTCCGGCTTGTGGCCCTTTCCCGATGGTGAATAGCTCGAGAAATTCACGGGCGTAGTTTTCGTTGGGGCTGTTGCGGTTATTCTGGGTATTGTCCAGGTAGCGAAGCATCTGATTATCCAGCGTCATCTTTCTCGCCAGGGTTTTATAGCTTCCTAAGGCATAAAAGCGCAGGAGGGCAAGATAATCGAAGTATTCTTCGGCGGTCCCTTCTGTGGCCGCGACCACAAAGCTACTATGGAGAAAGAGCATCATTTTGTGCCCGATAGATGGATCGAGCCGGGCCTCGTTGATCCACCATGACTTGACGTAGTCGCGCAGAAGGCCAGTGAGGGAGCCTGCCGCTGCACCGCTATTGATCCAGGGCTGCCCTGTCTGAGGGTCAATAGGTTCTGAAATGGTCACCGGGGGAATGTTCATCAGGTCTTCCACTGCCTGATCAGGAGTCATCGCAGCTATTTGATCAATGCGCAATCGCGTGAAGTGGAAGGTCGTTCTGCGAAGCAGGTGGGTGGCTAGTCTCCTGCCAAGAACGCCAGATTTGGGTGTTAAGGATGCCATAACCAGTAGTTGGATGAAAGCGAAAAACAAAAGCGGAACTATCGGGGAATCTGAATCTACTTCGAAAAGATAACAGCTTTCGATAAACTGTATTCCTCCATGTAGGAAATTCCCTTGATTGAGACATAATTTCGCTTGCGAGGTTTAATTACCTCGCATCAAATCATCCACTTTTTTGGCCCTTCCCGCATTATCCGTTCTGCTTGGCTTCTCTAAATCGCGACAATTCTTCCAATTCGCGCTTGAGGAATCGCCCTGTGTGCGACTCCTTCACCTCTGCGACTTGCTCCGGAGTACCTTCGGCGATGATGTGTCCGCCTCTTCGTCCTCCTTCCGGACCAAGATCTATGATCCAGTCCGCCATCTTGATCACATCGAGGCTGTGCTCAATCACCAGAACGGTATTTCCTCGATCCACCAACTGGTTGAGCACTTTGAGTAGCATCTCAATGTCCTGAAAATGAAGGCCCGTGGTAGGCTCATCCAGCAAATAGAGTGTGTTTCCCGTATCCCGCTTGGATAGTTCAGCCGCAATTTTTACCCGCTGTGCTTCGCCACCTGATATGGTGGTAGCAGGCTGCCCAAGGGTGAGATAGCCCAGCCCGACATCATTGAGCGTTTTGAGGAATCGCTTGATTCGCGGCATGGAGTCAAAAAACTCCGTCGCCTCGGCGATGTCCATGTTGAGGACGTCCGCAATGGATTTTCCTTTAAAGCGAATCTCCAGCGTTTCTCTGTTATATCTCCGGCCCTGACATTTGTCGCAGGTCACATACACATCGGGCAGAAAGTTCATCTCAATGGTCTGCACACCAGCGCCCTGACATTCCTCACAACGTCCTCCTTTTACGTTAAAAGAAAATCTCCCAATCTCGTAGCCGCGGGCCTTGGCTTCGGGCAAATCGGCAAATAGCTGCCGAATGTAGGTAAACAGACCTGTATAGGTAGCTGGATTAGATCGTGGCGACCTGCCGATGGCGGTCTGATCTATTCTGACAATCTTGTTGATCAGGTCGAGTCCTTCGTAGGACTCATATGGCATCGGCTTTTGCTTGCTCCTGAAGAGGTGCTGACTCACGAGGGGAAACAAAGTCTCATTGATGAGCGTGGATTTGCCGGAGCCGGATACGCCTGTTACGCAAATGAGCACGCCCAGCGGAAGGGTAAGATCCACTTTCTGGAGGTTGTTGCCCGTGGCACCGAGCAGCCTGAAATGGGCTCCTTTTGCCTCGCGCCGCTCTGGGCCAGGATCAAGGAACTTGCGACCAGAGAGGTAGTCCGAGGTCGCGCAGGGTGTTTTCATTACTTCTTCCGGAGTGCCTTTGGCCACGATATTTCCGCCATAATGACCCGCACCCGGGCCAATATCGATCAGGTAATCGGAAGCCAACATGGTGTCTTTGTCGTGCTCTACCACGAGGACAGAGTTACCCAGATCGCGAAGCTCTTTGAGCGACTCGATGAGCTTTTCGTTATCGCGCTGATGCAGCCCAATGCTGGGCTCATCGAGGATATAGAGCACATTCACGAGTTGTGAACCAATCTGGGTGGCGAGCCTGATCCGCTGTGCTTCTCCTCCGGAGAGTGTTTTTGCCGGGCGGTCTAGCGCGAGATAGTCCAGTCCTACCTGAAGGAGAAATCCGATTCGTTTTTTCAGCTCTTTGAGAACTTCGGTAGCAATGAGCTGTTGGCGATCGGAGAGTCTTTCTTCCAGATTTTCAATCCAATTGGCGAGGGTGCCAATGTCCATCATGGCCAGTTCGGAGATGTTTTTTCCATCAATATGAAAAAACAGGCTCTCCTTTTTGAGGCGAGCGCCATGGCAACTATGGCAGGTGGAGATTTTCATGAACTCCTCGGCCCAGGTCTTGATTTTTTCGGAGGAGGAATTGTGATAAGATTCTTCGACAAAATGGCGAATCCCATCAAACTTCATTCTCAATCCTCTGGCTATTCCTTCCTTTTTTCCATCGAGGATGAAGGCCTTGGCATCTTGGGGGATATCCTTCCAGGGAGTTGTAAGCGCAAAATCCAGTGCTTCTCCGATTTTCCTCAATTGTTTGAAGTTCCAGATGTCTCTGTATTCTCCCAGCGGAGCAATTGCCCCACGAGAAATAGACAGGCTATCATCGGGAACAAGGGCCTCCATATCCACTTCAAACACTTCCCCCAGGCCGTTGCATTCAGGGCAAGCCCCATAGGGAGAGTTGAAGGAAAAGGAATTGGGAGAAGGAACATCATAGCTGATGCCAGACTCGGGGTCCATGAGGTTTCGGCTATACCAATGGGTTTCATTGGTGTCGTGATCGAGCAGCAAAACTGTGCCTTCGCCAGTTTTCATGGCTTTTTGGACGCTTTGCATGAGGCGCTTGTCGTCGCTACCGACCTTGATCCTGTCCACGACCAACTCGATGTCGTGAATTTTGTATCGATCGAGTTTGAGGTCTCTTGTGATCTCCAGGACTTCGCCATCGACACGGACTTTGGTGTACCCTTGTTTACCGAGGTTCTCGAAGAGCTCGCGATAGTGACCTTTGCGGGACCTGACAAGCGGGGCAAGGAGGAGGAATTTTTTGCCGTTGAACTGCGCCTGAATGGTATCGATGACCTGCTCGTCGGTCATTTGCACCATTTTTTTACCCGTGGAATAGCTGATGGCATCCCCCGCGCGGGCATATAGCAGTCGAAAAAGGTCATAGATTTCTGTGACCGTACCGACTGTGGATCTTGGGTTTCGAGAGGTGGTTTTTTGCTCAATGGCAATGACAGGACTGAGTCCGTCGATTTTATCCACATCTGGAGCTTTAAGATCGCCTAAAAACTGTCGGGCATAGGCCGAAAAGCTCTCCAAATAACGCCTCTGGCCTTCGGCATACAATGTGTCGAAGGCCAGAGAGCTTTTTCCAGATCCACTCACGCCAGTGATCACTACCAGCTTATTTCGTGGAATACGGAGGTCGATATGTTTAAGATTGTGTTCCCGGGCACCCAGGATCTCAATAAAGGGTTCTGTGATTTCCTTCATGTTGCCGCCAAGCGATGAATCTAATTCATTGGGGCTGAGTCTTCTAGTTCCTCACTGTTTGTCTCAATTTCTGGCGAGGCCCAGTGTTCTGCTTTCAATTCAGCCGCATAAAAGTCCTTACTCAACGGAATTTGGATGCGGAGTGTTTTGAATACAGCAGGGCTAATTGATTTAATCCAGGGATTGACGGTGAGGAGTTGGTCGAGGGTCAGCCCGTAATTTGCTGCAAAGCTAGCAAGATCATCGACATCATCACCCACTTTCACCTGATTGAATCGAAGAGGGGCATAGGGGGTAATTTGGGAGAGGTCATATCCGTAGCGGGCGGGTTGCTCGACGATACATTTGTTGGCCAGGATGCGGTAGAGATATCGGGAGGTTTCTTTGTTGAGGTCGAGGTAGTAGTAAGAGCGGTCATTTTGGCGCTTGATGGCTCTGATCAGTCGTGGAGAGCCCATGTTGTAGGCAGCAGCTACGAGTGTCCACGAGCCAAGCTCGTTGTGCATATCAGTGAGGTATCGGGTAGCGGCGTAGGTGGATTTGATGGGATCAAATCTCTCGTCTAATTCGCTATTCACAGTCAGGCCATAAGAGCGGGCGGTGGCAGGCATAAACTGCCAAAAACCAGCAGCACCTACAGGAGACACAGCATTAGACAAAGCGCTTTCTGCCATGCTCAGGTAAAAGAAATCCTCTGGAATACCTTTTTCTTTGAGAATCGAGGTGAAAAGGTTCTGATAGCGCATCACCCGACGATATAGCTGCTGTGTACCGGCTGTGTGATTGATTTTTTGATTTAGCTCGCGTTGGAGCTTCTTGGCGATTTCCTTGTCCATCATCGGGACTTCTTCCCCTGCGAAATCAAGTTCCGAAGGAGCTTCAAATCTCATGAGCCCAATGTGAGTAGAGGCGTATTTGAGATCGGGAAGCTGCTTGGTAGAGGCTATGGCAGTGTCGGATAAGAATAAAACATATCCACCAACAGCGAGAGAAGAAAGAAGGAAAATTGCAATGAGTGCTTTTTGCATGGAGAGAGTTTGGGGGAGGACTCAGGTCACTTTTGCCGGTGCAAACGTCTTGCCTTTATTGACGAAAAGCGCGACGTTTTTGCATTTTATCTTTCATTACACCGGACCTTTCGATAGGCAAGATGAGAGAAAGAAGGCGAAAGGCCTTGAGGATCAGTGTGAACGGTCGAATGTATTGCGTAAAACGTACTGAATAGGCGATTGACCGTTTGCGATGATTCTCTTGAGTCAGACAACAGCGTATTGTCTTAGAAGTTGGGTTTTACGGCGTGTTTGGTATAAAAGTTCGTGAGATGTTCTACCACTTCATCGGCTGTGTCCACGATTTTGAACAAATCGAGGTCTTGTGGAGAGATGTTTTGGAATTCTTCGAGCAAAACTTGTTTGATCCAGTCGATGAGACCACCCCAAAATTCAGTACTGACAAGCACGACGGGGAAGCGATCGATTTTAAGGGTTTGGATGAGGGTTAAGGCCTCAAAGAGTTCATCGAGGGTGCCAAAACCACCTGGCAGGACCACGAATCCCTGTGCATATTTGACAAACATGACCTTTCGGACAAAGAAATAATTGAATTCAATATTTTTGTCAGGATCTACATACGGGTTGATGTGTTGCTCAAAAGGAAGTTCAATGTTGATTCCCACAGAAGCGCCTCCTGCTTCCTTGGCGCCTTTGTTTCCTGCTTCCATCACACCCGGGCCGCCGCCTGTTATCACTCCAAAGCCAGTCATGGCAAGTTTTGAAGCAATTTCGGAGGCAAGTTCATAGTATTTGGTGCCGGGTTTGGTGCGAGCTGATCCGAAAATGGATACACAAGGCCCTATTTCCTGCATTTTCTCAAACCCTTCCACGAATTCGGCCATGATTTTGAATACCAGCCATGAATTTTGCGAGGAAGCTTTTTTCCATTCTTTTCTTCTTTCAGAGAAATAGGAGCTTACGTGATTTTCCATCTGGGGAGGGTGAGTTAATGGTGATGAGGTACGGGAAAACGATGCAAAGGTATGATCTTTAAGAAGATTCAAGAGACAATCCCTTTTGCTGGAGAAAAAGGATGAATTCTACGGCAAGATCCTTATCAACGGCCAATTTGGTAAATGGTTAGGAGCGATTCACGGCGTAAATAAGGAGAAAAGTTTCATGGAGAAGGATTGAGTAGAATTTTTGCCACATTTTTTCTGATCTAAACCCGTAATTTGCAAGGGTGAATATGAAGCAATCCATACTACTTTGCCTTTCGGCATTCCTAAGCCTGCAAGGGTATTCTCAGATTGGCGGTCGCCACGTGTACGACTTTTTGAATCTGGCTCCCTCGGCTCGGCACGCAGCCCTCGGCGGCATCAATGTCTCGACAATCGACGATGATCCTGCTTTTGCCGCGCAAAATCCAGCCTTGGTCAATGACTCCATGCACAAGCAGCTGGCTTTTAGCTTTGTAAACTATCTGGCCGACATCGGCTATGGGTATGTTGGGTATAGCCATCGGCTAGAAGGCCTTGGGAATATTCATTCGGGCATTCAGTATGTCAATTATGGGAAAATGCAGGGAGCCGATGAATTTGGCAATCTCACCGGAGAGTTTGGTGCGAGAGATCTGGCTTGGGCATTTGGGTATAGCAATCAGTGGAAGCAGCTTAGATATGGGGCGAATTTGAAAATGATCAGCTCCAGCCTGGCACCTGGTTTCACCTCCGTGGGCATTGCCACGGATCTGGGTGCTGCTTTTGAAAGCAAAGACAAGCTTTTTGCCGCTGGGATGAGTCTTCGCAACATGGGTGTACAGCTATCTACTTATTCGCCTGGCACAGGCAGGGAACCCCTTCCTTTTGAGATGGTGGTTGGGATTTCGAACAAGCTCAAATATATGCCTTTGCGATTCTCAGTAACCCTAATCCAGCTGGAGAATCCCAATCTGATCTATACAGACCCCAATGCTCCCATCGAGTTTGATCTGTCTGGAAACCCCATTGAGCCCGGAAATCAGGCGGTAGATCGGGTATTTCGGCACTTTGTATTTGGCGGAGAGTTTTTATTGGGAAAATCTCTGAGGCTTAGGGCTGGCTACAATCACCTGCGGAGGCAGGAGCTGCGCTCTGAGAATCGTGGTGGATTTACAGGATTTTCTCTGGGAGCTGGGATTCGGGTCCGGAGATTTGCCTTTGATTATGGCTATGCGAGCTATGGCCTCAATTCTGTATTCAACGCCCATCAGTTTTCTTTGCGGCTAAATTTGGCTAATCCCTCCTGAAACTGTTGATCGGGCAGTAAAAAGAGGCAAATTTGGGAAGACGATCCCTTATGCTCGATTTTTTCTATTTCGCCTACTTGTTGTTGATGGCTGGCTATCTGCTGGTTTCATTACAAAAGGAGTTTCCGTTTGTCGTGCTGCTTCACGGCATATTCCAGTATTTTTTCACCCAGCTTGTATGGATTCATACGGTGGATCGACGCATGTCAGGTCTTCTCTTGTTATTCCTGGTTCTCACCACATTCCTGCTCATTTGGGCCAGAAGTCTCAATTATAGCACAGAGTTAAAGAGTCTTCGCACTTTTTTTCGCATTTCTCAATGGGGACTACTTGTGCTTATTTTTATGGTGATGTGGGTCAAGTCTCCGTATGTACTCGAGGTCTCCACGTACCAGTTGCCGGGTCAAACTCAGGTAGGGAGTTGGTCGATTCAGCCTTTTGCGAAGATTTCTGGAAATATTCTCTTATTCATTTTTACCTTCCATTTGGTGCTAGGATGGGGCAGTAAGTGGACCTCGAGGCAGTCTGTTTTGGACCTGGGACCATTTCTGATCTATAGCCTATCTATCCTGTTGTTACATTATTTCATAAAATTTCCCATGGGTTATATGATTTCATAGCAGGGCCTTTTTGGGAAATTGATAGGTAAATTCTTTATTGGTCAGGTATGGGTTGACGAAACGGGAATGTATAAATCGATCGTAAGGGAGCGGATCAGACCTTAGATGAAATAATGCCTTATTGGCCTCACAATTTTACTATTTTTAGAAAAAGATTTCGCAGGTGGCAATGATGGTATTTTTTCTGAAAATAACAGACTGAAAACTGCTTTCTTGCGTTGTAATATGAACCGTGATGTTTGGTTTATGCCTGTCGGCATATAGACCAATGCTATTATCGAGAATTTACAGAGAGAGACGAAATATGCATTTCCAACGAATTGGCCTAGCGCTACTATTACTGGTTTTGGGGATTTCACCAGTTCTTGCCCAACCAAATGCCAACTTTACCGCGAACAAAACTACCGGATGCAGCAACTCATCGACTGTTGTGAATTTCCAGGATTTGTCCACCGGAAATCCTGTGGCATGGCTATGGAACTTTGGCTCAGGAACAAGTACTTCTAATTTGCCAAACCCCACTTTTGTTTTTTCACAGCCTGGTTGTTACAATGTGAGTCTCACTGTGACCAATGCTGCCGGCCAAAGCAATACTCTTGTTCAGAATTGTTTTGTGGAGGTATTTCAAGCCCCCCAGCCAAATTTTAGCCTGGATAATGAAAGTGGATGTGCTCCTTTTACCACTTGCTTTACAGATAGCAGTACGCTCTCAAGTCCTGCTGTTTCATATCAATGGACCTTATCCGATGGGTCTTCAAGCACGGCGGTTAGTCCATGCTTTTCTTTTACAAGCGCTCCGGACACCATTGGCTTGGTATTGACAGTCACAGATGCCAACGGATGTTTGGGTTTTGCACAGTTTCCCGAAGTTATTACGGTACTTGAAAAGCCCGTTCTCAATTTTGTTGCGGATGTTAATGCTGCGTGTAGCCCACCGCTCTCGGTCAATTTTACCAATCAAACGGTTCTGAACAATGCTACGACTCCTCAATACACCTGGCTTTTTCCTGGTGGAACGGCGTTAGGAGGTGGCTCACAAGCAACAGGTCCTACGCCGCCGCCGGTGACCTACGGCGCCCCTGGCCAGTTTAGTGTAACCCTTATTCTCGCTTCTGATGAAGGTTGTAGCGATACGCTGACCATCCCAAGCATGATTGGAATTGGTGGCGTTACTGCGGATTTTAATGCCGCTCCAACCACTATTTGTCAAGGGCAAGCTATCACGTTTAATAATCTCTCCCAAGGGGGAGTAACCTCCTACGAATGGAACTTTGGGGAAACGCCTGGGGTGAATAGCACCGCCCTGAACCCAGTTTATTCATACAACACTCCCGGTATCTATACAGTAACCCTCAGGGCCAACAATGCGGCTTGCGGGGATACCATTATTCGTACAAACTATATAACAGTTGACCCTACGCCTGTTGCAGCCTTCTCGCCAGACAGAACCCAGGACTGTCAGCCTGGAGTTCCTTTTGTCTTCGCAAATCAATCTACCGGTGCTACTTCCTTTCAATGGGATTTTGGCGATGGAGCCACTTCGACCCAGCAAAACCCGCAACACAGCTACGCAACCTTTGGAAGCTTTAATATCTGTCTGATCGCCAGTAACGCCATCGGGTGTTCTGACACCGTTTGCACTACTGTTACCATTCAGGCTCCCTCAGTCAACTTTACTCGTGACCCGACAGAGGGGTGCGCGCCAATGCTTGTTCAATTCAATGGAATCAGCAACTCTATTGATCCGATCGTCAATTGGGCCTGGAACTTTGGCGCGGGTGCTACTCCTGCAACCGGAGTCGGTCAAACGCCGACTGCCACCTACGGCATTCCAGGTACCTACAACGTAAGCCTCACGATTACCACCCAAAGTGGTTGTACGGCCACGAGAACCATTGCTTCGGCTGTAAGAGTTGGAACACCACCTCAGGTTGATTTCACAGCTTCTGACGATACAGTTTGCTTGAATGATCCTGTGACATTCACCTCTTTGTTTACAAATCCATCCTGGGATTACTATTGGGATTTTCAATACATAGCGCCAGGTAATTTCTCTCAATTGTTGGACACAGCAACCACGATGTACCCAGATACCGGGTTGTTTAGCGTGGCTTTGATCATCGATGATAATGGTTGTAGAGACACTTTGATTAGGTCAGACCTGGTATATGCATCTCCGCCACGAGCCCTTTTTGTGCTTGACCAGTATTTGGCCTGTGAGCTTCCTGCGGTAATATCGATAACCGATAGCTCAATTGGGCCAGCAGATACGTACGGATGGTTCCTTGACGGTGCATTCTACTCCTCCCTTCAATCTCCTCCGCCGATTAATATTAATGCGACTGGAACCTATTTGCTGACACAGGCCGTCCTCAATACGTTGACTGGTTGTGCTGACACATTTACTACTGCCTTTTCAGTTGGTAACCCTATGGCAAATTTTTCTTTGTCAACCGATACAGCTTGTAGAGGTCAAAAGGTTATCTTTTCTGGCGCAGGCAGCACCGGACTTACCAGTTACCGGATCTATCGAAATTGGATCAATTCCCCGAACATATTCTATCCACAGGTCCAGGGTTCATACATCTATAAGGATACCGGAAGTTTTACACCAGCGTTGATTGTGGCCGACCAGTATGGTTGTGAGGATTCTGTGATTTTGCATGATGGCATTACTGTCGTAGGTCCCTATCCCGGGTTTTCGGCCACTCCTGTTACTGGATGTAGTCCCTTGCTTACCACCTTCCAGGATTCCTCATTTACCTCCTCTGCAACCTCTCTTGTGAGTT
>JANQTF010000017.1:1719-13911 GCA_030731845.1 Bacteroidia bacterium | reverse complement strand
GTACTACGGCTGTTGGGCCTTCCCCCAGCCATACGTTTACCCAAAGCGGGGCTTATGATATCTCTTTGACAGTCACGGATAGTTATGGTTGTACAGGGACTATCGTTACTCCCAATTTCATACAGGTAACTTTCCCGGAACCCGCATTTTCAGTTGTGGACTCTAGTACTTGTGCTGGTGCCCAAGTCGAGTTTCTGAATCAAAGTATTGGCGTGGGAATGCAGTATCTATGGAAATTTGGAGATGGTACCACAAGTACTGATATAGCTCCCATGCACGCTTACCCCAGGGACAAAGCCTTGCCCTATGATTCTACGAATATCTACTATGACGTGACGCTCATTGCTACCGATGCCAATGGCTGTGTAGATTCAATTGTAGTACCCAATGCGGTGTTCATTGAGCCTTTTCAGGCCAATTTTGGGGGTGATCCCACCATTGGAATTTGTCCACCGCTCAATACCCTATTTACGGATTCTACCATCGGCACTGTTATTGAATGGCGGTGGAATTTTGGAGACGGATTTGGAAGTAGCCAATTGCAAAACCCAGCCAACGTATATTTTTTCCCCGGTACATTTGATGTAAGACTCATTGCTACGCATGAGGATGGATGCCGGGATACGCTCATTAAGGAAGATTTTGTACAATTGGCTGGTCCCAATGGAACCTTTTTCGTGGATAAAGATACAGTCTGCCTAGGTGACACCATCATCCTTACCCTCATAACCACGGGAGCATCTATCGTTAATCCGGTTGCGTGGCAGGATGGAAGTGTAGATGTTATTGGCGGGCTCACAGGGATCGCAGACACTGTTACGATTGCTCATCTCTACTCCTCTCTTGGTGTGTTTTCTCCTAAGGTGGTTGTCCAGGATGGGCAAGGATGCCAGGTTACGGTGCCAGATAGCTTTTTGGTGGAAGTGTTTGCATTGCCTCAGGCAGTCATTGACCCCTCCTCCTTTGTGGGATGTACCCCGTTTGATGTCGTCTTTTCGGATAGTAGCCAAACTCCTAGCGGAGCACCGATCGTTGGCTGGAATTGGGACTTTGGGAATGGGACCAGCTCTACCTTGTCCAATCCATTGGCTTCTTTTCAGACCTTCGGATCATTTGTCGTGCAACTTAATGTGGAAGATGCCTATGGATGTGTTGATTCGGCTACCGCAACGGTCAGTTCAAATCAAGGTGTCATAGCTGACTTCTCTGCTTCAGACACGATAGGTTGCTCTCCCATTGAAATCAGCTTTACCGATCTTTCCTCCAACGGCAATTCAGTATCTTGGAAGTGGTATTTTGGTGATGGAGATTCCAGTATTGCCTCCAATCCCAGTCATCAATATGTACAGGACGGCACTTATACCGTGACGCTCATTGTGTCAGATCCGCTTGGATGTACCGATACCATAACGAAGGTGGACTACATCTATCTTCGCAAACCAACCCTGAACATTGAGGCCAGTGATGTGGCGGGGTGTAATCCTTTAGATGTTACCTTCTTTGCCAGGAATATCGTTTCGGATACCACCATTACGGAGTATTTGTGGTGCCTCACCGAAGTAAACGTCAACCAAACAGTTTGCACGCCAACGCCTGCGGGCATGGATAGTCTCAGGATTCCATTCTCGGAACCTGGTAATTACATCATGACCGTTACCATTACCGACATATATGGCTGCTCAGGAACATCCGATACAGTTACTGTAGATATTACCAATCGAGGCACTCCGGAGTCGATCCAGATGCGTAGGGTAACGGTGGTCGATGCCCAATCAGTGCAGGTGGATTGGACACCCTATGCGGCTACTGACTTTGTCGAGTATGCTGTTTATCGACTCAATGGCCCCGGTGCAGGCCTTATTGCTACCCTCACAGACGTAAATGCTGCTTCATACACAGAAACCAATCCAGCCCTAAACGCTGAGAATGAATCCTATTGCTATGAAGTATTGGTTCTGAACACATGTAATGAGTATTCTGATCCGGCTACGACCGAAGATCAATGTACGATCAATCTCCAAACGGCCTCTGAAATCGATGCCATCAGGCTGGATTGGTCTGCTTATCGGGGATTCCTGGTAGGACAGTACGAAGTGTATCGTTCAAATGTATATGACACCACCCAAGTAGCGCTGATTGGCACTGTGCCGGGAGGTACGCTCACCTTTGTTGATACAGACATGTATTGCCGCGACTCCGTGAGCTATCGAATTCTTGCCATTGGCTTCGGTGCCCAATACCAGCGATCCTACTCTGACATCAGCATCAATGCTCCTACCCATTTGGAACCCATTGAATCCGTAGATGTAATCGTAGCCACGATTCCCGACAACGAGAACGTAACCATCTCCTGGACCGAGTACCTCGGCTATCTGCCTAGCTACTATGTCATAGAGCGGTCTGACGACGGTTTGGTTTGGGATTCTATCGGAGGAGCTCCTCTTGGTAGCCTGACCTTTGAGGACACAACGGCCAATATTGACCAGCAGAGCTATTTCTATCGGGTCTTTGGCGTAGATGAATGCGGTGATGTGACCCTGCCAGGTTACATTGGACGTACCATCTTCTTGCAGTCAAGGCTAGATCCAGGTGGAAAAGTGCCGCTCCTCAGTTGGACCCCTTACGAAGACTGGCCCAACGGAGTGCTGAATTACGACATTCAGGTTTATAATGAAGAAACGGGGGAATGGGAGTTTGTGGATGTGACCGGTGGTAGCACACTTGGCTTCAATGATTCCAAGTCCACGCTAAATCAGGCAACCTATTGCTATCGTATTGTAGCCAGAGAGGTGAGTGGCAATAGCTCTCAATCAGTATCCAACGAGTCCTGTGTGATCTTTGGTCCTACTATTTTTGCTCCAAACGCATTTACTCCGAATAATGATGGCAACAATGATGTCTTCCGGGTATATGCGCCTAATGCAAGGGAGGCAACGCTCTCCATTTACAACCGATGGGGAGAACTCATCTACGAAACTTCAGACCTTGCGCTAGGCTGGCCTGGTACCCGTGCCCCCGGTCAGGTTGTTCAGGAAGGGGTTTATGTTTACGTGGTAAGAGGGGTTGGTTTTGAAGGAACATCCTTCACCAGGTCGGGCTCAGTCACCTTGATCAGATAATTGAGATGGGGAAATCGTTTCTTAAAAAAAAGAGACGATCTCCCCATTTTTTTGATAAAAAAAATGGGGAGAGTAGTTGCAGAATTACGGAGGAACCGTATATTTGCCATCCAATTAAACACGGTAGCTATAGCTCAGCTGGTTAGAGCGCCGGATTGTGGTTCCGGAGGTCGCCGGTTCGAACCCGGTTAGTTACCCAAACGCACTGATTCATTCCTTGAACAGTGCGTTTTTTTTGTTTTGCCTATGGTAGAATGGAACCAAATTCCCTTTATGATTCAACTGCTCGACGATTCTTCGGTGGAAGTAAGAGAGCGGGTAGAAGCAGATCTCCTAAGTTTGGGAATGAGGCTCCCTGGTATGCTGGCTTTGCATTGGGAGGAGCTTGATGCCCCCTCGCAGATTATTGTGAAGGATGCCCTGCCTTCCCTGAGAATGGCCTGGTTTGAACACGAATGGCTTGGGTTTCTGGATCAGGATCATGAAGGACTGGCTCTCGAATCTGCCATGACTGCGTTGTCATATCTTCGAGGTGGCCTTGCCAAGCCGCCCCTGGGCCCGATGCTCGATGATCTCGCGATGGGTTTTTCTGCATCAGGATTGGCTTGTACAGAACAAAATCTGGTCTCTTGGATCCTGAAGGAGAAAGGGTTTGGACCACCGATCCAGGATTATTATTCCTGGAAAAACAGCGACCTCGTGGAGGTGATCCTTCGGCGCGAAGGCCTACAGATCAGTCTCGCCGTACTCATCATCCTGATTGGCAATAGGGTTGGCCTCTCCTTTTTTGGCTTGAATGTGCCTCGCCATTTTTTGCTTGCAACCAACGTAGGTGATCGCGGCCTGGCATTTGACGTCTTTCATCGCGGTGCCGAAATTCCTGCTTCGGAACTCAACAGGCAGATACAGGCCGTGCACAGCGACCTCAATTGGCTGAGCTATAAGGCTACGCCCACCTTGATCGTAGCCCGAGTGCTCCGAAACCTGATTCGTGCTACGCAAGAAGAAAAGGAATCCGATTGGTCACAGAGGCTGGAGCGATATCTTTCGCTGTTGCCACTGTCGGGGTGAGCATTTGGCTATCTCGATATCACGACACAGGTATCTTGTCCCAATCTTTGCGGGAACCAACTGCCAAGCTGTTCTTCGCCCAGTTTGCGCATGGCTCGTGTGGTATTGCTTTTCCAGGTGAGGATTATCGTAGGGATGGTGTCGCGGGGCTTGCCATTTTCGCAGGCAAAAGCCAAGGCAGAATAGGAAAATCCTTGTAGGGCAGGGTATAGGTGAAATAGCTCACGCTCCAGCTGCTCGATGTTGGCAGAGTCTTGTTTGGCTTTGAATAAGGAAAGCTTGATAGAATCCATCCGTTGATTTTGTGCCTCCAACCGAGGCTGAAGCTCAGACAATAACTCGGCGCGGGCCTGGCTCAGGATTTCATTTTCTGAAACCGGGGGAAGGTTTTGTACAAAATGAAGCCGGGTTTTCTCCAGCTTGTAATTCGGCAATTGACTGGTCAAATAGCTGATAGAATCCCGACTGATAGATGCTCCGGTCATAAAAATATTGAGCTTGGCGATGCTATCCTGGTCGTCGAGTCGATAACTGATGGCCTGATGATTGTCATTGTTTACTTTTTCAGCGATGAATGTCTCGGCCCTGCCTGTCATCTGATAGCGCTCAATTACCTGAAAAAAGAGGTATGCGCTTGGAATAGAAATGAGAAAGGCAAAGGTGAGCACCCAGCGAAAGGCGGTACTTCTACTTTCCTTGTCCTGATATTCGGTAAGAGGAAAGCGAAGGAAGCGGACAATCAGAAAGGTGGCCAGCGCGATGAAAACAGAGTTGATGAAAAACAAGTAGAATGCACCCAAAAACACGGGCCAATTGCCATTTGCCAGCCCATAGCCAGCTACACACACTGGCGGCATCAAGGCCGTGGCAATGGCCACGCCAGGGATGGCATTGGTGATGTCCTTCCGAGAACCCGCCACGATGCCTGCAATGCCACCGGTGAAGGCCACCAATACATCAAGCAGGGTAGGCTCGGTGCGAGAGGCAATCGAGGCATTCATCTTGCCCAGTGGGGTGAGCAGGAAGTATAGGGTGCTCATGATCAACGCCGCTGAAAATGCCACCATGAAATTTTCAAGGGCCTTGATCAGGTGTTTTCGGTCATTGATGCCAATGGAGAGACCAATGCCAAGTATGGGAGACATAAGCGGAGAAATGAGCATGGCTCCTATAATGACCGCCGGAGAATCCAGATCCAGACCAATAGATGCAATGATCGCTGCACAGGCTAAAATCCAGACGTTGTAGCCTCTGATTTCGGTGCTCGTGCGAATGCTGTCAATTGTGCCGCGCACATCTGTTGTATCCTTCAGATGGAGCGTTTTTTGGGCAATTGACTTGAGCTCTGTTATGACATTGATCATTGAAAACGGATAATGAGAATAAATAGGTCTAGGACTCAGCGCTGAGCTGTTCTATTTCCAATACAATGGCTTCCCAGGTCACTGTGATGGCATCCAGGCTGGTTTTCTTATTGTGATAGAGCGTTTGCGTTTTTTCGAGCGCCTCAAAGTTTCTGGCGTTATTGGGATCGGCCATAGCTTCCTCCAGATTCTGAATCTCTTCCTCCAGCGTAGCGATTTGCTCCTCAATGACTTCTTGCTCTCTCTCCAGCTTTTTTAGCCGGTTTTTGAGTTGCTTCTGTTCTTTGAAGGAGAGTTGCTTTTTGTCGCTTTCTGATTCTGTCTCCTGTTTTTTGGGAACTGCCGGACTAGAATCTGCTTGAAGAGCTAGCTCTTGGCGGGCTTTCCATTCGGCAAATTCTACATAGGTGCCGGGGTATTCCTTGAGTTGAAGGTCCTCAATATACCAGATTTTGTTGGCGACTCCATTGAGGAAGTGGCGGTCGTGAGACACAACCACGTAGGTGCCATCAAAGGATCTCATCGCCTCACTCAGGATTTGAATGCTTTGAATGTCGAGGTGGTTGGTAGGCTCATCAAGGAGGAGGAAATTGGCCTGAGAGAGCAGGGTTTTTGCCAGGGCTACGCGAGAGCGCTCTCCGCCTGAGAGGACACGAATTCGCTTTTCTGCATCTTCTCCGGAAAACATAAAGCAGCCCAGCACAGATCTCAACTCTTGTTCTGTGTAGCTGGGTGCATCGTAGGCCACTTCTTCGAGAATGGTCCGGTCGAGGTTGAGTGCCTCTAGCTGATGCTGGGCAAAGAATGATTCCTCCACCTGATGCCCCAGTTTTCGCCCGCCTTCAAAGGGCTCACGGTCTGCCAAAATTCGCAGAAGAGTTGATTTTCCCAGGCCGTTGGCGCCAATGAGGGCAATTTTATCACTTCTGTTCAGGATTGCTGATGAATCCTTGAGGATGTGCAGATCGCCGTATGATTTGCTGATGTCGGTCAGGGTGAGTACTTCCCGGCCCGACTTTGTTTTTGGATTAAATCGAAAGGAGACGTTGGCGCTGTCTTCCTCAGGGGGCAGGATTCGCTCTACCTTATCCAGAAGCTTGATCTTGCTCTGCACCTGCTTGGCTTTGGAGGCTTTGGCGCGGAATCGGTTGATGAATTTCTCCTGGTCCTCGATCTGCTTCTGTTGGTTGTCGTACGATTTTTTGTGCTGATCTGCCCGTAGGGCTTTTTCCTTCAGAAAATAACTGTAGTTGCCGCCATAGGTATGCAGCTGCTGCAAGGTGATCTCGATGATCTTATCGGCCATACGGTCCATGAAGAACCGGTCGTGAGACACGAGCACGCAGATGCCGGAATAGGTCTTGAGGTAATTTTCCAGCCATTGGATGGAGGGAAGATCAAGGTGGTTGGTTGGTTCGTCAAGGAGAAGAATCTCGGGTTCTACCAGGAGCATTTTTGCCAGGAGAACCCGCATTCTCCATCCACCTGAGAAAGTGTGAAAAGGAGAATGATGTTTCTCAGCTGGGAAACCCAGACCCGCTAGAATACTATGCACCTTGGCGTCGATTCGATGGCCGTCCTTGGTTTCGAATTCGTCTTGTAGATGCACAAGCCGATCCCAATCTTCGGGCACGGCATTTCCTTCTTCGGTTTTGTGGAGAAGCTGATCGATTTCGTCTTTCACCGAAAGTACATCCGCAAATGCCTCCCGGGCGAGATGGAAAATACTCGCATCTGACTCAAAGCTCATCAAATCCTGATGAAAATAGGCCACGCGACATCCTCCGGCGATCTGCACTTGCCCTTCAGTTGGCGTCATGCGGCCTGCGATCATTTTGAGCAATGTGGATTTGCCTGCACCATTCCGGCCAATGAGGCCTGTTTTTTCACCCGGGGTGAATTGGAAGGTGGCATTTCTCAGTAGCCATTTGCCACCGAATTCTATTCCTATATCTTGAAGCGTCAGCAATGCGATAGTTTTTTGGTTCTGCAAAGATACCAAAGTGTGCCGACTTGCCGAAGATTACTCTCCCTCATTCTAAGAAGAAATAGACATGGCCGCCGATATTTTGGCTACCAATGCCTCCACATCAATTTTCATGTCCTCCTCAATTCCTTCATACCTACTCTTTACTACTTTTTGATGCAGGGGAATCCCAACTTGATAATCATAGAGGAGGTTGAGGTGGTTGGCAAATTCGTAGAAATAGTGATTCACAAATTTGTCTGAAAACAGCTCCAATACCCTGGCCCCTGGCGTGCAAAAGAGCAGATTGGTAAGTCCTGCGCCATGTGGTGCCACGATTATTTCTGCTTTGCGAAAAAGCTGGATTGCCTGCCGGAGGCTATAATTAGACAAGGCAAAGGAGGTGAATCCCATCTTCTCCAGTCGGGAGATTATCTCAGCTTCATTGACGACTTTGCGCTTGGGGGCATCTCCACGAGAAATGTAGAGGTAAGGGTGGTCGCCTATGGTGTCATCCTCTATATCATCATTGAATCCTGTGAATGCTTCGTGGAGGAATTCGGTAATGTACTGCGGCACAAAGTAGGTGGTCGTTCTCGGGTGAGATGCCACAATCAGTCGGTCTGCCTGAATATGGGGGAATTCCATGCCATTGATGACCTTCTCAGGCGGGATGCCTAGGAGTTCAAAGCTTTCTTTCTGAAAGGAAAGGGCAAAATTGGGCACGAGGAAGTAGTCCACATGATGTTGCCAGCGGCTTTCTCTAAGGAGGGCAAGCCGGGAAAGTACATCCACAAACCAATGATAGAAGTTGGCATTTCCACCACCTCCGGTGAGGAGCGAGAACACAGTTCCCTGTACTTTTTTGGGTTTTGTGAGAAATGGGCGGGTGAAAATATTATTCTGCCTCACCTCACCATGGTCGTAGCCACCTTCTGGCCTTTTGACAAAAGAAAAGCTCACATCGCCGAGAATGTCGCCATGACGGTTGAAAACCGCGATGCTTGATCCTTTATCGGTGTCGATACGACCGTTTTCCAGGCTCACGATCCATGTCTCGTGGCCATCGCTCTTCATGTCATCCTCCAGATAGGGGGAAAGGTCTTTGCCAAATACTTGCTTATATCTAGTGGATGCCCGGTAGCTCTCACGCAGGAGAATCCCTTCATCGTTGCCCACCTTTTCTGAGTCGAGGTAATCGCTCAGTCGGTCAAAGACAGACGCAGGCTTGTAGCGGGACTTATAGACAGTACGCCCGAGGCTATGGTTGACGAATTTTTGCGTGATGTGGCTCGACATAAAAGGAGATTGCCTGAAGTTTAGGTGAATCTATGGAAAACGCAGATAGGGTCATCCGAATCTTCAGGCAATCGTAGCAAATACCGTACGAATTGAGAAAAAAGTTTTTCAATCGGGAGGAATCGTTTATTCCTTTATGATTTTTACTCTTCCTCTTTTGCTTCTGATATCGATCTGCAAGGCCGGATTGGCTGATCTGGCCACAGCCCAATCACTATGGTAGCGCACCTTGTTGTCTGGCAAACTCTCCGCCTCAGGCAGCCCATCTACCTCAATGGAGGCGAGGTCGTCTTTGCGCGCTTCGAGGTCCAGGGAGACTGTTCGTGCCTTTGGGTAGGAAACGGTGACAGGCGCAAGATCAGCGGTAATCTTGAGTCGCTGTGCGAGGTCGCTTAGTCCTACTTCCGCTCCTGCCATGAGTGACAAGTCCAGGTCTCCCTCCTCGGTCAGGGTATCCACATCGAGTCTGGAGGAGGTCATGGTTCCGCTGATGGAAGCAGCTTTGCGGAAATGGTATTCTCCGGCGTGTGCCTGTATGTCCACCGCATTGGCATGGAAGACTTCTACCTCAGCTCCTTTGCTCCTGAGTGACAGATCGTTCACTTCGGCGATGCTGAGTTTTCCTGCTACCAGATCTACCTCGGCATTGCCAAGGCAGGCAATATCTGCTCCAGCAAATTGCAGATCAATACGGTTGCTTTCGCCAGAGAGGCAGCCTGCTGACAAGTTGCCCCATCGCACATCTAGCCACACTGGCGCGGTCCTGTTTCCGATGGTAAGGTCACCGTTGCGTTGCACGATTTCCATGACGATGTTTCCCGGCAGGTCAATCTCATAGGTAATGTCGATCAGGCGCGTCAGGTATTCAATTTCCATCCCATCCAGATCGGTTTTCCACTCCCAACGGTCGCCTTTTACTTCGTCGAGGATGCCAATTCTCTCTAATCGGTTGATGGCCTCTTCTTCACGAATGCCATCGATGGTGAGAAGGACGTGGACTTTGATCGAGTCACTGGTTGTGGTGTTGACGCGCACCTCGCCGCCTTTGGCTTCCAGGCGGAAGGTGCTGAATGAGGCCGCAGGTGCGACCGCGATGATTTCTCTTTGGGGGTCTTGTGCTTCGGCTCGGGTGGCAGTGGCGCCAGCGAGAAGCAACATCAGGGAGAGGAAGGAATTAAGCAGCTTCATAATGAGGGAATTGGTGTTGAAGGATAGATCGTAGTTTTCGTTTGGCGCGGCAGTATTGTGACTTGGAGGTGGCCTCTGAAATAGAGAGAATGTCTCCGATTTCCTGATGATCGAAGCCCTCGAATAAGTATAGCTTTAGGACTTGCCGATAGCCCGCAGGTAACTGGTTGATGGCAACGCTGATTTCAGGCATCGGAATGCTTTCGTCGGTTTGAGAAAATACGGATGCCGTTGCTGTATCAGATTCCAGGCTCTCGCTTGTGTCGAGGGGCACAAGATCGAGGCGTCGCTTTTTGATATGGTTGATGGAGGTGTTGATTGTGATTCGCTTGAGCCAGGCGCCGAAGGTAGATTCCCCTTCAAAGAGATTCAGGCTTCTGAATGCTTTTAAAAAAGCTTCCTGAACAATATCTTCAGCCTCAAATTGGTTTTTGGTAAATCGCCAGGCCACCCGCAACATTGCCGACCGGTATTTGCGGTGTAGTTCAAACTGGGCCATGCTATCGCCGGTTTTACAGCGTTCTACAAGAAGGAGGTGAGGATCGTTCATCTTGGGCGTTGTTTGTTTGTAATACCTCCAAGATGCGCGGATTGATACACTCAATTTTGAAAGAGGGAATGAACACGAGAGATCAGGGAGTGAACACGGGACATTGTTGAATATCCAAGTGCAACCACCAAGCCGATAAGCAGGTCATTGATCCAGAAAGTAACCGGGAAGATGGACCAAGATCTCAATCGTTGATTCCTCTTATTCGCCACATCCTTATTATTACAACAAACCAAAACCTCATTTTTATGAATTCTATTTTCAGTAAATTCATTCTTGCAGCAGCTTCCATGGCCATGCTCACGGGCTGTTGGGAAGACCCCAAGCTTTTTCCATGTGAAAACGGTAGCGGTGTCATCACCACAGAAACCCGAACCCTGGACGCCTTCACACAATTGATTGTGGACATTCCTGCGGATATTTACCTGCATCGAGACACCGCTTTCTCACTCGATATTGAGGCACAAGAAAGCCTGCTCGAGTGGATCGACACCGATGTGTCGGGCAATGTATTGGAGATCCGCAACGATCGCTGTTTCCGCAATCACAAAACCATCAGAATTGATGTGTATCTGCCCGAGTTCGATTATCTCGAAGTGGTAGGGTCCGGAGATGTGTATGGCGTTGACATGTTCACCAACACCAAGCTCGACATGGAAATCAAGGGCTCCGGCAGCATCCAACTCGATGCAACTGCCGATCAGATTACGCTCAAGATCACCGGATCTGGCGACGCTGATTTGAACCTGACCACTGATTATCTCAACTCAAAAATTACAGGTTCTGGCGACCTCGTGACCGAAGGCAGCGCTACCGTTCACGATGCCAGGATCGAAGGGTCTGGATCTTTGGAGGCTTTCGATCTCACTACCGACGAAACGGACATCAACATTTCCGGATCTGGCGACGCAGAGGTATTTGTGAATACCCAGCTCACAGTCAAAATTGTGGGAAGCGGAGACGTATTCTACAAAGGTACGCCAGCCATCGACGTGAATGTGAGCGGATCTGGCGAGGTGGTGAATGTGAATTAACCAGGAAGTCTGGTTTTATATAAAAAAAGCCACCTCATCATAGGTGGCTTTTTTTATGATCATCAAAGAATTTTGAGTAGAAAATGCGCATTTTATTGGTGCTTTGCTCATCGAGGCATCAGGTCTGTCTGTTTTGGTTTTTTGGGTAATAACGGTTTGGTAAGAAGTAGTAACGTTTTGATTGTTTTAAAAAGTCATGTTCCTTTGTGGTTGATTCATAACACAAATTTTAGCTACAACATTCTATGAACATTACAGAACGTATCGTTCACCTCATCGATGAGGTATTGAAAATTACCAAAAAGAAAGCCGCTGAAGAAATGGGCTCCAGTTATGCCACCATTCAGAACGTTACCAATGGCAAAACGGCTCACCCGAAGTCAGATTTGTTGACAGCCTGGAAAGAGGCACGTCCAGATATCAATATGAATTGGTTGATTGGTGGACAAGGGCAGCCTTTGCTTTCTATGGAACCAAAGGCCCCTAAGGCAGCTGCTCCAGCTCCTGCACCCGTAGTAGCAGTAGCACCTGTGAGTGATCTCCCAAGAGATACCGAAGTGCTTCAAATCAAGCTACAGGCTGCTGAAGATGTGATCGAATC
>JANQTF010000017.1:0-1619 GCA_030731845.1 Bacteroidia bacterium | reverse complement strand
CGATTGGCATCAAAGGAGATGCCGGTTTGCTCCCACAGGCGGAGCAGAGATAGTGCCCGCTCGTAGCTTAGCTCGTAGTTGCGTGAATAGCTGTCTTCAGAGGCCATTCCCTCAATCACCATGAGGTATTTGATGTTGTCGTCGGGATTGAGTCGGTCCACGAGGGCCTTGAGGGCTCTCCCGGCTTCCATGAGCATGGGTTTGTAGGAATCGGCGATTTCCGCCTTCCCCTTGGGGAAAGTCACCTGACTCCGCAGCACATGCCGCTTAAATTCTGGCTGATAGACAAAGTAGCGCTTATCGAGGTTTTCGATGGCTTTTTGGATTTCCTGAAGCTTCTTATACTCCTCTTCCATCACAATGAGCCGTGCCTTTTCGTCATTCAGCTGCTCGATGAGCGTGCTGGCATACATCTCTTCTTCGCTGAGCCTTCGCTTGAGTTCTTCGAGAGACATGGTCTGTTTGTCGAGTTCAAGGCTGCGCACGCGCAGTTCTGTTTCGGTCTCTTCGAGATCCATCTGCCGTACTTTGAAGAGTCGGAAACTCAACACAAAGAGTGCAAGCATCACAATGAAGAGGGCTGTCATGAGGTCGGCATAGCTGACCCAGAAAAGCCTGTTGCTGTCGTGTTTCATGAGAAGAAAGTTTGGTAGAGGTAAAAGGAAGAAGCCGCAAGCGCGAGGAGAGAGGCCGCTGTGCCAGCCACGGCAAATAATCGGAAACCAAAGCTGTCGATGTAGCCACCGCTTTTTCCGCTTTCAAAGGACTGTCTGAGCCCTTTGATCTCGCTGCTAAGTGCAGATTCGCGTGACTGAGCCTGTGTGAGCGCTTGTACGAGCTGCTGATTCGTTTCGAGATTCTTGGCCTGCAATACCTGGACTTCCTGCCTGAGAGATGACATGTCTCCAGAAAGGCTTGCCGCAGCCATTTGGCGATCTCCATCTGTGATAGAAGCAAGGTATTTATCCATCTTGATAAAGGCCGCCTGCGAGGTGGAATCGAGTTGCTGAATCTGCTTGTCAACCGTCTCGTTTGTTTTTTGCTCCACAATGGAGAGGCTTTGGTTGAGCTTACGGCTCATTTCCTCTGCTTTCTGGGCATAATTTTGGAGAAAATTCTCCTGGCGGCTGATCATGTTGTCGTTTGCCTGGAGGTTTCGGGAGATCCCCTGAAGACCTTGCTCCACCGTCTGAATTTGCAGAAAGGCATCTTTCAAGTCCCTGAAAAGCCTCACCGTATTTCCCAGGGATTGGTTCACATATTCCTGATACTGAGAAAACCCTTCGTGGAAAGCGGCCAATTGCTCGCGCAAGCCTTCGATTCCCCCCATTTGTGGGGCTGACTCCTGGGCCACTACTTCTCTGCGGAGAAGCTCCAGGTAGTTTTCCAGTTGCTCATCGTTTTTCTGCTTGGCATTTTTATAGGAAAAATTACCACGGGTGGTCATGGCAAGACCTGCTGCAGAGCCGATCATCCCGATGAGAACCCCGCCAATGAAGCCCTGGATAGCATCTTCGGTGACACCGATAAAGGCAATTTTTACCAGACCGATAATGACACCTGTGAAGGTGCAAAGCAATCCGATATAGAGCGGTAAAGGCAAGTTGGCCTCTACGGCT
>JANQTF010000016.1:6587-27209 GCA_030731845.1 Bacteroidia bacterium | reverse complement strand
ATCCACATCCCCCTGATCGCCGATCTTGCAGCTGAAGGCAAGACGCCAGAATACCTGTTTTGGGTAGGCTGCGCCGGATCTTTTGATAGCCGATACCAGCGCGTGACCCGCGCATTTGTGCAAATCCTGGATCACCTGAAGGTAGATTTTGCCGTGCTCGGCCCAGAGGAAACCTGCACAGGCGACCCCGCCAAGCGCGCTGGCAATGAGTTTCTCTTTCAGATGCAGGCCGTGCAGAATATTGAGGTGATGAACATGTACAACGTGAAGAAAATCATCACAGCTTGTCCGCATTGTTTCAACACCATCAAAAATGAATATCCGAGCCTCGGCGGCGACTATGAAGTGATTCACCATTCCACCTTCCTTCAGGAGCTGATCAATGCTGGTAAGATCAAAATGAAAGAAGGGGGAAGCTTCAAAGGCAAAAAAATCACGTATCACGACTCCTGCTACCTTGGCCGTGCCAACGACATCTACGAAGCACCCCGCAAGGTGCTCGAAGCCCTCGATGCCGATTTGGTAGAAATGAAGCGATGCAGAACCCAGGGTCTCTGCTGCGGCGCCGGTGGCGCGCAGATGTTCAAAGATGCCGAAAAGGGCAACAAGGAGGTCAACATTGACCGGACAGAAGAAGCCATTGGCACAGGGGCGAGTATCATCGCGGCGGCCTGCCCGTTTTGCATGACCATGATGACCGATGGCGTGAAGCATTTTGAGAAGGAAGCGTCTGTTGTGGTGAAAGACCTCGCCGAGCTGATCGCCGAGGACATGGCGTAGGAGAGGGTCCTGATCATGAACCAAGGAAGGTTCACGCTTGATTCCTCACACTACACGAGCATTCAACTGAGCTAGGAATGTTGACATAGGAGAAGGATTTTCTATTCACTTTCTTTCCTACCCTTTATCCTTAACTCCTATGAAATCCATTGCTCTGCTTGTTCTCGTACTCACACTCGGCCTTCATGGCCTTTTTGCCCAGGAATCCACCTTATATGTGGGGACCATTCCCCTCCAGGAGATCGACAGCGACTACCTGGAGGTGGAAACCGTTTTTCTGGCTCCGCTCGCAGCGGAGCAGTATTTCTCTGTGCAGTATGGGCAGGACTGCCTCAACCGCCCGGTGCGGTTTTTGACTCGAAATTTCCTGGAAAGCTGCTCAGGCTTGAAAGATGAATCCGGAGAACTCATCAGCGCCTATCACTATGCCGAGATGCTCACCCTCCTGCGCCGACATGGCTGGGACCTCGTGCAGGTGCTCCTGGAAAACAGCGACGGAGACTCCTCTACTACCTCCAGCGCCAAATTCCTGCTCAGGAGAATGTGAGTCTCTCTCACTGTTATTCACACTAGATCCATGACTTCCTGGTGATTTTTTTAGAAAAATAACCAGGAAGTTTTTCTCTTATTTGGAAACCCGGCCACCGGAGTTCCGGACCGAAAAGCGGCACATTACCACACAATTATCATACGTTTCCGTGACAATTGTCATCTAAAAATTGGGGGGACCAATACTGGAAAAAACGCGCTTGTACGCAAATAAACACCCTTTTTTCCTTTCTGCATCTTATTTCACCAGCTCAGACAAGAAATGAGGACATTCGCTCAGAGGGGGTCGTTTTGCCATGATTCTTGGCCTAGTTTTGGAATTCAACCAAGCTAAATAAATTTCATGGGCCCAAGATTTCATTTTTCGCTTCTCCTCCTATTGTTTCTCCTTCCAGCGACTCTGACAGCACAATGGACCAACCTCTCCAATGCGCACTTACGAAAATTTGAGACGCAGTCTGTCACACACAATGGCAAGCTCTACTCCATCACGGGTTTCAACCTGGGGCTGATCATCCAAAGTGGCATGGAGGTGTATGATCCCGCTACTGATATTTGGACCATGCTGGCTCCCATGCCTTTGTCTAAGTATGAGACCAACCCAGATGAGGGCGGTGTGACCCACATGGGGGTGGGCCTTGTAGGAGATTCCATTTGGGTAGTAGGCGGCAGACAAGGAAACCACCCCGGCCCGATCACCGAAGAAGTTTGGATCTATGATATTGGCACCAACATCTGGAGCGCCGGCCCCGACCTCCCGCTCCCACTTGCTGGTGGTGGCATGGCGGTGCTGGGGAGAAAAATCTTCGTTTTCGGGGGATTTACAGATGCTTGCAACAGCGACCAAAGCAGCTTTCACCTCACCCTCGATGTGGATCAGTGGCTGGCCAATCCTGCCAATACCTGGGTAAACGAGCGATCTGCCATGCCCAATCCCCGTAACCACTTTGGCACCACCACCATGAGCGGCAAAATCTACGCTTTTGGCGGGCAAATTGGCCACGATTGCTGTGGCTCTGGCCTGCCCTGCGGGGTGGATGCCACCTTTGCCGATGAGTATGACCCGCTCACCGACACCTGGACACGCATGCCCAATCTTCCCTACAAACGCTCGCACGTAGAAGCTGCCACCTATGCCATGGATGGCAAACTGTATATCAGCTCCAGCGAGACAGGGGCCACGATCTCCAACACGACCATGGAGTATAACCTCGCTACCGGAACCTGGTCCATCGTCAATGCGCTCAAGCTTCCTACGGGGGTCCTGGCACCGATCGTGCGCCCTATCGGCGATCAGCTCTACCTGCTCACAGGCGGCTATGGCGGTGTGGGCAACCCAACAGATTCTGCCAAGGTGCTCACCATTTCCAGAACCCCTGTTCACAAGCTGGGCTTTTCTGCCGATACCCTTTCCTATTTTCTCTACCAGAACAGAAGCGCTTCCGGCACCAATCTTTTCTGGACGGTGGATGGCGAAGCAAATTATACCTTGAGCATCTCTGCTGCCCCATCATGGCTGTCTCTGCAAGGCCTGACCACCGGAACCGTTGGCCAGACCAGCCGCTTCCTGGCGTTTGACATGGACGTGACCGGCCTCACCGAAGGTGACTATTTCGCCACCGTGGTGGTTACTGGAAGTGGAGCCGATGTGCTCAATCCCGCCAGCACCATCTCCTACTCTCCTGATTCATTTGTCGTAAAAATCACCGTAGGTCCTTCAGCTGATGGTATCATAGAGCTCTCGGCTACTGACGCCTGCGATGCTGTAGAGGTAGGAAGCTCCTCCAGCAGGTTTGTGACGCTGTACAATCCGGGCACAACTCCTGTGACGATCAGCAGCGTAGCTCTGAGCGGTGCAAGCTCTTTCCAACTTGTGGGTAGCACGCCCGCCTCTCTCAGCGGCGACGCTACTGCCACCGTAGAGGTCGAATTTTCGCCGCTCACCTCGGGTGCAGCGAGCACCGATCTCATCGTCATTCACGACGGGGTCTCTTCGCCCGACACCCTTCCGCTGGCTTGTTTTGCCGTGAATCCCTGTGTGGTTCCCACAGATTGGGTGAGCACCGCGCTTGGCACCACCTATGTGCCAGGATCAGCCTGTGTGTCGGATGATGTGTATTACCTGCGTGCCGCGGGCACCAACATCTGGAGCAGCAAGGACGAAGGCCACTTTATCGGGACCCGCGTGGTGGGAGATGGAGAATTGGTGGTAAGAATCAATGAAATTGAACGGGTGAACAATGGCTCCAAAGTGGGACTGATGATGCGGACTTCTCTGAATGAAAATTCAGTAAACGCTTACCTCAATGTCACTCCGGTAGATGGCATTGGTTTTCAATTTCGCAAGACCACAGGGGCCAGCACTTCCCAAACCAAAACCAATAATGTCACCGCTCCGCGCTGGCTTAGACTCACCCGCGTAGGGGATGTGATCACGGCTTTCCACTCTGCCGATGGACTCACCTGGACCATGGTCAATGGATCTGCCAACCCCCAAACGGTGGTGCTTGGTGACACGATGTGGGTAGGAATGGCCATCACGAGCCAAGACCCCACCCAAGCTGCCAACGCAATAGCCGATAATTTCTCCATGAGTTTCTCCCCTTCCATCTTTCCGGTTGAGTTGATCTCTTTTGAAGGAGCCTGGGCAGAAGATCAGGTTGCTCTGCGCTGGGAATCAGCATCAGAGGAAGCATTTTCTCACTACGAAGTAACCCGCCTCGATGGATCAGGTAGCTTCCTCCCCCTCGGTCGTGTGAATGCCGCTGGCGCGGGTTGGTATCAGTTTGCCGACCTCAATCCGCTGATGCAACGCAATGTGTATCGCCTTAGCATGGTGGATCTTGATGGATCTGTGGCCTACTCCCCGCTGGTGGAAATCAGCAATCCTGATCCTGCACCATTTCTCGTGACTGTACATGAGGCGGACAAGGAAATCCTGATCCACTGGCAGATAGATGCCGGAGAAGTGGAGCTTCGCCTGATCGACATCACAGGACGGACGGTCATGAGTGAATCAGTCAACACCAGCGCTGGCCTTGACCAAACCATCCGGGTAGCTTCTCTCCCCGCAGGGTGGTATCACCTTCAGGTGATCAGCCGCGAGCCTATAGCTGGGAAGAGTGTGATCTTGAGGTAGAGGAGTCAGAGGTCAGACCGCTGCGCTGTGAGAGGTCAGACTTGAACAAATTGTTAGAGCCAGGAGAAGGAGGTACAAAACCCACTTCTCCTGGCTCTTTGTTTTGCCTGAATTTCTGGCTTCTCATTTCACCCCCAACCCCCTCGCCAACTCACATATCCGTCGCACAGGGGGCTTTAAGATGGCTCTCATGTCTGACACCTGACTTTCGGACTTCTGACCCCTCATCACCTATCGTTTTTCTCCAGTTGCTTCATCACCACGGCAAAATTCTTGGGAAGTTCTGCTTCTACGGTGATGGATTCTTCAGATTCGGGTAACTGGAAAGACACCGCAGAGGCGTGGAGCAAAAACCCGTGGTTGAGGGGTCGCTCGTCGCGGGTGGTGCTGGGTTTGAATTTTCGCTTAATCGAAGACAGAAAAAGATCCTTGCCTCCGTAGAGCTCGTCGCCGACGATGGGGCAGCCCTGTGCCGAGAGGTGCACGCGGATTTGGTGCATACGTCCGGTCACGGGCTCGCAGCGCAGGAGCGTGTAGCTACGGAATGCCCGCACTGTGTTTACAATCGTGCTGGCTGGTTTGCCATCAAATTTGCTCACATACACCTTCTTGTTGGTGGTGACGTGGAGCGACAAGTCGATTTCGTGATCCTGATAATGATGAACCCCGGCCACAAGGGCGAGGTAGTATTTGTGCACTTTTCTATACTGAAACTGAAGCGACATGTCGCGATAGGCCTCGGCATCTTTGGCGAGGATGAGCGTGCCGCTCGTGAGCTTATCCAGCCGATGGCAGAGGCGCAGCTCCGGATCGTAGTCGCGGGCGATTTGCTGCAAATTTGCCCCGTCTTTGTCGTCGAGGCTCGCCATACCCGAAGGTTTATCTATGACGATGATGCGATCGTTTTCAAATAAAATAAGATCCTGGAAATTGGGAACGCTCACTACAGCCATACATAATTGATTACCGGGCAAAGTTCGTTCTTTTTGAGCGAATCGACAACGACAGGGAGGAATGAGAGAATGGTAGCTGAAGGAACATCTGTTGGGCAGCTCCACACCAATGTCGGCATCATGGCAGTGCGCCAGGTTTTACTTGTGACGATTCCTCGGTTTCATTGGTCTTGGATTCATGACAGAAACACCTTTTTTCCATCGACGTTGCGCAGGGCAAGCGTGATGAAAGTGAGAGAACACCCCTGAACCAGCATTTCGTTCTAATTCCACTACTTGGAAAAGCAGATGTTATGGATCATCTTTAAGAAGGATAAACCAGACTACTACGATGCAGACATTACGATTCATGACCTTTGTCATAGGGGCCTGTGGGATATTAATGGCCTCTTGCGGCCAGAAGGAAGAGAAAAAAACCTTTGTGATCGGTTTTTCCCAGTGCTGCAATGATCCCTGGCGAGATATCATGAATGAGGAGATGAACCGGGAGTTGTCTCTTCAGCAAAATATGCGGCTTGAATTTCGAGTCTCCCAGAATAACAGTGACCTTCAACTTCAGCATTTGGAGGAATTGGTGGCCCTTGGGATTGACCTTCTCATCGTGGCCCCCAATGAGTATGAGCCACTAACTGAGGCCATCGATCAGATCTATGATTCTGGAATCCCGGTGATCATGATCGATAGGAAAGCATCTTCGGAAAAATATACTGCCTACATCGGAGGAGGCAATGAGCAAATCGGTGCTACAGCGGCAGATTATATCGCACTGAGAACAAGTGGTGTAGGAAAAATCATCGAGTTACGAATGGCGATGAGCATTTCTCCGGCCAGGGAGCGGAGCGATGGTTTTCGCAGGACCATCACCAAGTATCCATCTTTGGAGATTGTGGATTCGATAGTTGTGGAATGGGATACGTTGAGGATGAATACCCAGTTTCCAGAGGTCTTGGTGCGGAATCCTGATGCGACGATTATTTTTTCTCATACCGACCTGATGGCAGAGATTGCCTACCGGATGGCGAGTGAGATGGGCCGTGCAAATGATTTGTTCTTTGTCGGGGTGGATGGCATCCCGGGCACAGGCAAGGGGATACAGGCAGTAGAAGACTCCATTCTTGATGCCTCCTTGCTCTACCCTACAGGAGGTGCAGAAGCCATTAAGCTGGCGTCAAAGATCTTGCATGGCGAACCAGTGGAACGGATGAATATCCTTCAGACCACGGTGATTGACCGATCCAATGCCAGCATTCTACACGCACAAATGCGAAAGCAAGCTAGCCTTCAGGACGACATCGATCATCAAATCGAAAGAATTGACTCCCTCAATGCCGTTTACCGGAATCAACGGATATTCATTCTCATCCTGATCATCAGTTTGGGGTTAACGATTCTGATGGGGGGAATCCTGTGGTTTTCGCTCAAAACCAAGCAGAAGATCAACCAAAGTCTGGCTAAGAAGAATGAGGAAGTGCTGCTACAGCAAGATCGCCTGCTACAAATCTCGAATGAGCTGACAGCTGCTAATAATGCACGGGTAAATTTTTTCACCAATATTTCGCATGAATTCAGGACACCACTTACCCTGATTCTCGGCTTTGCGGAAGACTTACTGCCCAGCAACCACTTAAATAAGAAGATCGCCCATCATCTGCAACTGATCGGCAACAATGCTACCAGGCTTTTGCGATTGGTGAATCAACTGATGGATTTCCGAAAGACGGAAAGTGATCAGATGCATGTATCTGCCACGGAGCAGGACCTCAATGTGTTTGTGCGAGATGTGATGGACTCGTTTAGCAGCATTGCTCAAAAACGGCATATCGACTTTAAGTTGATCACTTCGCACCCGCAGACGATGCTCTGGTTTGATGTGGACATGGTTGACAAAATTTTATTCAATCTACTCTCCAATGCATTTAAATTTACGCCAGACGGTGGGCGGATTCACATCCTCATCGAGCAGGATCAAAGGAGCCACACGACTTCTCTGATCATAGATGACAGTGGTTCAGGCATGAACGAGGTCGATCAGAAACATATTTTCGATCCTTTTTATCAAGGAAGCAATCATCATTTGTCAGGTACAGGGATCGGGCTTTCTCTGTCAAAATCGCTGGTTGAGCTTCTCAAAGGAAAAATTTCTGTGACCAGCACGCTGGGCCATGGGACTCGCTTTCAGGTTGAATTCCAAAACGGATCGGCCCATTTTGATCCAAGCCAACTTGGCGGCCCCAATTCCAGCCACCATACCGATTGGATCGTGAGGCAATGGGAGGAGCAAGCGGAAGTATTTCTGGCGGAAACAGAGCGAAAAGCTACCACGAAATACGAGCAAAAAATCCTGATCATTGAAGACAACCCAGATCTTCAGTATTTCCTCCAAACAGGGCTTTCTCATCTGTATGAAACGTTGACCACTTCGGATGGCGTCTCAGGCTTGAACCTGGCATTTGAGCACCTCCCCGACCTCATCATTTGTGATGTCATGCTGCCTGGCAGAGATGGCTACCGACTCGTAGAAACCCTCAAAAACGACTTGAGGACCTCTCATATTCCTGTCATTCTCCTCACTGCCAAGGCCACCATTGACGAAATGATCGTCGGCACACAGCTCGGGGCCGATGAATACATTACCAAACCCTTCCATTTTCTGTTTCTCAAGGAAAAAATCAAATCCCTTCTCCTCAATCAGGAACGGATCAGAAAAAGCACCTCTATGTCCCTGGTTAGTTTTGAGCCATCGGACCAGTTGAGCTCTCTGGATCAGGCTTTTTCCCGAAAGTTACTCGAGGTGATTCGATCCAACTTTCATCAGCCGTCCTTCCAACTTTCTGATGTCTGCGAAGAGATGAAGCTCTCCAGATCTCAGCTGTACAGAAAGGTAAAATCACTATTTGGAAAGACCGTGACAGATCTTATTCAAGAATCACGACTGGAACGCGCCAAACAATTGCTGGCAGAACAAGAAATGGGCATCGCTGATATTGCCTACGAGGTAGGCTATAGTTCGCCCGATTACTTTTCGACGGTATTCAAATCCTACTTTGGCGTGGCGCCTTCCCAGTATCACAAATAGGCCCTTCGCAAGCCCCGTGGCTTGTGGTTCAAAAGTCAAGAAACGTGAATCATTATTTAAGATTGGGCGAAAACCAAAAGCACAAACCACCAAACAATACACTGATTATCAATGTTTTATGATTTTTTCAAGAATGACCGATAAGTACATAGAATTGAACCATTTGTGAAGGTCAGTTATCTCTCCCACTGGTACATTGGGTCACTACTACTAACACTCTGACCCATGCATTACTACCCAAACCCCCTCTCTCAGGCACCCTTCTTCCTTTCATCCCTGGTCCTGATTTCACCACGTTCCAGATAGCGCCATCAAGATGGCAGCCCCGCAAGGCAAAGTGAAAGTCTTTTCTTTGATCGGGAGAGGCATCTAATGCCAACTGCCGTCCTGGCAATTCCTATATCCTATTTCTACCCTTTATTTTCCTCAGGCCAGGTATCCCAGATTCCTTGCCTTTGCCTAACATCTATCTCTTATGACGAGAGCACTTATCCTTGGATTGTCATGTATTTTGCCATTTGTGGCGGGCTGCCAAGAAGAGAAACAACAGGAAACCCCTGCCTCCCATTCTGCCAGGTTTCAAGAACCTCACAGACCTCAGCTCCACTTCTCGCCCGCTGCCAACTGGACCAACGATCCAAATGGCATGGTGTTTTTTGAAGGCGAATACCACCTATTCTACCAGTATTACCCTGACAGCACGGTGTGGGGCCCTATGCACTGGGGGCATGCCGTGAGTCCTGATCTGGTGCATTGGGAGCATCTGCCAATTGCCCTTTATCCAGACTCTCTTGGATATATTTTCTCGGGAAGCGCGGTAGTGGACTGGAACAATAGCACAGGATTTGGCACAACTGAGTCTCCTGCCATGGTGGCCATGTTTACCTACCACGACCCCATCGGGGCGCAAGCAAATACTGGCACATACCAGACTCAAGGCATTGCCTACAGCCTTGATCGCGGCAGAACCTGGACCAAGTATGAGGCAAATCCTGTGATCCAGAATCCTGGAATTCCGGATTTTCGCGACCCCAAAGTCATTTGGGACAAGACAAATCAGCAATGGATCGTGGCGTTGGCGGTGCAGGACCACACAAGCTTTTACACCTCTCAAGACCTGAAATCCTGGAGCCACCTCAGCGACTTCGGATATGAATTTGGAGATCATGACGGTGTATGGGAGTGCCCAGACTTCTTTCCGATACAGGTAACTGGCACAGAGGAAACCAAGTGGGTGCTTTTGCTCAGCATCAACCCCGGCGGACCCAACGGCGGATCTGCCACCCAATATTTTGTGGGAGATTTTGATGGTAAAACCTTCAGCCTCGACCCAGAATTCGCGCAGAACGTGCAGAATAACCAAGGCGTGTGGGTGGACTATGGCAAAGACAACTACGCCGGCGTGACCTGGTCTGACGTTCCAACAACCGATGGCAGAAGGATTTTTCTCGGGTGGATGTCTAACTGGCAATATGCCAACGTCGTGCCGACCCAGGTATGGCGCAACGCCATGACCATCCCGCGCGAACTCACGTTGCACAAGCTGAGCCAGGGCTATCGGTTATTCTCTGCTCCTGTGAAAGAGGTGGAACTGATCCAGGGCGAATCAACAAGCATTGACAATGCTGCCTCCATGGTAACAGGGTCGATCCTTCACCAAACCACAGCAGATGGAAGTAGCGGAATGAGGATTGCCCTCACATTTGCCGCCACGCCCGATGGCATGGTAGGAATAGAACTTTCCAATGCGAAAGGAGAAACCATGCGAATGGGGTTTGACCCAGCAAGCAACCAATTTTTTTCTGACAGGAGAAAGAGTGGAGACCTGGGCTTCTCTGCCAACTTCGCGCCGGGCATTGATTATGCTCCCAGAGTAGCCTCAACCGAAGCTCCCATCTCCATGGACATCCTCATCGATGTCTCCTCTATCGAACTATTTGCAGACCAGGGTGCGACCGTGATGACCAGCATTTTCTTCCCTACGGAGCCGTTTTCTACGGTTACGCTGATTTCAGAAAACGGCAGTCATCTGGCAAGTGCCACGATAAGCGCTCTTTCCTCCATTTGGTAAATGGTGGATGGGAGTCTGTGCTCCCAGCCCTCATTACCCATTTTTTCATCAATTTTTGTTTTACTAACTACTTTCAACATGAATCGACGAGTTACACATGGCCGAAAGCCAAACCAGGGTCCGCCAGGATTCGGAAAAAACTGGATGCTGTTGGTCCTGCTCCTTTTGCTAGCTCCACTTGGGAGTTTTGCTCAAAGCATTTCTGGCAAAATCATGGACGACGATGGCCAGGGACTGGAAGGAGCCACCATCATCGTGCAAGGCACGACCAAGGGTACATTCTCCACGGAAGGAGGAGCCTACACGGTCGAAGCCTCTATTGGGGATGTCTTAGTCGTGTCCTACTACGGGTTTGTGAAGCAGGAAGTGCCCATCACCAAGACGGTACAAGATGTGGTTCTTAGTCCTGACGTGCAGTCTTTGGACGCGGTGGTATTGACGGGGTATAGCTCAGAGAAGAAAAAGGACCTTCTGGGCGCTGTCTCTGTCATTGACCTTGATGCCGTGCAGAACACGCCCAACCCAGATGTGATGCAAACCATCCAGGGCCGTAGTGCTGGTGTGTTTGTAGCACTTTCTGGTGATCCTGGCCAAAGTGCGAGGGTGAGGATCAGGGGAATTTCCACCTTGGGTAACAATGACGCACTCTACATCGTGGATGGAGTGCCCATTCAGCCCTTTGTGACCAACGAGACTGGTGGTGGAGACATCAACTGGGGTCTTTCCTGGCTCAATGCCAGCGACATTGAGTCTGTTCAAGTGTTGAAAGATGCTTCTTCTGCTTCCATCTATGGATCGAGAGCCTCCAATGGGGTAGTGATCATCACCACCAAGCAACCCAAAGCCAATCAGGCACCCCGGATCACCTTTAATGCCCGCTACAGTGTAGAAAACTGGAATGATCGGGATGAGTTGACCAATAACAGGGAACGGGCCATCCTGGAGTGGCAAGGTGCTGTCAACGATGGATCTGACCCAAATGCTACGGGTATCTATACCTACGATTGGAACTACGACCCAAGCCTTGGCGCTGGTATTCAAGGAAATGGCGTTCCTGTACTCAACCAGATCTTCTACCCCGAGTGGTTGGATCAGGGAGATCAGCTTCGTCCTTCAGGTTCTTCCGCCAGTATTTATGGTGGAGACATCGAAGTAGGCACCGACTGGTTTGATCAAATTGCCCAAACCGGTATGATGCAGAACTATGACCTTTCTTTTGCCCAGGCAAGCGACAAAGGCGGCGTGTTTTTCTCGGTAAACTACCTTGATCAGCAAGGGGTGGTGATTGGCACAGACTACCAGCGATTTGGCGCGAGGCTCAACTCCAACTACTCCTTCTTGGATGGTCGGGTGACCATCGGTCAAAACCTGAACGTAGCCCGCGAAGACAGAGCATGGATGGATACTGGATTTGGTGGAACACCAGAGCAAGGCCCATACCGTGTGAAGTCTATTCTTCCTGTGTACACAGAAGACGGAAGATTTGCTGGCCCTCCTGGAGGTGGTTTCTCAGACCGCGACAATCCACTCGCGGTAGCTACCGATAACCGCGACGACAAGATCAACAACATCAAGGTGTTTGGAAACATCTATGCCAATGTGGAGCTTTTCGAAGGCTTGTCTTTCCGCACCAACTTTGGTCTCGACTACGACAACATTTCTGCGGTTGATATCTTCAGAACATATTCTCGTGGCTTCCTCGCCAATACTGTAGCAGAGCTCAATGAAACCAACAGACAGTTTACCAACTGGGTATTTAACAACACCCTCACGTATAACAAAACCATAGGCAAGAGCAGCTTCACTGCCCTGGCTGGCACCGAAGCAGTGAAAAACACTGCACAGTTTTTCTCTGCCACAGGCAAAGAATTTGCCCTCGAAACGGTTGACTACTTCCAGCTTAGCGCGGCCTCTGGTGAGAAAAACGCAACAGGTGGCGAAACAGGATTTTCTCTGTTTTCATACTTCGGAAAAGTAAACTACTCCTATGGTGGCAAGTACCTGGCTTCTGCCACGCTGCGTCGCGACGGATCTTCCAGATTCGGAATCAACAACCGCTTTGCGACCTTCCCTGCGGCCTCTGTAGGCTGGAGGATCAGCGAAGAGGCCTTCTTGTCCAACGTTACGGCGATTTCAGACCTGAAACTCCGGGTAGGTTGGGGAAAAACCGGCAACCAGGACATCCTCAACGATGCCCGATTCAGCTTGTATCAGTCTGTGTATGCACCTGGCAACAACGTTTTGCCATGGGGCGGCGGTTGTGCTGAGGCCCTTTGTCCGGATGCGGCTACCTCCTACGACATTGGCAACAATGATTCCGGGATCTTACCTTCTGGATTCCTCGCTACCCAGACCGGAAACGATGACTTGAGATGGGAAACCCAGACCGAGATCAACGTAGGATTTGACTTTGGCCTTTGGGCGCAGCAAATCACAGGATCGGTAGAATTCTTCCAAAAGCAAACCGACGACATCCTCATTCAACCTACCACCATTGGTGCCTATGGAGATGGAGCACGTCGATTTGTAAACGGAGCCAGCATGCAAACCACTGGCTGGGAAGTTTCTCTCCAGTACAATGCTCCTGGAAATCCAGACTTCTACTACACCATCGGTGTTAATCTTTCTGCCTTTGATGCCATCATCACCGATATTCCAGAAGATCTCTTTTCTTCTTTCCCTGGAAACGTGGAGCAGAACATCATTGGCCAGGCGCCAAACGCGTTGTTTGGCTACCGCACCGACGGCATTTTCCAAAACGCAGAAGAGGTGAGTGCCCATGCAGATCAGGTAGGTGCACGTGTAGGAACCCTTCGCTTTGTGGATCTGAACAACGACGGCGTGATCAATGTGCTGGATCAGGAGTATGACGGCGCCAACGGCGTAGCCGCAATCAACTTTGGCCTCAACCCTGTGGTCCACTACAAAAACTTCGACTTTAGCCTCTTTGTTTGGGGTGCGCTGGGCCGCAAAGCTGTGCCTGCCAACCTGTACAAACTGGAGTTGGGAACCCTCGACAATGGAGAAAACGGTGGCGTGAATCAGCTCGACGCATGGTCATTCACCAATACTGGTTCTCATATCCCAGCCGTGAGCAACAGCAACCGTCCTTTCGGATTCTCTCACGAGTATGATGTGAGAAATGGAAACTTCCTTTCTTTCCGTCAGGCCACAGTGGGGTATTCTCTTCCACAAACTTCTTCCCTTTCCAAGGTATTCTCTACCCTGCGGGTATATGTTACTGGAGAAAATTTGGGATGGATCGTGGACAGAAGTGGAGCTAACCAATGGGTTGGAACTGGATTTTCGGTAGAAGACATCGCTGTTTCCAGCTCGCAAGGAAGGTTTTATCCAAAGCCAATGCGTTTTACTGCCGGGGTTACCCTTGGTTTCTAACCCATTTTTCAACTGAATTTGAACATGAAACGATCAATGATAAAATACCCAGCCATTGTGCTCCTCACGGGAATGCTTGCGTTTGGGTGCTCTACGGAGTTTTTGGATTTTACGCCCAAGGGTGTGATCAGTGGAGACCAGCTCAATACGCCTGAGAATGTAGAGAAAATGGTCATCGCTGCTTATGCCTCTTTGGGGAATGATGGCTTGCTTGCCCAACAGTTTCAGGACATGTGGGCCTGGGGCACCTCCCGCTCCGACGACGGATACAAAGGAGGTGGTGGTATTGGTGACCAGATCAACTCTCACGAGACCGAGGTCTTCACCCTCAATACGCCCAACAACTTTAATGGAAACCTCAATTGGGAATGGATTTACGCCGGAATTTCTCGTATCAACGATGCACTTTCGCGAATCAACGCCCTAACTGAGGCTGAGTACCCGCTAAAAAATCAGCGGATTGCCGAGATGCGCTTCATCCGTGGCCACTATGAATTTATCCTGAAAATCCTCTACAAGTATCCGGTTTTCATTGACGAAACGGTTGCCAAGCCCGATGTGATCAACATCTCCAACCGCGAGCTCACAGACCAGGAAGGATGGGCCTATATCGCCAACGAGTTTCGCGCAGGGGTTGCTGCACTTCCTGATGTGCAAGCTGATGAAGGAAGGCCTACCAAAAATGCGGCAAGAGCCTATTTGGCCAAGGTGTTGCTCTACAAAGCCTATGTTCAGAACGACAATCACGCCGTGGTGAGCATCACTGCCTCCGAGCTAGAAGAAGTCGTGAGTCTGATTCAAGCTGTGGAAGCTACCGGCGAGTATTCTCTCTATGACGACTATGCCAACAACTTCCTCTGGGAGTCTGAAAGCGGTGCCGAATCTGTTTGGGCCATCATGCGCTCGATCGACGATGGATCTATCCAGGGACGTGGAAATTTCTCCACAGGATTGACCTCCTCCCTCGGCCCAGGCTACGGCTGTTGTTCATTCAACCACGCATCACAGAACCTGGCCAATGCCTTCAAAACCGATGCCGACGGACTGCCCCTGTTTGACTCTTTTAATGGAGACCCATTGATCAAAACCAGTACAGACGTGTTGGCTACCAACATGGACCCACGCATTGCCCACACCATGGGGATTCCCGGTATGCCATTCAAGTATGATCCCAACAGGATCTACGACGAGTCTTATGCTCGTGTGCCTGGGATCTATGGCAATAAGCTCGGCATGAAGGATCAGGAGCTTCCAGAATCGCCTGCTTTCCGTCAGTATGAGGCATTTTTTAGCATCTCCAGAAATACCGACCAAATCAGATTCGGTGACCTCCTGCTCATGAAAGCAGAAGCCCTCATCGAGCTGGGACGTATGGGAGAGGCGCTTCCTATCATCAATGACATCCGCACACGTGCCGGATCTGCGGCTAGCCTTTCGCGCATCGCAGATGTAAACGGAGCCCCCACTGGCAACTGGGTCATTGGAACCTATACAAGCCTTGGAGACCAGAACAATGCACGGAAAATCCTCAGATGGGAGCGGAGAATGGAGCTGGCATTCGAATCCAAGAGGTTCTTTGACCTCGTGAGATGGGGGATCGCCGAAGAGACTCTGAATACCTATTTTGCTGTAGAAAAAGGCAGGGCTTCCCACCTCGTGGATGCCAGATTCACTGCCGGAAGAGACGAGTATCTCGCCATTCCTCAAAAGCAAATCACCGTCAGCAAGGGACTCTATCAGCAAAATCCTGGATACAACTAAGATGAGTAGCTAGTAGTCAAGCGACCCGTAAGCTTGATAATTGGGGGCGGTGCAAGACCGTCCCCATATTTCTTTCCACAGTTTTAGAAATGCTAACCAACCTATACCACTACGAGATGAAATCACATTTTACTTTTATTTGCTTGTGCTTACTCTCCTTTGCTGCACAAGGGCAAGATTTTCTCAGAGTAGAACAAGAGGCCGGACTCGGCCATGTCACCAGAAATAATGGTGTTTCTGTCGCTGATTATGACGCCGATGGCGACCTCGATCTGTTCTTCGTAGGATATCGTTCCTTTGTGGAATTCGATTCTACTACCTGGAACAGATTGATGAGGAATAATGGAGACGGAACCTTCACCGATGTTACGATAGAAGCTGGCTTGACCAATCAGTTTGCCAATACTGACATCCAGGCATCTATCGGCGAAAAAATGGGGGCCTCCTGGGGAGATTATGACAATGACGGATTTCCCGATCTCTTTTTGGCCAATAGCCGGGCCGACCAACTTTACCACAACGATGGCGACGGCACCTTTACCGAGGTCACAGAGGCGAGCGGAATTGTATCTTGCCACACCTGCTACAGCAGCGCCGGCCTATGGGTGGATTATGACCGCGACCGCGACCTGGACTTGTACATCCCTGTTCTCAATGGGGATAATATTCTCTACCAAAACAAAGGCGATGGCACTTTTGAAGATGTCACCCTGAGAATGGGAATCAATGGCGTTGGGGTAACCTGGACCGCAGTGGCCTTTGATATCAACGGAGACGGATTTCAGGACATCCTGGATGTGAACGATACCCAGATCAATAATCTCTGGGAAAACAAAAGCGGGCAAGGCTTTGCTGATGTCTCCTTGCCATATCGCATGAATGACACCGGTGCAGGCATGGGCGTGACCATTGGAGATTACAACAACGACGGCCTGTTTGATGTCTATATCACCCAGATTTATAATTATCTCCCCAATCCTCTCTTCAAAAATACAGGCCAACGGAGATTTGAAAACGTAGCCGCTGCCATGGGCGTGGAAAATACCGGCTGGGGCTGGGGTACTCACTTCCTCGATTATGATCACGATGGCGATGAAGACCTCTTTGCGGTCAACGGCGTGGTGAGCAAGCAGTATATCGGTGGCCAGGAGCAGCTTGATGAACCCAACTATTTCTACAGAAATACCCTGATCGAAGGCACAGAAGGCTTCGTGGACTGGACCACAGAAACCTCCACAGGCGAAATGGCACGGGCCAGAGGCCTCGAAGTATTTGATTATGACAGCGATGGAGACCTCGATATGGTGGTAGCGAATGTGGAGACCACGCCATTTCTCTATCAAAATCAGACGGTTTCAGAAAGCCAATCTTCTCACACCAACTGGCTTCAAATCGACCTGGAGGGTACCCAATCCAACAGAAACGCCTTTGGCGCACAGGTGACCGTCACCACCGCCGAGGGAAAATATCATCGGCTACATCACGGCGCTTGTTTTTATGGGCAATCTATCAAGCCCGTGCATGTGGGGCTGGGTGCCGCCGAGCTCGTGGAGCGAATCATTGTGCTGTGGCCTTCGGGCAACCGGGACACGCTGCTCCAGGTTGCGATAAATCAGAAAATCAGCATCAAGGAAACTCCCAGAGAGAAATCACTCAACGCCCCGGTCATCAGTGGCGCTTCCGCCAGCAGCACATTTCCCAATCCGTTTGACAAGACGACTACCATGAGATTTGACCTGCCACGTGGCGGAAGTCTCTCCCTCAAGGTGTTTGACTCGATGGGCAAACTCGTTTATACCACAGAAGTTCAGGTTGATCAGGCACAGCGAATTGAGCTTCCCTGGGGTGGAAACACCACTGAAGGCGTCGGTGTTTCCAGCGGAATCTATTTGTATGAAGCGGTATTCACTACCCTCTCTGAAGATATCTGGTTTCGGGGAAAAATGATGAAAAGTGGAACCTAATCTCCTCGCAGACAAACATCGGTTCTCTAACACAAGCGCGAGTCATCCCCTTCGGAATGACTCGCGCTTTTTTTATCACGCTCTTCGCTCAATCTGAAATCAACACCTTGGTGACAGAAGACCATTGGTCGGTTTCTACGGAAAGCAGATACAATCCGGGGACAACGAAAGAGGGTCTGATGGTTTCCAGGAGATAAGGTGCTGGTCCGGGGAGCTCGTAGTGATATACTTCCTGCCCAAGAAGCGTATGGATTTTTATTCTTCCCGATTCAAAAGCCTGGTTGATGCCGATTGACAGGGGCGAATTCAAGCCCGCAGGGTTGGGCGACACCGCAATATCTGGGAAAGCGACTTTTCCTGCTGTTCCAGAAAAATAGGACAAGGCCAGCGCTACCGCCTCTTCCCCGATGAGTTTCCCGATTTTCCGGCCCGGGATATCGTCTATGGGCGGGTGAATGCCTCCCCAAATTCTGGAGAGACTTGTTTGGTCAGAAGCATCCTGATAGGTGGCCCATTGCAGCACCACATCCTGGCTTGGGCCTTCTTCGAATACCAGAAACTCATTTTTGTGGGCAAAAAATTCTCCCACCCCTCCCGGAAAAAACGGATCTCCCGTCAACTGGGTCAACACTTCTGCGCCTGCCCGTGAGAAGGTAGAATGCCCGGAAATGTATCCGGCAAAGGGCGGGGTCACAAAGGTGGGGCGTTGGTAGGGCCACCAATTATCCACCAAAATCCAGCCCACACCCGCCATATCGATCGCCGCCGAGTCAATATAGTCGGGGCCTCGCCATGCATTGATTTTGATTTTACCTACGTGCTCACTGCTATCTCCTGCCAGGGGATCACCCACCGTCACCACCTCGATGAGGCCCGGGATGAGCTGAAGCCCCTGCGGATCATAATTTTCCAGGCTCGGATCGCTTCGCTGTCCCCGATCTGCCATCCACCGCAGCGCCGAAACCGGACGCAAATAATCGTAATAGCCCTTAATGCCCCAGGCTGTGATCGCACAATCGTGCATCGCGCCTCCTAGTGTGAAGTAGGCTTTCACATCCCATTCCAGTGCATCAACTGCTTCTCCTTCTCCCTGTAGCTTTCTTGCGAATAGGGGATGGTCACTCACGTAATTGAGAATCGAGAACCAATGGCCCGGTGGGGTTTCTGATTCTGGCCCGTCTGCCCAAAATTCTGCCAGCACCCTCGTATAATCAGCCCTGGGAACCATATTAGGCGGATAAGGAAGGCCCGTAACCGGGTTGAGCGCATGGCCAATAGAGGCATCGCCGCCCTCTATCAGATCATAAAAATCCTGATACTCCTCAAATGTGCTGGGGTAGGATTGAACATTTCCGATTCGGGTAGGGGAAATATCCCACATCACAGAATCAGCCGGATCAAGGTGCGAGGACCAGATCCCCACCAACTCAAAGCCCCACTGATACGCTTTGCTTCCTTCACTGGCTGCGCCGTCTTCCATGAGGCTGGGCACACCGGGGTCGTGATAGACGATGTAGCTATTCCCATCGCGCTGGTAGATCTGTTTGTCGGATTCTTTCAGGGCAAAAGGATGCACAATGCCCCATTCGGGGCTCAAAAATGGCAAGCCTTTGCTATCTACCGGATTTCCCGACTGGTCAATGAAGATGGCCAACTTCAAGGGTTGCCAGCGATTGGGGTCAATGAGATCGGGATTTCCGGGCAGGGTAGGGTCAAGGCCTGGGTTGAGCGGCTCATAAAACAAATTGCCATATTGATTGATCTCGTTCGATCCATCCTGCAAGCCATAGGCGATGATGCCCGCTGCCAGATAATTGCCCAAGGCGGCAGGATCATCTGTCTGATAGTCGGTGGATACGATCCCGGGGTCATAGCCCAGCACTTCCATCAGCGAATCCGCCAACTGATCGGTGTAAAAACTGCCCGGAGAGAATCGGAATCGATACTTGATCAGGCGATAGGCGGCATAGCTCATCGTTTCCTCGCGGGCAGCCTGCTTGTTGCTGCTCGGGGTTACTCCTTCGAATGGCCACACAAAGCCCTGAAGGTTTTTTCCCAGAAAATAGGTGTTGGCCTGGTCATCATGAACCGCCCAGGAATCATACATCGCGATGGAGATGTGAAACAAATTTCGGGCATGAACCGTGGGCCGGGCAAAGTCTCCTCGAATCGCTTGCAGGAGCACCTCGTTCCACATTCTGGCCACGGACTGCTGAGCCTGAAGCGGCACCCAGATATGTCCAAAAATGATCAGTGCCCAGGCGAATTTCGCCTGTCTTTTCGTCAACATAGAAGTACCCATTTACGCGTAATTAATCCTCTTAATTTACGGAAAAATCCAGGCAAGATCGGCCTGTTTTCGATGAAAAAATGGGCTTTTTGGTAGATTTTTCGGCTTTTGTGGTTTCTCACAAAGGTCTCGAAGGGATGCACGAAGGGCACGAAGGGAAATCCTGAGATCACGAAGGGAAGGGCTTTTGGGGCTTTGCTGGCTTTTCCTTTTCTTCTTCTTTATATTGAGACATTCATCCTCAGCATCATGAATACAAACAGAGCAAAACGCTTTTTATCGGGCTACCGGTGGATCATCACCGGGATCATGACAGGTCTGATTTTCTACCTTGTGTTTGGTCCTTTTTTGCATTATTGGCAGGACGAAGAAGCAGTCGAGAGGAGCATTCTGTTTGGGGCTGTTTATTGGGCTCTTGTCGGATTGGGGGGTGGGGCTTCGGGAAGATTGGCCATGGACTTAGGCTATGAAGGCAAAAATTGGATCATTCAGGGCCTTTTATGGGGCCTTACGATGTTTGGAACAGTCACGTTAGCGGTTCCTTACTTTGTGGGAGATGAGATTACCTCAGGAAGAGTCATGGTAGGCCTGATCACATTTTTAATCGGCGGATTGGGCTATGGATACGCAATGAAATTGATCG
>JANQTF010000016.1:5427-6487 GCA_030731845.1 Bacteroidia bacterium | reverse complement strand
CGTGGCCAAATCGTAGGGCCACCGCGCTGCTGTGGCCCGGTGGGGGATTTGCCTGCGGGAAATCCCTATGGAGCCCCCTTGACACCAGCACGAGAAAGACGTTGATTTCATTCGGGTGGTGACACAGTTTATTGCATGGTTTCTGCTTTTCGTTTCCTATTTACAGTATTTATCAACCATTTCTTGAGCAAAAGGGTCTCCCAATTTTCTCGCTTCATTCAGGTCTGCACATCCCTCAGTATTCATTTCATAACTCACGTAAATAATTCCTCGCCAATAGAGGCTCGCAGGCTTTTCAAAATTCATGTCTAAGCAGAAGCTGAAGTCTTCAAAAGCAAGTTTTAGGCTGTCAATGTTATACCTGGCAATTCCTCTTTCAAATCGGATTTCTTCCATTGCAACATCAAATTCGAACCCTGTTTCAACGAATGAGTTTTCGACTTTATCCATATACAACCGTTCTCCTCCTTTAGTGGCAATTGCTTTTTCAAAGTCCTCAATTGCTCCTTGGTTGTCTTCAAGTCTTGCTTTATTCTTGCCTCTATTTAGAAATGCGAGTGCATTGTCAGGGTCCATTTCAATTACCCTGGTATAGTCAAGAATTGCACCTTCATAGTCCTCTAAAATTGATTGGTCGACACCCCTATTTATCAAAGCGTAAATGTTCTCAGGGTCTTTTTCAATTGCTTTGTCTAAAAGCGGAATGGCTTCTTCATACCTTCCTTCACTTTCCAATTTCTCCGCCTCAGCGTTGTAATCAGTTGAAGATTTGAAGTCACAAGAAGTGATTATCAAGATGCTTAGGATGATTATTATCTGTTTCATTAATTGGAAGCTAATATCTCCATCCACCGCCCACTAGCGCATATCCCTCATTCCACAACCCTCCCAAAAATACGAGCGCCAAGGAAAGCCTACGAAGTTGATCCCACCATCAATATCCAAAAAATCTCGCATCCAGTAAAGCCCCCCAAAGAGACGATCACAAGAATGCGCCTTTGTGACCATCGTGCACCCCTTCGCGACCTTTGTGAGAAACCCAGAGAAACCAGAGCAACCC
>JANQTF010000016.1:0-5417 GCA_030731845.1 Bacteroidia bacterium | reverse complement strand
ACCGCCCACTAGCGCATATCCCTCATTCCACAATCCTCCTTAAAATACGAGCGCCAAGAAAAGCGTACGAAACTAATCCCATCATCAAGATCCAAAAAAATCCCGCATCCACCAAAGCTCTTACCAGCCCCCCAAAGAGACGATCGCAAGAACGCGCCTTTGTGACCATCGTGCACCCCTTCGCGACCTTTGTGAGAAACCCGAGCAAACCAGAGCAAACCCCCGAAAGAGTAGCCTTTTTGGCGTCAAATATTTTTCAGGAAGTCCTCAAACAGTTGAACCTTACGGAAGCCTTGCTTCCTCAGCCCATCATACAGCAGCTTATCTCTCGTGAGCAGGGGTAGGTCCACCTGCATAGACAGGGCAACATACGGCACATCTTTAAGGTCCACGTTTCTCAGCAGTTCTTCCGCCTTAGCCAAACTTTCTTGTTGGAGTGCATAGCGGGGAAGGATCGCCAATTGCGAAAAGACGAAATAAGTCCATTGGAGTAGTTCTGTATCGCTCAGTCTCGATTTCTGCTTGATTACCTCACTGTATTTCTCCACTTCAACCAGGACAAATTCAGGAAGGATGAAGGTAAAAAATGAAAGCAGGGGTCTGTAATCGGCCTTGCCGCTCATGAGCATACTCATCAGAATATTGGCATCCAGCACATATTCTCTCATGCCAGCCCTACGTATTTATGGGACTCTTGCTGCCAAGCGAGTTCCCGGGCCATCTTCCACTCCTCATCGTTCTCCAGGTCGATCGTTTGCTGATCAGCTATAACGCCGTTAGCGGCAAACTTGAGCAAAGCCTGATGAGCCATTTCTTGAAGATAGCGTTCTACTTCAGTATGCCCGAAGGCCTCGACTAGACTCTCTTCCAGCTGAACCTTGAACTCGATCATATAAGGTTGTTCTTTTTCTTCAATATACACATTCCCTCTCACTTTGGTTACTCCAGTTGAACCGGGTGGAACTATGCGCCTTGATCAGCCCTGCCTTGTTCAGGGTCCAGCGTGAAGAATGCGCCTTCGTGACCATCGTGCACCCCTTCGCGACCTTTGTGAGAAACCAGAGAAACCCACAAAAAAAGAGAAGGCTTTCACCTTCTCTTTCACAAACACAATCCTCTTCCTCAGAAAAAGTAACTCGCGGCGAGCCGCAGGAAGCGTGGCGAGCCCGGCGTGTAGTGGATCTCCGTTACCGAAGCGGCCTCGTTGGTCAATCGGCTTTCGGTCTCAAACTGCGCCTCTTTCCAGGCCACGTTCAGGATATTTTCGGCAGATAGGCTTAGTTCGAATGACTTGGTGGTATAGCACAGCACCGCATCGAGCAGGGTGTAGCCATCAGCGGTGAGAGAATAATCCTCATTGGCGGGGCGATCGCCGAGGTAGCGATAGCGCAGGCTTGCGGAGAATTGGTCCACCTTCGCGCTCAGGCCTCCCACACTGCTAACTTGTGGCGCAAGGGGAATGTAGTTTTGCCCCTCCTCTTCCTCGCGAGACCGCGCAAACGTGTAGTTCACGTCGGCATCGGCAAAGAGCCAGGACGTTAGTTGATAGCGAAGGGTGAGATCTGCGCCCATGCGCGCCGTTTTGCCGCTCGGCTCCACGATTCCGGCATCGCCCACATACACAAACTCCTGGTCCAGGTAGAGATTCCACAGAGCAGCTTGCAGCAGCAAACCCGGAATGGGCTTGGCAACGAGCCCCAAATCCGCGCCATAGGCACGAGGCAGAATGTCGCGGCTCGTTTGGCTCAGGATCACCCGGGTGTCGTTGGAGTGGAAGCCGGTCCCGGCTTTGAGGTAGAGGTTCAGGTTACTGCCTGCCTGATAATTAAGCTTCATTTTGGGGCTCATAATGCCTTTGCTCACGCTTTGTGGGTCATAAGCTTCGGTGAGCGAATTCTGATAGGCAAAGCGAAACTGATCGTAGCGAATCCCCAGGTCCAGGGTCCAGCGGCGGCCCATGCCAATCATCTGGTTCACAAACGCACTGGCATTCAGCTCCTTGATGTCGCCCAGAGCAAATGTCTCCAGCACTTCGGTTCGGTTTCTGGTGTGAGACAATTCATTTCCCATCACATCATCCACCCGCAAGCCAAGGCCAGCCAGCGTTCTCATGCGCAGCGCCCCTACATCGTAGCTTTTTTCCCAGGACCCTTGATAGCCATAGAGGTTGCGGGTCTCCGTTTGGTGAATCTGATCGCCGTTTATCGGGTCTTCGAGGAAAAAGGTGAAGTTGGAGAAAAGGGAGAAATCATATTGGCTGTAGAAAATCCGGTTGCGCAGCACCGAGCCATCATCCTGATAGCGGATGAGGGATACATTGAGGTTCTTGCGACCCGTGTTGCCGCCTTCTGTGCTGTCGATGGCTCCAAATCGACCGATCAAGCCCTGCGTCACAGCCCGCTCCGGAATTTGGCCAGAGGCATCCCACTCGCTCGCGAAGGTAGAGGCAGACACACTCAGCACCGCGTCCTCCCCGATCAGCCCGGTGTATTTGGCCATCACATTCACCCGATCAAAGTTCTGAGAGGCATCAAAATACCCATCGCTGTAGAGATATTCAGCCGCGACATAAGCATGGTGGGTGCTGTTTTGGGGCAAAAGGTCCACCATCGCCAATCCGCGATACGTGTTGAACTGCCCCACTTCTAGCTTCACCATGCTGCGATCCAGCGCATTTTTGGTTTCAAAGGCAGCGAAGCCCGCGGTGTTGAAGTTGCCATTGTTGGCTTCATACATCCCCTTGTCAAAGTCGATTCGCTCAATGGTTTCGGGGATCAGAAAATGAAGATCGGCGTAGCCTTGTCCATGCGCATGAGAGACCATGTTGACGGGCATCCCATCTACGGAAAGGGCAATGTCGGTGCCGTGGTCAATGTCGAAGCCTCGCAGGAAGATTTGCTCGGCTTTGCCGCCGCCAGCGTGCTGGGCAATGAAAAGCCCCGGCACGTAACGAAGGGCTTCTTGCGAAGAGTGCAAGGGGCGCAGCTCCAGGTCCAGCGCATTGATGGCGTTGAGGCTGCTGATCTGAGATTCTTGCTGTGAAATATTCACATCGGCCAGTTGAATCGGAGCAGGGTTCAGCGTCAGGCTCAGAAAAGAGGTCGTACCCGGCTCAATGCTCAGCGTGACCGCCTGCCGGGCATAGCCCAGGTAGCTGATTTCAACCTCCAGGGCACCTGCGGGAAGATTGGTGAGGGTAAACAAGCCCAGCGCGTCGGAATACACCGTTTTCTGAAGGGAGGGAAGTTCCAGTCGGGCCCCTTCCAGCGGCTGATTGGTCTGCTTGTCCAGCACGCGACCTTTCAAACTAATTGGCGGATCGCCGGGCTCATTGGCGGCACGCAGAAATGCACTGCTGAGGAGAAGAAAAACAAGGGCAAGTTTGCCCGCTTCCCGTAGGAAGGCTGTCGTATATGTGTACATGAGAAAAAATGAAGGGAGTGGATGAAAATGCTCTGGCAAATCAATCAGCTAGAGCAGGAATCAAGATCTCAACCAACATTCATATCGGGGGGCGGAGTAAGGTCGGGCAGTGGGTAAAATGCCGGGAGACGCTCATCCCGCAAGCCAGCCTCGTGGCTTTTGAGCGCCAGAAGAAATGCATACATCCCGGGCCTGGTTTCGTGCACATCCACTCGCTTATCAGAGGTTTTTTGGGGCACATCTCCATCAGGCAGTGAGCCGTCCTCTGCGTCCAGTGCCAGCACATACTCCACATAGTCGCTGTGATGGTGATCTCCATGGTGATGATCATCATGACTATGGTGATGACTGGCTAGTCCGCTCGCGAGTTGCTCCATGGCATGCCCCATCTCGTGACCGAGGCGCACCACGAGCACCTGCACCGTGAGGCCCAGATACAAGCAGATCAGCGATATGGTCAGGAGTCGTTGCACGAGGGAAGAGAATCAGGGGGTGGATAAAGGTAGGGAATTGAGAAAATAAAAAGGACCACCGGGAAGACAAACTTCTGATGGTCCCTTTCACATGCTTCCAATTAATCTTGTAGAAGTTTTCGGGCTTCTTTTACAAACAGGTGATCCTGATAAGGATCGAGCTCAAAAGAAGCTGATACGAGTTGCTGGGCCTCTTCTAGCTGAAAACTCCAGGCCTTGGCGATTCCCTCAATACACATCAAGTCTGGGTTGCTCGCATTGGTGCGGGTAGCCACCGCCAGGTGTGCCTTGGCTTGTTCCAGATCATCCAATTTCAAATAAATCTCGGCCAGCAGCTGATTCACCTCAATGTTGTCTGGCCGCTCGCGATATTCCTCCAGGGCATAGTCGAGCGCTTTCTTGGGATCATTTTTCAATTCCAGATACACGCGGCTATATGCCATTTTCATCACATGGCCTGCTTGTTCGTCGTCTTGAAGCATGGTAAGAATTTCTTTCACCAGCAATTGCGATTCCGCTTCGCGTCCTGTTTTGAGATACAAGGCAGCAAGGTCTTCGTAGAACGCTACTTCTGGAATGATGTCAATTGCTTCTTTGAGCAAGGTCTCAGCCAGTGCTGGGTTGCCTTCCTTATCAGCGACGCGGCCCAGAGCAGCTATGGCAAAGGGATAATCGGCACGTTCTTGCAAAATGCGCTCGTAGTGGGCTTTGGCAGTCTTGAGGTCTCCTTTTTTCTCATAGAGGCCTCCGAGGGTGAGGCGGCACCAGGCGGTTTCTTCAAATCCCGGATAGCCAGACTCAGCGGCCATGTTCATCGCCTCAATGGCTCCGTCGAGGTCGCCATAAATCTCCCGGAGATAAGAAACCCGAGAATAGGAGCGAAGGTCCGGACGAATGGAATTCATTTTATCCGACATTTTCACCGCTTCTTCATAATGGCCAAGCTCCACGTTGGCATCCACGAGCGAGCCGTAGATCAGCGCATTGTAGCCATTGAGGCTGATGGCATATTCGGCAGCCTTGCGCGCTGCTTCAAATTGGTGGAGGGAGAGCAACACCGATGCGCGAAGGGAATAGGCACCAAAAGTCACATCTTCAGCCGGATTGGCTTCGATGAGTTGGTCGAGCACGCCAAGCGTGGCAGGGTAATAATATCCATGCTCGCCTGTGGCGCGCGCTTCCAGCATGAATAGCTGGGCCAGCTTCAGGCGGCTGGTATAATCTTCGGGATTGCTGAGAATGGCCTGCTTCAGTTCTTGATAGATGGCCTGTGTCTTGGCTTGCTCTTCGGGCGAGCCAATAGAGGCATTGCGGGTGAGAAGCGCGGGCACCATTTGCTGAGCTGAGCCAAAGGCTACTTGCTCAAAGGTGTTGGATTTTTTCTCTACACAGCTCTGGAGAGAAATGCCTCCGGTGGCCAGGCAGGCAGCGAGCAACAGGCGGGGAATTCGGGTATTGGTAAACATGAGGATAAGGATTAATTGGAAAATGTTGCCCTACCTACGAGGCCATCTGCTGATT
>JANQTF010000015.1 GCA_030731845.1 Bacteroidia bacterium | reverse complement strand
TATCAGTTTAATCGCACGTTGACCCCTTCGCCATGGATATCAATCTAAAACGTACAGAAACCTCGTCAGTCCGATTGCCAAAAAAGGAATCGCCGATCACGAGGCAAGAAAACTCTACAAAAAAAACCTGTGCCTCCTGCCAATCGGTATGGGCTATTGGCAGCAAGTCTTGTATGGCTTGTGGAGCAGTGATGCCAGAAATCACACAATTCATTGCGAGCACTGATGTGATTACCCTGGATGAGCCTATCAGGGTTCTTTGGGATGTAGAGCATGCCGATGAGGTGTGGATTGAGGGTGGAGATGAGCCACTTCCCCTTTATGGACAAGAGGATGTATATCTCTACGAGAGCTGCACATTCGTCATTGTAGCCAAGAGCGCCGCAGGCGAAGTAAGAAAAGAGCTATCATTTACACTTCCTGCTCCGCAAATCATGCGATTTGGGGTAGATAGCCGTGAAATAGACCTGAATTATCCGACCATTTTCTCCTGGGAAACCACCAATGCCGATACCATCACCATCGAACCCCATGTGGGTGAAGTCAGCGGATTGACTTTTTGTGAAGCCAAGCCCCGAACTCCAGGCGTCTATGAGTTGGTAGTTAAAAACGCCAGCGGAGAGGCCAGGTCTAAGGTATTTCTGACCCTGTCTAAACCAGAAATTGGTCTGTTTCAGATCTTGCAGGAGCATGTAGAACCAGGTGAGCCACACCTGTTGCATTGGGAAGTCGAGAACGCTGATAAGATCATTCTCATGCCTGATTATGTGGACGTGACCGGCCTCACCCAAGTAGAGGTATTTCCTGTGCAGTCCACCAACTATCAGCTGTTGGTATCAAATGGCGCCGGCACGGTAGAGGCCGAGGCCTATATACCGTTGCCCCTTCCAAAAATCAAGACATTCACAGCGCCAGACCCCATCTCGACCGAAGGAGCCTCCATTGTGCTGCGTTGGGATGTGAAATATGCCTACCGGGTAGAAATTGAGCCAGGCATCGGTGAGGTACCGGTAACTGGAGAGCTCAAATACAAGCCCACGCAAGCATTCACCGAATTCCGGCTCAAAGCAGTGGGGAGAAGCGGTATTCAGACAGCTACGCTCACAGTTTCCCGGTTTCCACTTCCCATCGAAGACTTGGATGAGGATCAGCTTTTTAGAGATATGAGCAATAATCTTCGCAAGCAAGAAAAAATGTTGCGTGAACAGCCCGACATCATCGCCGCGGCGCGGTTATTGCCTCACAAAATCAAAGACGATTCGGATGACACAGAAACGCTTCCACAAGCCAGTGTGACGCGCGAAATTAAACACTTCTTCCGCGGACTTCTCAACAAAAAACCATAATCGAACCTTTACCAACCCTTCCAGAAATACCGTCTCATGGATGCTTACGAACCAAGTTGGGAATCATCTTACCAGGATGCCCCTGAAAAACCCAATGCTCTGAAAAGGTTCTTTTTTGCCTGCGCTGGCGCATACAACAAAATCCTGGAAGCTTGCCCTTCCGAGCATGCCAAGTATGTAGGAATTGGCGCGACCATTTTCCTCACTGCTTGTCTTGCCGTGATCTCTGGCACATTTGCCATCATGACGCTAGTAGAAAGCCCGATGGTGGCCGTACTCGCTGGCATCATGTGGGGAGCCCTCATTTTCAACCTCGATCGCTATATCGTATCTTCTATCAGAAAGGAAGGAAAAGTATGGCATGAGGTGGGCCTGGCATTTCCCCGTATTTTGCTTGCCGTGGTGATCTCTATTGTTATCACCAAACCGATTGAAGTACGCCTTTTCGACAATCAGATCAATTCTGAACTGTTTGCCTATGTAGCCGACCTGGAGCGGGATGCAGAGAAAAAAGTGGATCAGAAGCTCGGAATCGACTCTCTCAACGTGGCCCTCGCCGAAGTCGATAGCGCCAGACAGCAGTATAAAAAGATGAAAGACGGCCGCCCTACAAGCTTTGATTATGGGGAGGTGAACCGCGACTACGCACAGGCAAAGCAGCGATACGACAGCATGAGCCGTGTATATCTGCCAAGAATCAGCGCCAATGAGGCCAAAAGACGCGACCTGTGGAGCCGCTATGCCACCAGAAAATATGTAGTGGATGAGGCCGGAAACAGCAAACCCGATGGATGGGATTTTCCTCCTGAGCACCAGGAAACAAATAATCGCATCTATCAGACGAATCAGGCGCTGAAGGCAGAACTTGCCACAGCCGAAAAAGAAATGCTCCGCTATGATAAGCAGCGCAAAAGTGCCCGCGAAGAATTCTCTCAAAGTGTAGGAGAAGAACTCGCGATGCTTCAGAGCCAAAGGGAGGAACTCATCAAAATGAAGGACGCCCAAATGATCATCAGAGAAAAGGAACTTCCCGGCGCACTGGAAAAAGCACGCAAATACGGGATCGGTTTTCCGGCCAAGATCCAGGCTTTGGAGCGACTCAAGGAAAACGACAGCGCCATGTGGTGGATGAGCAATCTCATTGTTCTGCTCTTCATGTTGCTTGAAACTTCTCCGATCTTCGTGAAATTGATCACCAAGCGGGGACCTTATGACTACCTCCTAGCCCGCATTGAACACCACAAGAAAGTAGAGTCATTGCGCTACATCTCTGACATGAACTATGACCTCAATGCTGCCCTACAGCTGAGATCCAGAAAATCGATCGGAGAAGGAATCAACGGCAGCAAGGCCTCAGAAGGCATTATTTCGAAGAATTAATTGCCGTTCAGAATATCTCTGAATTGAATCAGATACGCGCCATCCCGATTGCCGGGGTGGCGCTTCTTGTTTGTTAAGGCACTTTAAATCGATTCGGCATTTTATATAGGGAAAGAAAGACCTCAGGGCACAGGAACGTCTCGCATCCAGCGAGAATGTTTTCCCAATTTTTACTATCTTGATTTTCTGATAAATACATCCTCTCATTTTCGCGACATGCTTAACTCTTCTACTCCCAACAAATTTGCTAGCATTGCCAAGGCCGCGGTACCTATAGGCGTACTCATCAGCTCCGTGGGGTTCATGAATTTTGATGATAATTTCCCTCTCAAAATCACCCTTCAGTCTGTGGGAACCGTCATCGTGCTAGCTGCTGCGATCTTTCTGATCGTGAACGCAGCCAAAGTGAAAAAAGAAAGCGAGCAATAGGCAAACCTGCCATCTTTATTGGACTTCTATGATGACCCCACGCATTGTTCGCCTGGAGGCGAAAACGTTGGTCGGAATCTCCACCAAGATGAGCCTGGGAGAGAATCGCACATATCAGCTTTGGAATGGGTTCATGAAGTTGCGCCATCAGATTGCTCATCAGGTATTGCCGGGGCTGTATTCCCTTCAGATCTACGACGAATATTTTCTCAAGCGCCCATTTACCCCAGACACGATTTTTGAAAAATGGGCAGCTGTGGAGGTGACAGAGCTGGCCCGACTTCCCGAGGGGATGCAGGCGCTGAATCTGGAAGCAGGATTGTATGCTGTCTTTACCCACAAAGGCCACACAAGTGGCTTTCAACACACCATGAACTACATCTATGGCATCTGGCTGCCAGCCTCCGGCTATCAGCTTGACGAAAGGCCGCACTTTGAGCTCATGGGTGATGCCTATCTGGGGCAGGAGCACCCCGATAGTGAAGAAGATGTATATGTTCCCATCAAGAGATAGCGAGCTGGTCGCTTAGGTAAGTACAGCTTCAATTTCTGCCAATTCCTCCGGAGAGAAGGCCATTTTTTCGAGTGCCGCGATATTTTCCAAAATCTGTCCGGGCGAGGAAGCTCCAATGAGCACAGAAGTAACACGCGGATCCTTGAGGAGCCATACGATGGCCATTTGCGCGAGGGTTTGCCCTCGGCGCTCGGCGATGCGGTGCAAGGCCTGAATCGCAGGGAGCCTGGCTTCCACCTCGCCCATCCCTAGGTAGGTCATGGCTTTGGCTGCGCGAGAATCCTTGGGGATGCCGTGCACATACTTGTTGGTGAGCATACCTTGAGCCAGTGGCGAGAAGGTGATGCAACCAATGCCATTGGCATCGAGGGTATTGAGGAGGGCCTCTTCTGGTGCGCGCTCAAACATGGAGTATTTCACCTGATGGATGAGGCAGGGCGTACCGAGTTCGCGGAGAATGCGAGCGGCCTCGGCAGCGAGCTCTGCGGGATAGTTGGAGATGCCAGCGTAGAGGGCTTTACCTTGTCGCACGATCTGGTCGAGTGCGCCCATGGTTTCTTCGAGCGGAGTGTCTGGATCTGGGCGGTGATGATAAAAGACATCGACGTAGTCCACGCCCATTCGCTTAAGGCTTTGGTCGAGGCTGGCGATGAGATATTTGCGGGAACCAAAATTGCCATAGGGCCCGGGCCACATGTCGAAGCCGGCTTTGCTGGCCAGAAATAACTCATCGCGATACGGCCTGAAATCCTGGCGATACAACTGACCAAAAGTTTCTTCAGCTGATCCGAAGGGAGGCCCATAATTATTGGCAAGATCCCAATGCACAATCCCCTGGTCGAGGCAGGTGCGCAGCATGAGTCGAGCGTTGAAGGCGGGGTCCACCTGGCCAAAGTTGTGCCACAGGCCAAGGGAAAGCGCCGGAAGGCGAACCCCACTTTTGCCGCTTCTGCGGAATGGCATGTCCTGATATCTGGTATCGGCTGCGCGATACGCACTGATGCCTGACTTGTCGTTGATTTCCATTGAGATGAAGTTATCTGAGGAATGAAAGATACTCAGGTTTGGGCGCTCGTTCATCCTGACTTGTCTGCAAATGGGATAAAAATGCGTCATTTATGGGAAAATTATCTTCCTCAGCCAACCTTTCCCTCCATCTTATACATCTTAGCAGTATGACCAAACAATTTCTGCCCCTGGTAGTGACCCTCCTACTTTCCATTTCCACACAGGGTCAATCTCCCTGGGAGTTTCCTGCGCTTGAGGAAGTGATGGCACAATTCTATCGCAATTATCAATTTGCATCAACGGGCAATGTGACACTCAATTTTGCCCGAAAAGACGATGGGTGGTATGTCACGGAAAATGACTACACAGCTCCCGGTCGTATTCTCAAAGAAGATATTTTTTGGTCCACCAAGACCATGAGTTTTCTCCCGCTCCATTACGAGCGCGTGCCCATGGGGGCATCCACCAACCTGGCCTATCACATTCGGCGATATTTTTCGACCTCTGTCTGGTCGGATTATAATTATTCACGCTGTGTCTATTATGGCTATCCTGAATGGGCAAATGACATGAGAGCGCGATTGGCTGTTGATGAGGAGCTCAGCTCGCGCGACCTCGAAGGACTGGCCAGAGCCTACGATTTTCTAGCCAACCAACTCCTCCACGCCAGCTATGGCCTTGCTCACGAGAATTATCAGCCACTCGAATATCAGCGCCTTGCCGATGGGCAAAGGCTGGATGACTTTCTTCGCTACAGCGACAGCAGCCTGATTTTGTATCAGCGCCTTGCGGATACATATCCTGACTATCCTCTCCTCGTAGGCAGCCCTGCACTCAAGCTCACCAACCAGACACTGAGCACCTGGCATTCGCTCATTGGTGTAAAGCGCGAGGATCTGGCGAGTGCATACCTACCCGACGGACTTTACGACACGCTGTTTCGCAGCATTGCGCGACTACAGCTCAATGGTTGCCCACCCAATGCCCTGTTTCTCGCCCAGGGCGACAATGACTACTTCCCGCTTCTCTATTTACAACAGACAGAGGGGCTGCGGCAAGATGTCACCATCCTGAATATGAGCCTGCTCAATGCCGGACACTATCTCCAGAAAGCAAGCGGAGAGCTGGCAATCCTTTTTTCCAGTGAAGACCAAGACCAGCTCATGAAGGGCTACGTGGTGCTGCCAGACAACCGCGACACGCTGTCTGTGCCCTTGCCAGGCGGGCAGAAATGGCAGTTGCCATCATCGAGGTCAGGTTATACCCACTACTTGAATGCAAACCAGTTTTTCTTATCCCGGTGGCTCGCCGATCAGTCCAGGTCATCTTCTCCGACTCCGCTTTGTATCTCGGTGTTTAGCGACCCACAAAATTTCCCGGGTCTTTTTTCGCACCTTGTCCAGCAGGGTCTTGTTTTCAGGCTGGCATCCAGGCAGCCTATTTCAAGCGAAGAAGATCCTCTAGATTTTCAATTGGCCCCGATTGATCAGGAAAAAGGAGAGGAATTGATTGAAAATTACCTGGCACATGATCAGGCATGGTTATATCAATATGCCACCAAAAGCAATGCGCATTTCATGATGGCTAGGTCTATCCTAAAAATCGGATACTCCGTGATGTATGAAAAAATTACGGTGTGGCGTGCCGGTGTGGCCGAATCGGCAGAGTGGGTGAAGCCCGAGGAAAGCAGCCTCCGATGGCTCACAGCCATCGAGCCGTTGTTTGAGCGACCCGATCCAAAACTGAGCAACGAAGCTGCACAATCTGCCATTTTGGCTTATCGTGTGGGGGCAGAAGAGCTGGGAAGTCAGTGGGAAAAGCGGCTTTATGAATGTCTTGATCAAGTGAATTGGTCGCCTGAAACGAGCCAATCACCAGATGTGCGGACAGGCTTATCTGCGATCAACTTGCTGGGCTATTACTTTCAGGAAAACGACCGGGAGCTACAACTGCACAATTTGGAGCAGCAACTCGCACAGATTGAGGCTAAGCTGGAAGAATAAATTCGGGATCAGATCAAGAGCTGACAGGGAGAAGGGAAGAGAATTCTCACACTTACAGTGTACAAATCTTTAACTTCTGGCCATCATTGCGCGATTTTCATCCACATTAGCCATCTCTGTGATCACCATTCGAGAGTTAACGCCAGCACTTCTTCGGGAATACCTTGATTCTGAGGAGTTTACCCTATCCCCTGTGATCTCCATTAGCCGTCATCGGGCTCTGTCGCAGATCAGTAATCCCCGGGTTTCGCCTGAGGATGTGGTGATGCTCATGGCCTATGAGGAGGAGAAGTTGGTTGGCTATCTCGGCATTTTTGCCGACTACATGTATCTCAACGGGCGGGAGGAAAAAGCCGGATGGCTTTCCTGCATGTGGGTGGACCCCGACACCCGAGGCCAGGGACTCGCAAGGCAGTTGCTCGATCGGGCTTTTGAATGTTGGGAGGGACGAATTCTGGTCACAGAATTTACCCAGGCAGCCCGATCGCTCTATGACAACTCCGAGAAATTCGTTGAATTGATCGAAAAAAGAGGAGTGAGAGGGTATCTGCGCTTTCATGTTCACAAAATCCTACCCAGAAGAAATCCTTCCTGGGAGCCTTGGAGACCCGTTTTACAAGTTATGGACTGGATTGCCAACCTGCCTATCGATCCGCTGCTTAGCTTATGGAAGGTGGACATAGGCGCCGAATGGGAGCGGGTACGCGATGTGGATGCCCAAACCGATGCATTCATTCAATCCTATTTTGACCATCATTTTACCCGAAGAACTGCCAAAGACCTCAATTGGATGCTCCAAAATCCCTGGGTCATATCTGGCCCGACGGATGATCGCGACAGCGCCCGATATTTCTTTGATGCGGTGGCTCGCCGATTTGATCTGCACGCTGTGAAGCTGTTTAAGACTGGCACCCGGGAAATGGTAGGCTTCCTGATCCTGAGCCTGCATGATCAGCGCCTCAAGGTGCCATACTGGTATGTAGATCCCAACTATACTACCCACGCTGCCAATCTAGTGATGCACTACATGCTTCGCTACCACATGGATTCTATCACGCTCTTCAACCCGCAGGCCGTTGCGGCCCTCAATAGCATTCCTACCCCGTTTTTTCTGAAGAAAACCCTCCACCGCCAATATCTCATCTCAGCCAAGTATGCCGAGGAATTGAAAAAAATGAGCATTATCTTGATGCAGGACGGCGATGCCGACAGCGGATTTACGTGAGTTCAGTTTGTCCCAATGGTTACCGTATGGGAAGAAGGTATATGGAAATAGGGGGATAAGGCGGGTTTATTTTCTGCTTCACACGGAGATT
>JANQTF010000014.1:5114-27329 GCA_030731845.1 Bacteroidia bacterium | reverse complement strand
CTGACCCTCCACGTCAATGGACACACGATTTCGGAAACCTTCGAATTCAAGCCCTACCAGTCTTTGATGCTAAAAATCTCTCCCGACGGAGAGCTAGCATTCCTCGATATCAGCTTTGTGCCGAAAGACCCCATCGTGCGGCCTCGGGAGAAGCAGCGGATGAATTTTTAGAGAAATTTCTCTGAGAGGCAGATCCCTTATGCCCTTAGGAAGCGGAGGAAAATAACTTCCAGATTTTGCGTAGAGATCTTGTGCGAAGACAAGGAAGGAAAACCGAGTTTGGCGAGCCAAATGAGGATTTTCCTGACGCCGCATTCGTGCAAGAGATCAAGCCAAAAGCGGATATTATTTTTTTGACGCTTCCTTACTTCTTCAGCGGTCTCTTTTTCACCATTCCGCCCTTGGTGTCTTTGATGGAAGACATGGTGAGAAAGGCTTGATCGTCGATTTTTTCGATCTCCATTTTTAGCTTGGCGAGCTCCAGGCGGGTGATGACGGTGTAGAGAATTTCCTGTACCTCCGGATTCTTTTTGCCTTCCTTGCCACCACGGCCCAAAAACACCGTGCAACCGCGCCCCAGATTGCTCACAATCGCCTCGCGGATCTCCTCACTGTACTTCGAGATGATGGTCACGCCCATGTATTCCTCCAGGCCATCAATCACAAAATCGACCGTCTTGGAAGCGGCCAGATAGGTCAGAATGGCGTAAAGCGCCACCTCCACCGAGAGCAAATACGCGCCTACGGAAAAGATCATCATGTTGAACAACAAAATGATATCGCCGATTGTGAGGCTCGATTGACGACTCAGATACACCGCCAAGACCTCTGTTCCGTCGATCACGGCACCACCGCGAATGCTCAACCCGATACCCAGGCCCAAAAAGAAACCACCAAACACAGCGATCAGCAGCTTGTCCTCTGTGACCACCGGAAAGGGCACGTAGTGTACCGTGATGGCTAGCAACGCAATTGCGATGATGCTCTTCACCGCAAAGCTGCGGCTGATTACCTTGATGCCAAGCAGCAAAAATGGCGTGTTGATCACCACGAGCAGAAGGCCGAGATTCCAATCTGTGACGACTTTCACGAGCAGAGAAATCCCCGTGACACCCCCGTCGATGAAGTCGTTGGGAAGCAGAAAGCCGCGAAGCCCGAAGCTCGCAGAAAGCACCCCAATAATGATGAGCAATACCTCTTTCAGGCCACCGAGATATTCGATACGTAAGATGCGGGTTTCGCGGGCAATCTGCTTAGGCGTGGCTGCGGTGATTTTGCGCTTCTTCATGCGCTTTTGCACGGCAGCCGAGACGATCGTATGGAAGAAAAAATTCATGTAAAGCGTGGTCTGATGATGATATCCCGTTTACGGTGGGAATGGCTTTTCACTTGGGGATTCGCAAAAAAAAATGAGTCATTCCGAATTATTCAGGATGACTCATCTAACAGGAGCGAGAAACGGGATTCGAACCCGCGACCCTCAGCTTGGGAAGCTGATGCTCTACCAACTGAGCTATTCTCGCGATTTCTCCTTCTAATGTAGCTGAATTTTCACAGAAAAAAACACAGGTCTCACAAAAGTCATCAGCCGCCAATCACGGCTACCTTGCGATACACCGCACGACTTCCGTCATTCTGATTTGTTACTTCCACAAGCACCACATACGGACCAAGGGGCAAGCGAGTGCCGGAATCAGACCTCCCGTCCCAGAAGAAGCTGCCTTCTCCTGTTCCCAGCAATTCTTGTCGGCGCACCGTTTTCACCACGCGACCAGCACGGTCAAGCACCGTGACGCGGGCATTCATTCCCGGCATATCAAACTGATAATGGATGCCGAGCACGTCGTCCACACCATCGCCATCGGGGGTGAAGGTGGATGGTTCCAGCCAGATCGGGTCGTCGCTGCTGTCGGAGCTTGCCAGGGCTTGCGAATTGGCGTAGCCGGGGGTGGCAAATCGCACGGTGCTTGCCGCCGAGTGCCAGTTGTCGGGCTGCGTAGCCGGAACGGAAAAGGAGATTCTTTCCAGCGAAATGCCATTTTCATCCCGCAAATCAGCATAGTGATAATCATCGAGATAAGGGAAGCGGTCCATCACCCGCCCAGAATCCGTGAAAATCACGACCTCGCCCGCGGCATCGTCATACGTCGGAAATGCATTCATTTCCAGAAAGTTGGCCCCGGTTTGTGGCACGTAGGTAGCGACTTGAAACGCCACATCACGCGTCAGGCAGAGATATTGACCTGGCAAAAAAATCACGCTCAGGCTCGTGACCGGATCAGCATTAAATACAGAATCGGTTCCTTCAATGCCTTCACCGATATTCAATTCACTCAGGTCCAGCACATTGGCCGAGGCATTGTAAATTTCTACGAAGTCGCTGCCTCCAGAAAAAGGATTGGCCAGCACTTCGCTGATGAGCACATCTCCAGGCTGCATCGCAACCGGACGCCCAAAGCTCAGGGTCTCCACCAGGGGATTTCCTGAGCAATCAAACACCGTGTCGATGCGGAGGGTGAAGACTTCATTTTCCTCAAATACCTCATCAAACAGCAAAAAGATCTCTGTATTGGCCTTGGAGGCTGTGACCACAAGTGGATTTTTGCCGAGTGGCAATACTGTGTAGCGCGATTCCATCGCAAAATCATCACGCATGGGCTCGCTGAAGGTGACCACGAGGGTCTGTTCATCCACAAAGCGTAGCAAGGAGACCGCAGGCGCATCGCGATCTTCGTAGGGGCCATCCACGCTGTTGACCTTGCCGGGAGTGCCTCCCGCAGGCGCAACACTCGCACGCCAATTGCCCGGCAAATTGCAACCGCCCAGCTGCGGATTGATTTTTTCGATAGAATAACCACCCGTAGATTTCTCCAGATCCACATACCACGAAAATGCATACAACACCTGATCCCACACGCTGCCATCCGGGCCGCTGAGGGTGAGGCTGTCGCCAGAATTGTTGAGCGATGGTAGTCCGTCCACGGCGATCACAGGCCCAAATGCCGCAAACTGAAGGGAATCGCCCCGATCGCACAAAATGGCGTAGCCACCCGGAGCCAGTTGAGCCTGTCCCCAGTTTTTGACCGCGCCTCCGTCCGAAATGCCGCCTCCACTGATATCGAGAAAGAGTGAAGTTGAATTGAATAACTCGATGAATTCTGCCTCGGGAAGTCCTACCCGAGGGGTTTCGTCGGGCATAAACTCGTTGATCAGGACCTGATTGGCAACTGCGGGGATTCCTTTGAAAACCGAAATCGTGGCCTCCGCCGGGCCATTGCCAAAGCAGGAGCTCTGCCCGCTGATGCGGAGGGTGAATACCTGCCCTGCCGGAATCACGCCGCCAAAGGCCAACTCAATGCAGCGCGCAAAGGGATCTATCACGTTGATTTCATCCGCCACGGCAAAGCCTTCGAGCAAAAATGCAGCAGGATCGCTCAGGTTGCTGCGATCCATTGGCTTATTGAAGCACAGCTCGATGAGGTTGGGGCCCGTGACGATGGCACTCACAGGCAGCGCAGGCTCGCTGTCGAAGGTGGGATCGAACAGGCTGTTGGGCTGTCCGGGCGTGCCTTGTTTGGGGTCGATGGACCCGTCCCAATTCACCACAGGTGGACAAGTGAGGTTGTTGGGATTGATTAATTCGAGAGAAAATCCGCCCACTGTTTTGGAAGGAATGGAAAAATAAGCAGGTGTATAGCTAAATGAATCGACCAACGTGCCATTGGGCGCGAAAAGTTGGAGCGTTCTGCCAGTATTCACCAGCGCAGGCCAGGGACTCACGGCCACCACAGGCTCCCCCGCAAAAGCGGACACATCATCCGGAGCTGTGAGGAGCACCAGGCCATTGGGGGCCACCACGAAAGAATCGATGTTCCCTTCTATGAAATTTACCCGAAGAGACCAGGCCCCCATCTCCAGGGTTTCATTCGACATATTCAGAAGCTCCACATATTCCACCTCGGGCAAGCCATTGGCGGGGGTGGGGTCAAACATGACTTCGTTGATCCGCATCATGCCGAAGGTGTACTGGATCGGAGCTGCATAGGTGAAGGAAGCCCCGGCGCCCGAGGCAATGACATTGCCAGCGAGATCCTGCACCTGCGAGGCAGACACAGTATAGGTCACGGCATCCGAAAAGGAGGACAGAAACTCCAGCATTACCTTGCTGCTACTGATCCGTTGAGCGAGAAAAGGGCTGCCAATGCCCTGATCCACCGTGTAGTTGGCTGGATTCACCATCGACACGCTGTCCATGGGCTCGGAGAAGGTCACGATGACTTCGTTTTCACTAGCGGGAATGACCGAAAGCACCGTGGGCGGTGTCAGGTCAACATCCCAGGGACCTGCGTAGAGGTCATCGAAGAAAAAGGACTGATTTCTGGTGCTGGAATGACGAAGATAGATCCCCAGAAAATCGGCGCTGCCGTAAGTAATGTCGGTGGTGTCGCCTTCTACTCGCCACAGGCCGTTGGCATCGCTGCTTTCCAGCGTCCAGAGCCCCGCCGCAGTCCTGCGGATGCGCAAACTCGTGGCAATCTCGTTGGCAGCCCTGCCATCCACGCCATCAATGAGCTTGGTGGTGGTAGCGCCATCTTGGCGAAAGAGGTCGTAGCTGTCGTTGCTACCCGATTCACCCGCCTGGACGAAATATCCGTGCAGGTCTCCGGACACATTCACCGAATCAGCCATGAGGTAGAAGCGGAGAAAATTGGAGGTACTGGGCGCAAAGGCATAATCGAGCGTGAGACGCCACTCCGTGTCACCGATGACCGGCGCAGCCGTCGCCATCGACAACGTAGCCGTGGCCGAGGGGCCATTGCTCTGAAGCTCCCCGCCCACTTGCACAAAGAGAGCTGTGTCGCCCTGCCAAAGTGGATTCTGAAAATTGCCGTCGGTGAAATCATCTGTGATGGTCTGCCCCAGGAGGATGGTTGGCAAGGTGACCCCAAAAAGTAACAGAATTCTGAGCATGGAAACAGCGAAATAATGAGGTGGGAAGATACAGAAGATGAGGAAAGAATGAAGGGGAATTCAGTATTTTGCCTCAACCCGGTCAGAAAAAACATAGTATATTGAATCATGGAATCCATCACGCTCGATATTCCCCAGGCCCGCACGTGGAGCCATGACCAACTCTACGAGTTTTGTATGGCCAATCCCACCTTGGCCATTGAAAGAGACGCACAAGGAATTATTCATATTATGTCACCTGCCGGAGGACTTAGCAGCATCTATTCTGGTCAACTCTTTTTTGCCGTTGAATCCTGGAACAGGCAATCTGGCCTTGGAAAGACTTTCGATTCCTCAGGAGGATTCCTGCTGCCCGGAGGTGCCATGTTGGCCCCCGACGTAGCCTGGGTACAATTGGAAACCTGGAATTCCTTGACCAAAAAAGACAAAGAACAATTCCCTCCTATTTGTCCAGATTTTATCATTGAAGTGAAATCGAGAACCGATCGATTGAATACCCTCAAACAAAAAATGGCGACCTGGATGGAAAATGGATGCAGTCTTGGGTGGCTCATAGATCCCACTGAGCAAAAGGCCTACGTGTATTCGCAGGGCAGCAGCATAGAAAGAGAGGTCTCTTTTGAATCAGAACTGACTGGAAAAGACCTGATGCCGGGCTTCCGCTACCTCCTCTCCGATTTGTTTGCCTAGACTGAAACGCACCCACTTCCTTTTCCTGCATTCGCAGAGAATCCCCTCCCCGTCTCACTTTTTTGCGGGAAATCTTCCTTCCTGCTTCTGTGTTCCGCTGAACTTGCCATACCTTTGCGGCTATGGGCAGAAGGAACAGGATAGAGCCGTTTACGGCAGAAATGACCATGTTGGACGCGGCCACAGATGGCCGGGCAGTGGCGAGACATGAGAATCAGGTAGTGTTTGTGGAAGGCGGTGTGCCGGGCGATGTAGCGCTCGTTCACGTTTTTCGCACCGAAAAAAAGCTCCTCATCGGGCGGGTCGTGGAGTTGATCACCCCTTCACCGCAGCGCGTAGCCGCTGCCTGTCAGCATGTTGACCTCTGCGGCGGCTGCAAATGGCAGCACCTCTCCTACGAAGGACAGCTCACCTTCAAGGAGAATCAGGTGAAGCAGGTTTTCAAGCGAATCGCCAAGATGGATACGGGAGAATTTCTCCCTATTCTCGGCTCCGATCCTGTGTTTTACTACCGCAACAAGACCGAGTTTTCCTTCTCCACCGAGCGGTGGATCGTGGATCGCGACAGCGAGCCTGCCGACGCTGATCAGCGCGCCCTGGGCTATCACATTGCCCGAAGCTTCTCCAAAGTCATGGACATTGAAGAATGCCTCCTGCATCACCCCGATACCAACGCCATCAGAAACGAAGTGCGGGTCTTTGCCCGTGCCAAAAACTATACCTTCCACGATCACAAGAATCACGGAGGCCTGCTCCGCGAAATTGCCTTCAAAACCTCGGTGCATACCGGTGAGCTGATGGTCATGCTCGTGATCGGAGAAGACGGCAGCAAGGCCCACAAGGCCGTTGACGATATTTTCACGCACCTCGAAGGGCTCTTTCCAGCCATTACCCACTTCGTGTGGATCGTGAACCAGAAGAACAACAACTTCTACACCGACCTGCCCGCCAACATCTGGAAAGGCAGCGAATACCTCACCGAGGCACTGGGACCGCATCGCTTTCGCATTCGCCCTACCTCCTTTTTTCAGACAAATCCACGACAAGCCGTGGTGCTCTATGATGTGGTGAAAGACTTCCTCCTCGAGGTGATCGGTGGTCCTGACAAGAAAATCGACATTCTCTATGACCTGTATTCAGGCACAGGCTCCATCGGCATTCACCTCAAAAACTGGGCAAACCATGTTGTGGGGATTGAATATGTGGAATCGGCAGTGCAAGACGCACGCGAAAACCTGAAGGAAAACGGCCTGACTGAGGGTTTCTCCTTTTATGCCGGAGACATGAAGGATCTGCTCACGCATGATCTCGTAGCCAAAGAAGGATCACCGCAGGTGATTGTGGCAGATCCGCCGAGGCAGGGCATGGCACCGCAAGTGGTGCAACGACTCATTGAGATGCAGGCTCCGTGGATCATCTATGTGAGCTGCAAGCCTTCCACACAGGCGCGAGACATCGCCATGATGCAGGACTATTACGAGATCGTGAAACTGCAGCCGGTAGATATGTTCCCTCACACCGCCCACGTGGAGAATGTGGCCTTGCTCAAGCTCAAAGATGTGCTGCCAGCATTCATCGAGAAAGTGCGTGTGCCAGAAGAAGCTGGGATCAGAGAATTTACCATTCTCAACCCCACGACCATCGCCAAACTCGAGGGCAATAGCTGACACACAGGCTTATCAGAATTCGAGCTGACCCCACGCGAACATCAGAAACATTCCGTTTCTCCAAAAAAACAAGACCTGGAGGCTCAAAAAGGGCTTTCAGGTCTTGTTTTTTGTTGGCTACTGGGCGTTCCTCCGATATTTATCCATGAAGATTTAAAACCTACGCCGTTTTTTACCATGAAAATTTAAAGTATAAGTGGATTTTTACCATGAAAATTTAAAATTAAATCCCATATTTACCATGAAAATTTAAAATACCTTCATGGACAGCAATCGGTTTATTAGCAGAAAATCAGAAGAGATCGTTCTGGATTTATGCAGCTATTTTCCGGCTGTGGCAGTGGTTGGCCCCCGACAAGTAGGAAAAACTACCTTGGTTCAGCACCTGAGGGCTCATATTCAGAAACCAACCATTTACCTTGATCTGGAGTCCACCACTGACAAGGAAAAATTGTCACATCCTCAGTTGCTCTTCAGTGGATATGAGGATCACACGATTATTCTTGATGAGGTGCAAAAAATGCCTGAGCTTTTCCCACTGCTCAGGGGCATCATTGACCGAAACCGGCAGCCGGGGCGGTTTATTCTTCTTGGATCAGCCTCTCCAGATCTCATTCGGGATAGTTCTGAAACACTTGCAGGCAGAATCGCCTATTATGAACTCGCGCCATTTTCTTATCAGGAGATATCACAACGAATAGATTGGCAAACCCACTGGCTCCGAGGCGGATTTCCGGATTCATTGCTTGCTCCCAGCGAAAAATTCAGCATCCTTTGGCGAAAAAACTTCATCCAGACATATTTAGAAAGAGATCTACAGGATTTGGGCTTATCGGCTGATCCACTTCTCACTAGCCGCCTTTGGCGAATGTGTGCGCACATGTCTGGCAGCGTGATCAATTATTCCAACTTGTCGCGGTCGCTAGGCATCAGCGTTCCTACTGTCCAGAAATATTTGGACTTCTTTGAGGCTGCCTTTCTCATTCGCCGGATTCCGCCTTATGTCACCAATCTCAAAAAGCGGATGGTGAAAGCTCCCAAGCTCTACATTCGAGATAGCGGCATTCTGCATCAGCTCCTCGCGATACCAGGGCTATTTGAGCTCAGCGGAAATCCTGCCATTGGTGCCTCCTGGGAAACTTATGTCATTGAACAAATCATCGCTATCGCTCCAGATTGGGCAGAGTTTTCGTTTTTCCGCACACAAAACGGTGCCAAAATTGACTTGGTTATAAGCAGAGCAGGGATCGCTGAAGTCATCATTGAAATAAAATATTCTTCCACACCCTCGCTATCAAAAGGCTTTGCGATCGCAACCGAGGATCTTCAGCCCAAAAAATCATTTATCGTCGCCCCTGTTGAGCTTCCCTATCCATACTCTCCTTCGGTAAATGTCATCGGACTAGCCCACCTCGACTTGATATTCGAATAAAAACAACTCCCTCCCCTCACGAAAACAACCCGTAGAGCTCGCCTTTTACCTTGTTGATGATGAGGCCGAGGTGCTCGGGATTGTCGCGAAAGTTGACATCGGCCACGTTGAAGTCGATCTTCTTGCCATAGTTATAGGTCTCGTACCAGGCTTCATAGCGCTCGTTGAGGCGCTTGAGGTAGTCGAGGCGAATGCTGTCTTCGTAGTTGCGCCCTCGGGTTTGGATCTGCTCCACGAGCGTAGGGATGCTGGCGCGCAGGTACACGAGCAGGTCGGGCGGCTGCACCATCCCGGCAATGATCTCAAACAGCTCGCGATAGGTCTCATAGTCGCGGGGCGAGAGCAAGCCCATCGCATGAAGGTTGGGCGCAAAGATCTGCGCATCCTCATAGATGGTTCTGTCCTGGATCACATTTTTCCCCTCACTCCGGATCGACAAAAGCTTTTCCAAACGAGACTTGAGGAAAGACAACTGAAGGTGAAAAGACCAACGCTGCATATCCGAATAGAAATCCATCAGGTATGGATTCTGCTCGTTGTCCTCAAACTGGGCCTCGAACCCGAAATACTTGGACAACAAGTAAGTCAGGGTCGTTTTTCCAGCGCCGATATTTCCCGCAACACAGATATGCATGATAAAAAATGCTATTGGTACATTCTGGTAACTGATGGCAAAAATCCAGCGCGTTCGCGCACGCGCTCCAGGGTTCCTGTCGCAACGGCTCTCGCCTTGGCAGCTCCTTCGGCGAGCTTCTCGTCTATTTCTTGCGGGTGATGAATAAAATGCTCAAACACTTCCCGGGCACCGGCAAAGCGGGCGGTAAGGACTTCGAGCAAGGCCTTTTTGGCGTGGCCATACCCGTAGCCTCCAGCGAGGTAGCTGGCGCGCATCTGAGCAGTCTGCTCAGCTGACGCCACGAGTTTGTAGAGCTGAAACACGTTGCAGGTATCAGGATTTTTGGGTTCTTCCAGCGGCGTGGAGTCCGTCACGATGGCCATCACCTCTTTTTTCAGGGCTTTATCGTCCTGAAAAAGCACGATGGTATTATTGCGAGACTTGCTCATTTTCTCGCCATCCACGCCCGGCACGATCATCACCTGCTCGTCGATGCGAGATTCTGGCACCACGAAGGTATCCTCGCCATACTGTCGGTTCATGGCCTCGGCGATGTCGCGGGTGAACTCGAGGTGCTGTTTCTGATCTTTGCCCACGGGCACCACATTGGCATCATAGAGCAAAATATCTGCTGCCATGAGCACAGGATAGGTAAACAAGCCAGCACTGACCACCGACATCCGGTCAGACTTGTCTTTGAAGGAGTGAGCGAGTTTGAGCCTATTGTAGGGCATGAAGCAGCTCAGATACCAGGTCAATTCTGCCACTTCGGGCACATCGCTTTGGCGATAGAAGACCGACTTGCTGGTGTCGAGGCCACAGGCAAGCCATGCGGCAGCAATCTCATAGGCGTTTTGACGCAACAGCGGGCCGTCTTGCACACTGGTGAGAGAATGCAAATCGGCAATGAAGAGGAAGGAATCGTTGGCCGGGTCATTGGCAAGCTCAATGGCTGGCAAAATCGCGCCGAGCATATTGCCCAGATGAGGTTTGCCAGTAGCCTGAATGCCGGTGAGAATGCGTGCCATATTGTAATTTGGACTGAAAATAGAATTCGTCTGCGAAACTAAGACAAATCCGAGTAAAGGGGAAACGCTTTGATGCTTTGCAAGTTCAGTCGGCGGCGGTTATCTTGGCAGTCATGGAAGAGAATCCTCTTATTTCGGAATCCCTTGGCATCGAAGTCCTCAACCTTCGCAAGAGTTTTGGCGACAAAGAAGTCCTCAAGGGTGTTGATTTCCTTTTCGAGCCTGGCAAGGTAAATATGATCATTGGCGCCAGTGGGAGCGGAAAATCAGTCATGCTCAAGACCATTGTTGGGCTGCATCCGCCTGATTCTGGGGAAGTGCTCTACAATGGCGAAAACTTCTTTGATGCTGACACCAAACACGTTAAGGCACTGCGCACAAATATCGGTATGCTCTTTCAGGGATCAGCCCTATTTGATTCCATGACCGTCGAGGAAAATGTGGCATTCCCCATCCAAATGTTTACCCGACTCAAACCAGCAGAAATCAAAGAGCGCGTAAACAGCTGCCTGGCTCGTGTGAACCTGCCAGATTCCAACAATCGCTACCCTTCTGAGATTTCAGGAGGAATGAAAAAACGCGTGGGCATTGCCAGAGCCATTGCCATGAATCCCAAATTCCTGTTTGTGGATGAGCCAAACTCTGGTCTCGACCCCTTGACTGCCTCTGTAATCGATAAATTGATCCAGGAACTCACTTTCGAATTCAACATGACTACCATCGTGGTGTCTCACGACATGAACAGCGTCATGAACATCGGCCACAAAATCATGTTCCTCTTCGAAGGCCAAAAAGAATGGGAAGGAACCAATAAGGAGATTTTGTATTCTGAGAACCCCAACCTCGAAAAATTCATTTTCGTTTCTGACCTGATCAAGCGATAAATAACGGCTCTTTCATTATATCCTCATGTCCCCTCAAGACCAGATCCGGAAGCTGAGTGAAGAGCTCAAGGAGCACAATCACAACTATTACGTCCTTGCCAATCCCACGATTTCCGACTTTGAGTTTGACCAGAAGCTCAAAGAGCTCGAAGCATTGGAGCAGCAATATCCGGAGTGGAAAATGCCGGATTCGCCCACGCACCGGGTAGGCGGTGAAATCACCAAAGATTTCCCAACCTTTGTGCACCTGCGCCCCATGCTGAGCCTGGGCAATTCCTATTCACAGGAAGACATAGCCGATTTTGATCGGCAAGTGAGAGAGGGGGTGGGCGATGCCCCATTCTCCTACATCCTAGAACATAAATTTGACGGGGTTTCCCTCAGTGTGCATTACGAAAACGGCGTTTTGGTGCGTGCTGTCACCCGTGGCGATGGCGTGCAAGGCGATGAAATCACCGCCAATGCCAGAACCATCAACACGGTGCCCCTGGCACTACGCGGCACAGGCTGGCCCGAGCGCCTCGAAGTAAGAGGAGAAGTGGTGATGCCATTGGCATCCTTCGCTGCCCTCAACGAACAGCGCGAAGCAGAAGGCCTGCCCCTGCTCATGAATCCACGAAACACCACCGCAGGGACACTCAAAATGCAGGATTCGGCAGTGGTGGCTAGTCGCCACCTGGTTTTTTATGCCTATTATCTCGACATGGATGGCCGCAGCGTGGCCTCTGACGAGGAAGCGATGAATCTGCTGAGCGAGTGGGGATTCCTCTCGAGTGGTGCTGGCGCGATTGTGGATAATCTTCAGGATCTGCTGCACTTTTTGGATGAATGGGAGACCAAGCGCCGCACGTTGTCTTATGAAATTGATGGCATCGTGATCAAAGTCAATGAGCTGGCGCTTCGCGACGAACTAGGATTCACGGCCAAAGCGCCCCGCTGGGCCATGGCCTATAAATACAAGGCCGAGGAAGCCACCACCAAGCTCGAAAGCGTGTCTTATCAGGTAGGCCGAACCGGCAAGGTGACCCCCGTAGCCAATCTCTCCCCGGTGCTCCTTGCCGGAACCACCGTGAAGAGAGCCTCCATCCACAATGCAGATGAGATTGATCGGCTCGATCTTCACGAGGGAGATGTGGTGCAGGTAGAAAAAGGAGGGGAAATCATCCCCAAAATCACAAGGGTCGTGCTGAATGAACGTGCTGAAAACGCACAAAAGGTGATTTTTCCTCACAAATGCCCCGATTGTGACACGACCCTCATTCGCGTAGAAGGCGATGCGAATCACTATTGCCCCAATGTGGACGGATGTCCGCCACAGATCAAAGGAAGGATCATTCATTTTGCTTCAAGAAAAGCACTCGACATCGACGGGCTTGGTACAGAGATTGTCAATCAATTGGTGGATGAGGGTCTCATCGGAAATTACTCAGATTTGTACCAACTCACATACGACCGGGTGATCGCGCTTGACAGATTCGCAGAACTCTCTGCCAAAAACCTCATACAGGGAATCGAGGCAAGCAAAAGTGTCCCCTTTCCGAGGGTGCTCTTTGGCCTTGGGATCAGATTTGTGGGTGAAACAGTAGCCAAAAAGCTAGCCCGCCATTATGGAAGCCTGAGAGCTATGATGGAGGCAAGCACAGAAGAATTGGTCAAGGTCCCCGATGTAGGGCAGCGAATTGCAGAAAGCGTGACCGAGTTTTTCAGGAATGAAGCGCATCGTTTATGGGTAAACCGGCTTGAACAGTCAGGGCTGATGCTTGAGCTGACAGAAAAAACCACTACCAATGAACTTTTGAACGGAAAAAGTTTCGTAATTTCCGGGGTTTTCCAGCAATTCGAACGAGATGAAATCAAAGTCAAGATCGAAGAACTGGGAGGAGAGGTTAAAAGCAGCATCTCAAGCAAGACAACATTTTTGCTGGCGGGAGATAGTGCAGGGCCTTCCAAAATTGAAAAAGCAGAGAAGCTTAATGTTACAGTTCTGTCTGAACAGGAATTTATCGACATGATTCATGGAGTGGCTTAACGACTTAAAAGAAAAATTCAGCCGCAGGCGCATCAAAAGCCTTGACAGAACGAAAGAGTTCTCACGAGATTTCGTTGATATCGAATCCGCGCGCTTTATTGGTGTGATCGTGAATGTAGATGCTTTGACCCCTGAGGATCAGACACTTGCCAAGGAATATCTGGCCGCACTCAAGCAGAAAAAAAAGCGGACACTGGTTATAGAAATCAGCTTTAATAAAAAGTCTGAACCAACCTGGCAATCTCAGGGAGATGAATTCATTTTCATAAACCCCAACAAACTTAACTGGCTCGAATATCCTACTCCTGCTATTGAGTCACAGATCCGGCAATATGAGCTCGATATTTTGATTGATCTCGATGTTTCTCTTCACATGACCTCCAAGTATGTGTGCTCCATGGCCAAGGCCCGCACGCGAACCGGCATTCATCGTGAAGGCCTGGAGAGTTGCTACGAGCTCATGATTCATCGTCCGGAGGAAAATGATCTCAAAAGCCTCCTCAAGGAGTTTGATTATTTTCTTAATATGATCGACAATGGGCAGCGAGCCCATGTTTAATCCTTACTCATGACAAATTGGCTCAGAGGCACTGGTGTTGCCATCGTTACTCCATTTACTACATCTGGAGCAGTTGACTATGCTGCGCTGGATCGGCTGGTTTCACACCTGATTCAGGGCAACGTAGAATATCTCGTAGTGCTTGGCACCACAGGAGAAGCCGCTACCCTCTCGGCAGAAGAGCAGGACAAAGTCATTAAACAAGTCAAGGAAAGCACTCAAGGCCGTCTTCCCATCGTGCTCGGGATTGGAGGCAACCACACAGCTGCCATCGTCGAGAAAATACAGGACTGGGAGAAAGTCTATCAACCGGATGCGATCCTCTCTGTAAGTCCGTACTACAATAAGCCGACACAAGAAGGGATCTTCCAGCATTATGCTGCATTAGCATCTGCCACAAACCTGCCGTTGATTCTTTATAATGTGCCGGGTCGCACGGCATCAAATATGAGTGCAGAGACCACCCTGCGGCTGGCTCAAGGGTTCGCCAACATCGTGGCGACCAAAGAGGCTTCGGGCAATTTTGAACAATGTATGCACATCATGGCTGAAAAGCCAGAAGGCTTTCAACTGATCTCCGGCGAGGATTCGATCGCCTTGCCATTGATGGCACTGGGAGCTACAGGCGTCATTTCCGTGGCGGCCAATGCAATTCCCGGACCATTCTCCGACTTGGTGAGAGCAGCGCTAGCAGGTGATTTTGAAGGAGCGCGCAAGTTGCAATATCAGCTCCTCGACCTGATGAACCTCAACTTTGTGGAAGGCAATCCGGCTGGCGTGAAGGCGCTCCTTGCGATTCAAGAGATTTGCGAAAAGACCGTCAGACTCCCTTTGGTCGAGGCATCGGCAGCGCTAAGCCAGCGAATGAAGCAAGCCTGGGAGAAGGCATTTTAATTGAAGTAGTTCAAAGTCGTCACTTTATGTAGCGGCACATCCAATGCCTGGCCATTTTTAGATTCTCATGAATGGGGGCCTATTCAGGGCAGGAGGCTTTGCCCCTCTGGAGTTCATAAGAGGCTTATTGCGTTGCATTTCTACAGATTTACCTTTACCTACAATAACTAAAGAGCGATAGGTAGAAAGCTTTGCTTTCAACCTATCGCATCAGTTCGTTGTCTTCGAGACGCTTTTCAGCGTCAAAGGCAAGGAGAGAGTAATTAAACTTTTGAATCCTGGATCTCCTTGCGGATATCCTGGGCCATTACTTTCACATCCTGCATCGCTTTGCGGGCACGCGTACCAGCAGCTTTGTTGCCTTTTTCGTAGAACTTTGCGAAGTCATCCTCAACCGCGATGATGAGTTCTTTTAGCTTGTTGTACTTTTCCATTTTTTCCAAAGTTGGGTTCTTAAACTCAATATAACAAATTAGAACAAACCGCAAAAATTACAAAGAAGAAGCAATTGATTGCGGTAAAGTTTTATAGACACCGGCCTCCATGTTAGACCTGAGGGTTTCAAATACTCGAAGCGTGTAATCTACGTCTTCTTCGGAATGCATGGCAGTCGGAATAAGACGGAGCATGATGACTCCTTTTTCTACCACAGGATAAACGACACCTGAGGCGAAAATACCGTGATTTTGGCGAAGATCAATAATGAGGCCCATGGCTTCGATGTCTGATCCATGCAGATAGACAGGCGTAACGGGCGAGTTGGTCACACCGATGTCAAATCCACGCTCGCGAAGGCCGTTTTGCAACTTATGGACGATGGTCCAGAGTTTTGAGCGAAGCTCAGGCATGGTGCGGAGCATTTCGAGCCTCTTTTTTGCCCCAATGACCATCGGCATACAGAGAGACTTTGCGTAGATCTGGCTTCGCATGTTGTAGCGAAGGTATCCGATTACCTTTTTATCCCCTGCAACGAAAGCACCAAAACCAGCCATGGACTTGGCGAATGTGTTGAAGAGAACATCGATCTTGTCTTGAACACCAAAGTGCTCGCCAGTACCGATTCCGGTTTCTCCCATGACACCAAATCCGTGTGCGTCATCCACAAACAAGCGGGCGTTGTATTTTTCTTTGAGAGCAGCGACCTGATCGAGAGCTCCGAGATCCCCTTTCATGCCAAATACCCCTTCGGTGATGATGAGGATCCCACCGCCAGTTTTCTCGGTGATTCTTTTGGCCTGTTGCAGACGTTTCTCGAGTTGCTCCATATCGTTGTGAGCGAAAACAAACCGCTTAGCGAGGCTCATATTCATCCCATCCATGATACAGGCGTGAGAGAGTTGGTCATATACAATCACGTCACGACGGTCGGTCAGTGCATGAACAATAGACAAACAACCCTGGTAGCCAAAATTCAGCAAGAAAGCATCTTCTTTCTGCATAAACTCAGCTGCCTGACGCTCAAACTCCTCATGATGATCACTGTTACCAGTAAGCACACGCGAACCCATCGGGTAAGCTAGCCCCCAGTCGGCAGTTGCTTGTGCATCAACCTCTCTGATCTCAGGGTGGTTAGCCAATCCGAGATAGCTGTTGAGCGACCATACGAGCATTTCTTTTCCACGGAACTTCATGCGAGGCCCGATAGGACCTTCGAGCTTGGGGTAAGCAAAATACCCGTGTCCCACACTTGAATATTGCCCCAAATCGGTGGCCATATTCTTATCAATCTTGTCGAAGACGTCGAACATAAATGTATATATAATGCTCCTCTTAGCCTGAAAATTTCCGCTAATATAGCCCTAAAAACAGAATTAGAAAATAAAATCAGGCTTGGGAGCCCCACAGAGGGATATTTATGCCATTATATCCTGTTCATATCCTGTTGATTTGGATTTTATCAAGATCACACCTCATTTCTTCAGGATTATTCCAAACGGATTTGAGTAACCCCCTTCAACACATCCACAGCTGCTATGCCCTTTGCGACCAAAGGTACTTTTATTCGATATTCTGAAAAATTCTTCCCTGCAAATTCATTTCATCTCGATTTTTTTATATCTTCCCCAACATGTTGTAAACCACCGCTTTAGAAGTCATGATCAGGCATAGTCCTTTCGTAAGAAAATTAACATACCTGATTGGGGTTGGCGGCATTGTTCTAGGTGTTCTTTTCATCCTGTTCCTTTTGGCTTACAAGGCCTGGGTTTTACCCGATCCTCTTTCTTGCGATACCTGGCTTCCTGAGGTCATTTATCCGCAGGAGATAAAAGGAAAAGTTGTCGCCATTACCCCACAATCAGATTGTGTGAAGATCCTCAACATTGCTGGATTTGGGGAGATAAGATGGTGCGTCTGCTCCACTTCTTCAGCGCTTGTTTCCAATATTGACATTGGCGATAGCCTACATAAACCCCTTAACAGCCTCTCGATTACGATTTGTTCCCCCCTTGACGCTTGTGCCACCCTTTACTTTCCCTGCTGTGATTGATTTTCAACATCTTCATTCCGTCGGCGATTCTGGAGAGTCCATGATCGTGACTGACACCGGACAAGCCCTCAACAAGCCTTCGGCAGGTCGTAGCCGAAAACCGCGAAATTCTTCTGGGCCGAGCAAGTCTTTGCAGGCCCAGCAAACGAATTTTTCCGACGCAATGGCTCCCAATCTCGAACAAACGATTGATCCGCTGCTTCAAGCCCTCAGAACCTGGCGCACAAAGGACAACCGAAACTGGGCGGAAGTGGAGGTAGAAGAATTTCCCCATACTTTTTTCTACAATCTTCATGAAGAAGAATGGGCAGAAAAAGCCGCAATCTGGGACCGATTTGCACCCTTTATCCAAACGCTGGATCAGGGAAACCTCCATATTTTGGAAGTGGGATGTGGATCCGGATGGCTTAGCCACAAGATAGCTGCTGCCAGCCAGGCAAAAGTAGTCGGACTAGATATTGATCCAGCACAAATTTCTCTCGCTAAAAAAGTATTTCAGCACCCGCAACTCACCTTTGTCAAGAGTGATTTTTTTCATACCAGCTTTCGACCCCACCAATTCGATCATATCATCCTCATGGATGTGCTGCCATGGATGCCCGATCTGGGTCGGGTGATTGAACAGGCGGTGTCTCTACTCAAACTCGGTGGGCAAATCCACCTGATGTACACCCCGTTCAGACCTTCACGAAACATTGCCGCAGCATCACAGGCTTTCGAGAAGTATTGTGAAGAAAAAAGAATGACCAGCGTGTTGCCATTTTATACCCACCACTCCCGGGAAGCCCTGGAAAAATACCGTATTGAGGATATGATGCAACAATCCTGGTGGAACAAGGTGTTCAAAAAATCTGCCGCTGCCTCCTGGTTCAGAATTGTGCTGAACTCCTAGATCGTCGAGCCTGGATTGCGAATTTGGCTCAGATCGACCCTCGCCGTATCTTGGCTCATGTCCGAAGCGTATGAAGACATTCCTAAACGCTATTATCCTTCATGAACGAAACCGGGGTCAAAGGCAGCATTCTTATCATAGACGATGACGATGGAATTCTTTCCACCTTAACCATCGTGCTTAAAAGGTATTTTGACCGGGTTGTGGTTGGAAATACGCCGCACAAAATCACCCAATTCCTGCAACAGGAATCCTTTGGGGTTGTGCTCCTTGATATGAATTTCGTGGCGGGCCAGACTTCCGGCAAGGAGGGATTTCAGTGGTTGACCCACATCCAAACCATGGCCCCGGGCACCAGTGTGGTCATGATGACCGCCTACGGCGACATAGATCTGGCCATCAGAGCTATGAAGCAAGGCGCAACTGACTTTGTAGTGAAGCCCTGGGACAATGATCAGCTGATCAGTGTCTTGCTTGGTGCCATCAAAAAAAGTCATTTTCAAGAGCCCAGATCATCCAAGCAGGCCTCCAAAAGTGAGGAAGTGGAGCGGATCTTCATGTTTCTCGACCTGAAAGACTCTACGCAGCTCGCTGAGAGGCTGGGACATGTGCGCTACTTCAGCCTGTTGAGCGATTTTTTCTCAGACATCGCCGATCCGATTGAGCAATGCGAAGGGGAGATTTACCAATATGTAGGAGACGAAGTGGTGGTATCCTGGTCCAGAGAATCGGGGATCAGGCATTCAAACTGCCTAAAGTCCTTCTTTATCATCCAGGATCTCATCCAGGAGAAAGCAACCAAATACCAGGAGCGATACGGCTTTTTGCCCAGATTTAAGGCTGGCATGCACCACGGAACGGTAGCCAAAGGCACCATCGGCAAAGTAAAACAAGAGATCGTGTACACAGGCGACGTGCTGAATACAACCTCCCGGATTGAAGGCCTCTGCAATACCTATCAAGTGCCCTTGCTGATTTCATCAGATTTGCTTCAATTGCTCCAACCTGAGGAGCTTCTTATAGAGATCCATCCCATTGGCCAACTCCCTTTGCGGGGCAGAGAAGTGCCTGTGAGCCTGTTTTCCATCTGCAGGTCCAGCGCCAAGGTCTGAGTCGCCCATTCTTTTCTCTTCTGTCAACCCCTTCACCTCCCCTACAGATGAACCAAATATGTACCAGTCTTGCGCTGCTATTTCTCTGCCTCAGGCTTCCAGCCCAGGAAGCAAATAGCCCCCAAAATCTGCTGATCCGCGAGGTGAATGTCGTAGTTCTGGCATCAGAAAGCATTCTCGAAGGGCAAGATGTGTTGATCGAAGAAGGTGTCATTCGCCACATTGCTCCTTCCATACCGCTCACCGAAGAGCAACAAGCCTATCTACAGGTAGATGGGAAAGACCTGTATCTCACAGCAGGCTGGATCGATGCCCATATTCACTTTTTTCAAAGTGGGGGGATCTATACCCGACCCGATGCTCTTGATCTGAGGGCAATAAAGCCCTACGAACAAGAGCGCTACGAAACCAGGGCTTTGGCCGAAGACTTTATGCGCCGATACCTCGCCGCGGGTGTCACGAGCATCTGTGATGTGGGTGGACCGATGGAGAACTACCAGATTCGCGAAAAAAGCCGCTCTGTGATGGCTCCGGAAGTGTATGTGACCGGCCCACTGATCTCCACCTACGTGCCCAAGGAGCTGGAAGTCGATGACCCTCCAATTATCAAAGCCAGTTCAGCTGAGGATGCAAAAGCCATGGTACAGGCCCAATTGATCAGCAAGCCCGACTTTATCAAAATCTGGTTCATTGTTTTTCCGGGGGAATCTCCAGAAGATTCCCGTCGGCTTGTAGAAGCCGCTATCGCAGAGAGCCACCTGCACGGAATCCCCGTAGCCGTGCATGCCACACAGCTCGAAACAGCTCGATTGGCGGTGGAGCTTGGCGCTGATATTTTGGTGCACAGTGTATCGGATAAGGAGGTAGATGACCGCTTTATCGCCCTTTTGCTCGAACGCAACGTGTCCTACATACCTACCCTCCAGGTGAGCGAAAACTATGACCTGGCCTTCAAGAATAAGCTCCCCTTTACAGAGGCTGATTTTCTGCTGGCCAATCCATTCACCCTCGGCTCCCTGATGGATTTACGGCATCTGCCAGCGGGACAACTTCCAGCCTGGCTGTCGAGATTTCGGGCCATGCCCGACAATTCCAGCAAGACGAACGAGATCATGTTCAATAACCTGAAGCGAATCTCGGATGCAGGGGTAAACGTGGTCACAGGCACCGATGCAGGCAACATTGGAACGCTGCATGCGAGCTCCTATTTTGCCGAATGGTCCATGATGACAGAGGCGGGCTTGAGCCCTGCGCAGATTCTGCGGGCCTCCACCCTCCACGGTGCTACTATGCTCGGCTTACAGGCCACCAGCGGTGCTGTGGCCTCCGGAATGAGGGCTGACCTCGTGCTGCTTACTCACAACCCGCTCGATTCCCTTCCCGGCGCAAGCGATATTCGCTATGTGGTTAAAGGGGGGAATCTTCTCTCTCCAGGCTCTCTGATCAGTTCAGATCCGGAAAGCATGGCCCAGCGCCAGCTCAACGCCTACAATGCCCGCAACCTCGAAGCCTTTGTAGCCTGCTATTCCGAAGAGGTGGAGGTGTACCAATTTCCAGATCAACTTCAGGGGAAAGGGAGAGCCTATCTTCGCGAGGGCTATGGGCCGATGTTTGAGAACACGCCCGGACTGCACTGCGAGCTCGTGAATCGGATCACAGTTGGAAACAAGGTGATCGACCAGGAGAAAGTTCGCAGGTTTGGAGAAGGAAGGATTCTTGATGCAGTGGCCATCTATGAAGTAAAGCAAGGACTGATCAGCAAGGTATATTTCATCGTGGAATAGCAAGGGGGTTATTGGGGAATCAGGAGCTTGTGATGTAGATTCGAAGCTAATATGAGGATCGTTTGTATTTCGGACACACATGGGCAACATGCCCAGATTGAGCTCCCTGAGGGCGATTTATTGCTTCACGCAGGCGACATTAGCTCCTCGGGAGAACCCTGGCAGGTAGAATCGTTTCTGTCCTGGTTTTCGGCGCAGCCACATCCTCACAAGGTATTCATTGCTGGCAACCACGATTTTTTAGCAGAGCGAAATGTAGATCTGTTTCAGGAAATGATCCCCCCAAATGTCCATTACCTCAAAAATGAGGGAATTGAGATCGCGGGAATCAAGATCTGGGGCTCGCCGATCACCCCTTGGTTTTTTGATTGGGCCTTCAACCGGCATCGGGGCGAAGACATTCGTAGGTATTGGCAGCAAATTCCTACGGATACAGATATTCTTCTCACACATGGTCCTGTGTATGGCATCCGCGACCTCACCTTCGACGGAAAAATCGTGGGCTGTGAAGAACTCAATGCAAAAATCTGGGAGGTAAAACCCCTGCTTCATGTTTTTGGACACATACACGAAGGCTATGGGATCAGTGAAGTTAATGGGATCACATTTGTTAATGCCTCGATCCTCGACCTACAATATCGGGTAGCTAATCTTCCTGTAGTAATGGACTGGGAATTGCTCCTAAAAGCTTCTATATCAGAAGTATTAACCGAATAGTGAGATCCCTGACGGGTTTTATTCATCACCTCCTCGTTGAACCTCGGTTACATAGTTCGATTTCTTCAAATATCGAGTGACCAGAAAAAAAATCCACGTCTCAAGAATGTTGATTAATTACGAAACCCATTTCCGATGGCACGTAATATGTCTCTGTTCAGGTGGAATTATTTCTGTTTTTGACTCATGAAGCAACACCTACTTACCATTTTTTTCGGCTTTATTTTTCTCTCTCCTATGTTGGCTAGCTCGCCAGATTCTACGGAGGTATCACGCCCATTTTCCATCAAAAAAATCAGTGACGCCCTCGTCATTGAGTCAACAGACAGCGGGTTGGAGATTTCCATGTATTCCCTCAAAGGAGAAAAGATCCCTTTCACCCTGTGGAAATCGAAAGTGGGTGACCACACCAAATTTGAAGCTGGCTACGACCTGCAAGATGGGGTCTATTT
>JANQTF010000014.1:0-5104 GCA_030731845.1 Bacteroidia bacterium | reverse complement strand
GGAAAGTCAGGGCATCGTTTCTTACTGCAAATTGATTCGGCATTCCTCCTGAATATTTGCTGTCGGAAAAAAATATGAAAAATATATTCGAAAGAGGCGAAGACAGCCACAAGGTGGGTGGGCTACATCGCGCTTCCCTTCTTGCCTGACTTTCAGCAAAATAGCGAATACAGATATTGACAATAGGCATAAAGGCCTAACAAAGAAGCGATTACCCTTTCACTTGCGGAGCGAAAACGCGTAGGTATTCCCTCAGGATTTCCTATGTTTGTCGCTCAAATATAACGCTGTGCCCTCGCTCACACGTAGTGAAAGATAACATGTTCCTTACTGCCATTTCCCATTTCGTCCCTTCGGGTAGAGTGCCAAATTCTTACTTCGAAGCAGTCAACGGCCTCACAGAAGATTGGATTGAGACCAGAACAGGTATCAAGACCAGAAGCAAGGCTGCAGAAGACGAAAACACCCACACCATGGCGGTCGAAGCCGTGAAGGCCTTAAGAGAGAAACTCTCCTTTCCTCTTGATCAGATCGATCTTATCGTAGGCGGAACCTATTCCCCTTATGACACCGTGGCGACCATGGGCCACATTATCCAAAAGGAAATTGGGGCAGATCATATTCCTGTAGTGACGGTATCGTCTGCCTGCTCCTCCTTTCTCAATGCGGTGGAGGTAGCCCAGGGCTACTTTGCCATGGGAAAGGCCACCAAGGCGCTCGTCGTGGTATCAGAACACAACAGCTTGTATGCCAATGAGTCTGATCCGCAAGCCGGACACCTCTGGGGCGACGGAGCAGCTGCTCTCGTGATTACCAAAGAAAGAAGCAAGGATACCGACCTGAGAATCATTGATTTGGTGACAGGTGGTGCCGCGGGCGTTGGGAAAGGAACCGAAGGGGTGGTGTTGCGCCCCCGCCATGGTGGCATCATCATGGAGCATGGCAGAGATGTTTTTATTCATGCCTGCGAATACATGGCCAGAGTGAGCGAAGAACTCATGACCAAAAACGGCATTACCCTGGACCAATTGAGCTACTTTGTGCCGCATCAGGCCAATCTCAGGATTAGTAAAAACGTAGCTGGAAAGCTCGGCTTACCGATGGAGCGTGTCTTGTCCAACATCCAGGAATACGGCAATACTGGCTGCGCGGGTTGTGCCATCGCTCTTTCTGAGCATCGGGATGAGCTCAAGCCGGGTGAAATCATTGTCATGGCCGTCTTTGGTGGTGGCTATTCCTATGGTAGCATGTTGCTTGAAGTAGGCGGATGATCGTTGGCGTTATATCAGATACCCACGGGCTTCTGAGGCCAGAAGCCATCGAGGCCCTGCGGGGCGTTGACCACATTTTACATGCCGGAGATGTAGGCAAATTTTCCATTCTCGATTCTCTGAGCTCAATTGCTCCCCTCACTGCCATTCGTGGCAACATTGACAAAGGCCCAGAATGGGCACAGCGATTGCCTGCCACCACCGCAGTGGAGCTTGGCGGACATTGGTTCTACCTTGTGCATGCCATCGAAGACCTCGACCTCGACCCTGCCACAGCTGGTATGAGCGCCATTATCTATGGCCATTCTCACAAACCTTTCCAAGCTGTGAAGCAAAATCTTCTCTACCTCAACCCCGGCAGTGCTGGGCCCCGAAGGTTTTCCCTCCCAATTACCCTGGCAAAAGTGTATATATCGGCGACAGGCATTCGTGCCGAAATCATTCCCTTGATTTCCCCATAATGGAAGCCCTACCTTTGCCTTCGCGAAAAAAAGAATCTATCAATGAGAATAACGATCCTATTCATTTCCCTCCTTTTTCTCAGCTTCCCCTTCCTTTCGGCACAAACAGGCCTGTACCTCAGCGACACCGTGACCGTAGAAGCCAGCAGACTTGGGCTAAAGAGTGATCAGATGGGCAAATTCGTTTCCCTGATCGATCGGCAGCAGATCGAAAATCTTCCTGTGCGCTCAGTAGATGAGCTCCTTCGGTTTTTGCCTGGGGTAGAAATCCAGGCTCGTGGTGCCTTCGGAACCCAGGCCGATATCTCTATGCGGGGCGGCACCTTCAATCAGGTGCTCGTTCTTATGGATGGAATGAGAATCAATGACCCGCTGACGGGACATTTCCAGACCTATCTTCCCGTAACCCTTGAAGAAATCGAGCGCATCGAAATTCTGCGAGGCCCCGGCTCTGCCCAATATGGCCCTGATGCCGTGGGTGGCGTGATCAATATCATTACCCGAACTTTTTCTATTACACCGAAATCCACCCAAAACGTAAGAGTAGGTGGAAATGCCGGGCAATATGGCCTCTTGGGTGCAGAAACCGGACTCTGGAATGCCGGAAAAAAAGTGCGGGTTGGCGCAGGCGGCAGATGGATCAGCAGCGACGGACAGCCGCTGCCCTCAGGGAATCTTGCAGATTTTAAGATCCGGACGGCTACTGCCTCTCTTGGCATTGACCTCGGAAAAGGCTGGGATCTTGCCATGAGAACCGGGCGAGATACCAGAACCTTTCAGGCACAATATTTCTACACTACCAGTACTTTTGATGAATCGAGGGAGGAAACCGGAAGATGGTGGAATCAGGCGCGCCTGAGCCATAAATCAGCCAAGGGAGACACACGCCTTGATATTTCCTACCTCAGCTCCACGGATAGCTTTTTGTTTAATCCAGCATTCGCTGCCAACATTCACCAAACAGGCTTTCTCAATGCCAACCTTCATCACCTTCAGCAGGTGAATTCGCGGCTTTCCTGGGCCGCAGGGGCTCAGGCAAGCCGAAGAGCCATCGAAAGCAACGATCGCGGTGACCACGCCGACACACACATGGGTGCCTATGCTATGCTATATGCCCAACCTGTGAATGACCTTCATCTCAGTGGTAGCCTGCGAGTCGATCAGGATGTGAATTATGGAACCGAAGTGACCCCACAACTGAATGCGAGTTATCAACTCGGGCAACTGACCCTGCGTAGCAGCGTGGGCAGATCCATCAGAGCCGCCGACTATACAGAGCGATTTGTATCCACTGGATTGGCAGGCCCGCTCAGCCCGCTTCGGAATTTGGGCAATCCTGACCTCGTCGCTGAAACTGCCTGGAGCTATGAAGCTGGCCTGGACATGAACATCGTGAAGGGCCTTAGCCTGTCTCTTACCGGGTTTCAGCGTCAAGGACGCAACCTGATCGACTACGTTCTCACCAACTTTGAGAATATTCCCCGCCAAGGCAATCTCACTCAGGGAGCTGATTACCTGTATGCCAGCAACCTATCGAGCCTTAATACGACTGGACTTGAGCTGTTTATTCAGGAAAATACCAGCCTTGGATCTGCCTACACCCTCCACGTGGATGCTGGCTACACCTTTCTCAATGCTGATTCGCCAGATGGCACCCTGTCCAAATACTTATCCAATATCGCCCGGCACCAGGTCACAGGACGTGCTGCCCTGCTACACAAAAGGTTTTCTCTGGGCCTACAAACCCTCTGGAGACAGCGCGACGCGGCAAGCGCAACGGCCATTGGAGCCACGCTCGAACCGACATTTATGATCTGGCATCTGCAAGGCCAGGTGTTTTTCTTCGATCAAAAAGTGGCCCTTCAGGGTCAGGTCTTTAACATGTTCAACGAACAGTACTCCGATCTTCTTGGCGCGCAAATGCCCGGAAGGTGGTGGGTCACTGGCCTGAGCCTGCAATTGGGCAGATAAATGTTTCCGGGCAGCGAATCCGAGGAGAATATCGTTATGCTCTCGTTGATGCTTCCCCTCCCCTACTCCATTTTTACGATTTCAGACTACCACTCATGATAAAATCATTCTCTTCCTGGTTCCTGTCCGCTTCTTTGCTCCTTCTTGTGAGCGCCTGCCTTCCCGAGCCTGATACTAGCCCAGACCTTTGGGAAACCATCTCCGAGAGCAGCGAATACACGATCCTCACCGAAGGAATGAGGCGCATGGGCTATGACAAGGAATTGCAGGCGGGATATGAATTCACACTCTTTGCCCCCAATGATGAGGGGTTTTCTGCCTGGCTAGCTGCCCGCAACTATAACAGCATCGCGGAGGTGCCGAGGCAGGACCTTGCCTACCTGCTGAGGTACCACATGCAATTTGGACGGCTTGATATCGCCAATCTGGGCGATGGCTTTATCCGGACACTCTGCCCCAAGAGTCCTGACAGCACTGGCGTCGTGATGCTCGTGCGACGATCGGCTACCTCTGTCATTCTCAATGATACCATCGAAGTGATCCGCCCCAATACAGAAACACGTACCGGGCTGCTCCAAGAGCTGAACGGCGTGGTGAGAATTCCCCGGACCTGGGAACTGATCAGAGACAACCCCATTTTCTCTACGATGGAAGAAGCCATCACCCGTGCTGGCCTCACTGGCTTGTTCCTTGGTAGCACTCCTTATACCCTGCTGGGTGTGAGTAACAGCGCGTTTGATGCCTATTTCACCGACAACAACCTCGCTGGCCTCAGTGAACTGACTGACGAGCAGGTGAAAACAATGGTCCAAACCCACATCATCGAAGGAAACTTCACCTACGAGGAGTTTGCGCAGGCAGTTGACAATTATTACACCAACCTCGCCGGCACAGAAGTCAGAATCTCCTCCGCTACCGCCGGCCAAATGATCATCAATAGTACCATCGGCGCGCCCATCATCAATGTACAGGGCAGCAATGGGGTGATCCATGTGCTGAGCCGGCCGATTGAGTAGGGGGGATTCACCTCCTTCTCGCGGTAGCTAGCTGATTAAAACCACAGATTACTCAGATTTTCACAGATTCTTCTCTGTGGTAATCTGTGGTGGAATTTCTACAACCGTAGCGTCGAGATTGCTGCGAAAAACCCCAATTCCCGCCTCAATAATACTCCTTAATATACCCGTAGGCTCGTTCGAACAAGATCTGATCTTTGTGGAGCTGGTACTTGAGCAATGCCTGACGAAGCGATTTCTGCACCTCTCTTTCTCCGGCAACGGTTTTTTGCCAGCCAGGAAAACGAACCAAACGTACAATGGAGTCGATATCAGTTACGATTCTCTCTACCACTACGGGAGTTTGGTCGGTTTTGAGTTCGTTGAACAACTCTGTGAGCGCTGC
>JANQTF010000013.1 GCA_030731845.1 Bacteroidia bacterium | reverse complement strand
AGATTCATCAAATTCGGGACTACGCCTCACAGCAAGTTAACTCCATGGATCATTCCTCCGGGGCCGAAGTTCTTCTTTCCGATTCGCTCACGGATCAGCGGAACCGACTTCATCCCATTTGCAAGGAAGATTGACCGATCATGCAAAGCATAGCAAAAAAACCTATTTCATTTTCGTAGTTTTATTCCTTGAAGTCAATCCCCCCTGGCATCCTTTTCCCTTTTTCATTGCTAATCGGTTTCCTGATGCCCACCAAGCTCATATTTCATTCTTTCTTTTTCTTGCTATTGAGTCAATCCTTGTTGGCTCAGCGCCCTGATTGGGCCAGCCAATTTGTATCCAGCCTAACACCTGGCCTCGACGTGCGCGACGTGGTGGTGGACTCTGATGGCAACAGCTATGTCCTGGGCAACTTTTCCGGAACAGTAGATTTCGACCCGTCACCGCTGGTAGCGAACAGCAGCTTTAGTTTCGCCAACCAAAATATTTTCCTGGCAAAATACGGCCCTTCTGGCAATTTACTGACGATCAGCACCATTTTCGGAACAGCCAACTCCCTGGCATCCAATATGGTTCTTGATGGCAATGGGGGCCTCTACATTACTGGTGCATTTAGAGGAAATACCTTGGGTGCAGCTTCCCTGAGCAGCGCGGGAGATGCCGATATCTTCGTTATCAAATACAACGCTGCCAATCTTCTCTACCAATGGAACTACAGCGCTGGCGGAACCCTCCAAGACGGCGGATACGGCATTGATGTGGATGCCGCTGGCAACGTGTACCTCACCGGAGGCTACAGAGGCACCGTAGATTTTGATGGCGCGGGGGCCATGCCTGCCCTCACAAGCAACGGCGCTGAGGATTGGTTTATCGTTAAGCTCAACAATGCCGGAACACCTGTCTATTCCTATGGGTTTGGCGGCACAGCCAATGATCGCGGGCAAGACATACAGGTGTCTGCCACCGGGGAAATCTTCGTGGGTGGCTATTTTTCCAACACTTTTGAGGCCAACCCCGCTGCACCTGGCATCAGCAATCCATATACTTCTTACGGCAATCAGGACGGATTTCTGATCAAGTATATCGAATCAGGAACTACCCTTATCTACGACACCGGAATTCCCATCGGAGAATTGCAAAATGATCGGGTCAAGGACTTGGAGCTGAGTCCATCCGGGCGGCTCGTGGTGGGAGGCGAATTTGGAGGAAATGCCAACTTTGGGCCTGGGGTAACCCGCGCTACCAACGGAAATACAGACATCTTTTTTGCCTCCTATAGCAATGCTCTGGTCCCGGTGTGGGTGAATACCATCGGAGGATTTTCCAACGATGCACTTGATGATCTGGCTCTCGACAATTGCGGCAACATATTCCTCACAGGCACCTATCAGGGATCCGTTGATTTTGATCCTGGTGCAGGGACACGCATCCTCAATGGCCCAATTTCGGTTGGTTTTTCTACCTTCAACGGATATTTTGCTGGAAAATATAGTCCCGCTGGCCTTCACTTGTGGTCAGGTGGAGAGGAGCAAGCCAGCAAAGAGAACGCTGGAAAAGCCATTGCCGCAGATCTGGGGGGCAATGTGATCCTTGGCATCAATGCGACTACCTCTG
>JANQTF010000012.1 GCA_030731845.1 Bacteroidia bacterium | reverse complement strand
CCTCAAGCTCGCAGAGCCTCGCCATGATCGCGTAGGAGGGCAGGGGGAAGCTATCGAAGCCGTCTCCGATGCCATTCGCAGAAGCCGTGCGGGTTTGCAAGACCCCAATCGCCCCATTGGTAGCTTTATTTTCCTCGGATCTACCGGGGTTGGGAAAACGGAGCTGGCCAAGGCCCTGGCCGAATATCTCTTCGACGATGAGCGCAACATGGTGCGCATCGACATGTCGGAATATCAGGAGAAGCACTCCGTGAGCCGCCTCGTGGGCGCCCCTCCCGGATACGTGGGCTACGACGAAGGCGGACAGCTCACCGAAGCCGTTCGCAGAAAACCCTACTCTGTGGTGCTGCTCGATGAAATCGAGAAGGCGCACCCTGATGTGTTCAACATTCTCCTGCAAGTGCTCGATGACGGTCGCCTCACCGACAACAAAGGGCGGGTGGTGAATTTCAAAAACACCATCATCATCATGACTTCCAACCTCGGGTCTCAATACATCCAGGAGAAGTTTGAAGAGTTGAATGATGACAACAAAGATGCCCTGATGGTGATCATCAAGGAGCAGGTGCTCGACATGCTCAAGCGGCATCTGAGACCTGAGCTGCTCAACCGGATCGACGAGGCCATCGTGTTCTCGCCCTTGAGCGAGGGGGACATGAAAGACATCGTGCGGATTCAGATTCGGGGGTTGGTGAGGAAAATGGCCGAACTCGGCGTGGAGCTCACCTTTGACGACGACGCACTCGACCTGATTGCCAGCCTGGGCTACGATCCTCAGTATGGGGCCCGCCCTGTGAAACGAATTCTCCAGAAAGAGGTGATCAATCAGCTCTCTAAGGAAATTCTGGCCGGGACGGTGAGCCGCGATCAGGCCATCCATGTGGTGCAGCGCAATGGCATCATCAAATTTGAGCAGGTGGAAAGGGTGAGCTAGTGCTGCCACCATTCATCTGAAAAATAGCGCCAGGAGAGAGCCATTCTTTCCTGGCGTTTGTGTGTTGGGAGAAGCGGTAAAAGGAAGGTAGTTGGTGAGGGAGGGTATATGAAATCGATCTGCCTTTATACGTGTTAACCTTTTTGCCGCCTCGCACATTGCTAGATGGAGGCACTCCACTCTCAACTATTCAGAACATGAAGCTTTGGTTGACTTTTTCCCTGTTGCTGCTGTTGGTCGCACAGGTTGATGCCTGGCGCAGTTTTGTCACAGACAGCACCTTTGGTGTAAATGGCTACCAAAGTGGGGTTTTCCCGGCTCGCGCTAGAGTAGGTGAGGCGGAATTTGGCCAAGACATTCCCTGCTTTCGGTTGGGTTTTTCGGTACGTTCTCTATGGGCAAAGCGGCTTGTATGTCGAATTACCGCTGGTTATGATTTCCTATACCCAGCGCTAAGTGCTGAATTTGCCGGGATCCAACGAGGATCATAGCTCAATCCCCAAATTTTTCAAGTCGGTTTCCACATCAGACCACTCATAGTGAATTTACACATTTCGCTTTGCGAGTTCGTGCTGAAAAGCCAATTGATCTAATCCCGCCATGCGATGCGTCTGTCCCTTGGTGAGTTGTTTTTGAGCGGATAGATGTACTGCTAGTTCCATCATCATTTCCTCAGCATTGATGCGAGCTTCGACTGGCATCTCCGCCCAAAAGATCATATCTCAAAGTTTCCAAAAAAGACCGGCTTCCAAACTCGGCGAAGCCAACACATTGGTGGCAGCAGTGGCAAAAAATGCCCCTGCGCTCAGTCCAAGGTTCTTGCTTAGCTGATAGCTGACTTCTGGTCCAAAGCTCACGAACTGGATATTGTTGGAGAAAATCCCGGTATTGGATTGGGGAGCGTCTCCGTTGAAGAAGGAGCGGACGGTGTATGTCTTCAGGATGGCGGTGACCTTGTCGCCGATCTGTGTACCAAAGTCGAGACCAAAGTGAAACTCATCTGAAAACCCCTTGGTGCGGTTGTTGAAACCGATGCTACCATTGACAAATTGTTTTTTCGGCCAGAAGGAGTAGCCCCAATCGAGTTGGAGCAGTTGGTTGAATTCGCCGTCGCCGGACTGGAGCAGACCTGTCTCGCCGCCAGAGGTTTCCCCAATGGGTATGCCGAGGCGCAGCGTAACACCCAGAGCCAATGCCTTATTCTGATTGAGTGCATAGGAAATGCCAAGATCAGCATCACTTAGGCCCGTGAACTGGTCACCGGGCTCGATCCGACCGCTTTGCTCGAAGCGAACCTCATTCAAAGTGGACCGAAATAGAAGTGGCACATATCCCTTAACGGTCCAGCGATCGCTCAGGCCATATTCACCATAAAAGCTTGTGACATATACTCCTGTGGTCGTGATGGGAATGATCTGGCCATCAGGATTATAAAACCGATCGCTGACGATGCCGCGCTGGCCGAGTTTGAAAAACCCTTTGTCTTTGCCAGCGGGCCAGGGACCACCTGCCGATGCGTTTGCTGTGAACAAGCTGAGAGTAAGGAGGAGGAGCATGATTCGTTTCATCACAAAAATTAATTGAGGGTGGCTGATCCAAAGGGGATGCTAAATGGCTTGCAAAGAATGATGACATTCGAATAAGTCGTGAGTCCCACACCGGAGGGTAAGAGGTAGGTATCTTCTCCTGAATTTTTGCGAAGCTTCGCTACTTCAACACCTCCAGCAACACTGTTTGCACTGTTGCTGAGATAGACATAAAGACCGGGGCCATTGGATGTCTGAAAATCCGTACCTAAGCGCACAATTGGCCCATTGTCACTGTTTTCCAAAAAAGCTGTGCCCCGTACTTGATAGCCGTTGAGGCCAGTGAATGTCCCACTACGAGAGGGAGCCGCTACCTCAAGCTGATAACCGGAGGAAGAAATCCCAGCTGCTTGGGCAAAAATGCGGGTAGCGCCTGTTGTCAGGCCAGTCACCATGCCATCTTCAGATACTTCGGCGATCTGGGGGGCATCACTTCTCCATTCGAATACCAATCCGGGAATTACTTGCCCCAGCGCATTGCGCGCCTCTGCGCTCAAAGAGATCATGCCTCCAAGGGGGAGGATGGATCCCGGTCCAAGTATTCTGATTTCTGCTACAGCATTGGTGTCTTCCACTACAGTAATAAACAAAGAGTTGGACACCACCTCGCTATGCTGTGCCCGAACCTCGACTTGTCCCAAGGCATTGGCACGCAAAACCCCAGATTCCGATACCTCTGCCACAGCAGGGTTGCTACTAGACCATACAACCGGGCCATCAAATCTGTCGCCAAAAGGATTAACCAGCTTGGCCTCGAGCTGCATGATATCGCCTTGGAAAAAGGAATTTTGGGTAGTCATAGCCACTACGCTAAGTACCTCATCATCAGCAAAATCAACTCCTACACAAGCTGGGAATGATACCAAGGTGAGTAAGCAGAGAAAAGAAATCGTTTTCATACAGCAAATGATTGATTGCGTAAATTCTGTTTGTGTAAACGGAAAACCTCCTCTTGTGTCCTTGCACGTTATGTTCAAAGTTTCTTTAAGTCGGCTAGTTGACAAAATTGGCCCTTCGGGTTGGTTGTCATCCTGTTTCTTTTCTTCAGAAGCCGGGTAGCACGAAGCTTTCACACATTAGCGTAGATATTTTTTCCCGGAAATCCATGGCTCAGAAAAGTCTCTTTTTGATATATTTTAGGGTGAAAGATTTGGGTGTCGATTAATTTCGAAAATCGAATATAGTCGCATATTATTGAAACTTTCAGCACCCTTTATTCGACCCATTTGACGGGTTCTCAAAAGCATCTGTCAATTCAGGTGTGGTGAGAAGTTGCTAATTGAATCACCAATAACCTTTCAGGGTAAATTTATTTTATATGTCATCATTGAAGAACAAGATTTCCTCCAGTACTACACTTGCCAACTAGATTGCCAAAGGATTGTCGATTGTGGGAGTAGTAGGAATGCTGGCCTCAGCTCTCTTCTTCTCCATCGAAGGGATCGAAGAAATCCAAGACGATGAGGGCTGCGAATCCTGCACGATTACGATCACAGGCAACAACAGCAATTCCTACACCGTCTCACAGGGCGATGTGGTCTGTATTGTTTCTGGGGCTACCTTTAGCGGCAGCATTCAGCGAAACAGCAGCTCGGGCAGTGGCGAAGTCAGGATTTGCAACCAAGGTACAATCTCTGGTGCGTCTATGTCATTTAACAAAGGCGAAAACTACGTGGATAATTTTGGCATCATCACCTCGCTGTCCCTGCAATTCAATGGCGGAACCAGCGAAAATGAATTTATCAACCACGAGGATGCTACAGCCACCTTCAGTAGCATGAATTTTTCGTCCTCCAACACCGAGATCATCAATGAAGGCACCTTGAACAGTGGATCTATTACCCTGAGCAGCGGCGCGTCTTTTCATAACCAAACGGGTGCAATGGTTAGCTCAGGGAACGTTCAACTTAATAGCAACACCGAACTTGAGAACGAAGGTACCTGGCACGTAAGCGGCAATATCGCGGTCAACAGTAATGCAGAATTGGAAAATGAAGGAACAATGACTGTGACGGGAGATGTGGAGAATAATAAATCATTAAACTCAGAAGGAACCCTCAGCGTTGGAGGTAACTTCTCAATTAACGGTAGCGCTGTAGCTGAACTTTACAATATCGTCTCTATCGGTGGGAATTTGAACGTAAACAAAACCCTGCGCCAAGAAGGCACCCTCACACTGACAGGTAACATGACTGTGAATGGAGGCGGAAATGCGACTGTGCTGGGCCATATCGATGTGGGGGGAAACCTCACCAACAACAGCAAGATATATGGTCAGGCTACTAGCTCCGGGCTCTACGGGAGCATCGCCATTCAAGGTATGACTACGCAGAATGGTGGCGCAAAGCTCTTTGGCAATCTCGACATTTGCGATGCAGGCTCCCCGGTTGGTGGTATGGATACCAATTGGGGTAGCGCCGAACCGAGTGTTACCTATTGCCAGAATGCTCCCATCGGGATGCCGGTAGAATGGCTTGCTTTTGAAGCGACGCCCACGGCAGCAGGTGTAGAACTGATGTGGATGACTGCCATGGAGCAGAATAATGACTTTTTTACCGTGGAGCGAAGCACAGATGCGCTTGTCTTTGAAGCCATTACCAAGGTGCAAGGCGTAGGAAACTCTACCGAACCGGTAGAATATCAGGCTACTGATCCTGCTCCTTTCTCGGGAAGCGCCTACTATCGCATTCGGCAGACAGATTTTGACGGAAAAACCTCCTTTACCAATCAGGTCGAAGTGACATTTGAGTTGGAATCAACGTTTTCATTTTCTCTGTATCCCAATCCCGTGAAAGAGGTGGCAAACCTGGAGATGCTGGCATCAGAGGGCTCTCAAGTCCAGGTTTGCATTTTATCAATGAATGGACAGGAGTTGAAGCGGGAGCAGATCAACCTGAATGCTGGAAAAAACAGGCATCAATTGCAGGTGTCAGACCTCCCGGCTGGCATCTATATTGTTCAAATTCGAGATAACGTGGGAACTATATCAAGTTCAATCCGCATGATAAAGCAATGATCTTTACCCCGCCTGAAATACAGGCAGATGAAACAGGAAAGCCGCTCCCGCCTGGGGGCGGTTTTCTACTTTGATGGCCGATTGATGGAGTTCCAGAATTTTCTTCACAATTGCCAGGCCAAGCCCTGCCGCTGCCAAAGGGCTCTGTGGTTCAGCCTTTTTATATCGCTCAAAAATAAGCTGCTTGTCGCTCTCCGGAATTCCCTTTCCCGAGTCCACAACGCAGATTTCCACCAATTCCTTGCCAGCCTTCAGTTCAAGTGTGATCCTGCCTCCTACAGGGGTGAATTTGAGGGCATTATCCAGTAAATTTTGGAACACGCGCTCCACGAGTGCCACATCTGCATGCACGAGTGGCAGATTTTCTTCCCCCACGGAGCTGAGGGTAATATCCTTGTCCCAGGCTAGCACCTGATAGCGGGCCACCACGTCTTGCACAAGCTCCCCGATGAAAAAAGGCTCTTTGTTGGGCTGGATTTGAAGTGCTTCCAATTGCGAATATTCAAACAATTGGGAAACGAGCCGCGACAAACGCTCCGAGCTTTGATGAATGGTCTCTAAATACTGTTTTCGCTGCTCTGCAGAGATGGTCTCTCCTTTCATCAGGAGGGTTTCTACATAGCCCCGGGTGATCGAAAGCGGTGTGCGCAAATCGTGGGAAACATTGGCAATCAGCTCTTTACGGAGTGATTCGATGGATCTGATCTTATCAAAACTCTCCATGATTTTATCCGCCATCTGATTAAAGGTCTGTCCCAAATCGTTGAGCTCACCGGGCATGGAGGCAGGTACCCTGGCCTGATAATCGCCATCGCGAAACTTCACCACCGTTTGCACCAAGTCGCGCAAGTTGCGGGTGAGCAGCCAAAGGGCCAATAGGCCAATGAGTAAGGCGCCTAAGAGTGTCAGGAAAAACATCTTGGCGCCAATGCCAAGCATGTAGCTACCAAAGAGCGAACTCGTCACCTCAGTTTGAGCCTCACTTGCCAGAATGATATAGATGTAGCCCATGAGCTGCCCTTCTTCCTCGATTTTGGCGGCAGAAAAGATGTTTTCTTTTCCAGGATGTCGCGGATCATCCCCTTCGATGAATTGCTGTTGGTCGGCCAAAAAAGCCTCTATTGGCGCAATAGATACCTCGCTGAGCTGCACTTTTTTGTAGGGTGCCACATAGGTGATGATCTGCCCCGTGGTATCAAGCAAATAGACTTCCACGCTGGGGTTGATGATCATCATGGAGTGCATAATGGTCTGGATGGCTGTGGTATCCACATTGCCATTCACCAAAGGCTTTACCTCCTGAACCATGTGGGGGGCAATATCGCCGTAGAGGCGCTGGTTTTGTTCCTTAAGAAAGCGCTGCGCCGTGAAACTCGTGATCCACAAATAGCCAGTTCCCAATGAAAAAAGCAGGAGCATCAGCCCCAGAGAAATTCGCCAATACAGAGAGTTTTTCAATCGCACCATGACCTAATCCTAATGTTGAAATATTGTGAGCTTGTTCTCAGAAAATTATGGTATCTCCTCACTAAACCGATATCCAACGCCCCAGGTGGTGAGGATGTAGGTAGGCTGATTCATATCAGGCTCAATCTTGTTGCGCAGCCGATTGATGTGTGCGTTTACCGTGTGGGCCATGCCGTCGTAGTCATATCCCCACACGAGATTGAGAATTTGCTCGCGGGAATAGGATCTGCCAGGGCGAGAAGCGAGAAGATGAAGCAATTCAAATTCTTTGGGAGATAGGTCAATCCGCTGTCCTGAGAGAGAAACCTTGTGTTTTTCGGGCTCTATGACAAGCTCACCAAATACCATAGCCCCTTCTTCGCTGTGGCTTTGAGAAACGGCACCGCCGATCATCACGGGCTGCGTGCGGCGCATCAATGCCTTCACCCGTGCAAGAAACTCGCGGATACCAAAAGGCTTGGTGAGATAATCATCCGCGCCCATCTCCAGTCCCAGCACTTTGTCGATCTCCTCAGATCGGGCGGTGAGCATCAAAATAGGGCTGCGCATTTCGGCTGCCCGCAGCCTGCGGCAGATCTCAATGCCATCTATTCCTGGTAGCATCAGGTCGAGAATCACCAAATCATACGTATGGGCCAGGCCAGCTTGAAGCCCGTCGTGTCCCGTCATGGCGCGGGAGGTGGAAAAGCCCATATCCTTTAGGTGGAGGTCGAGAAGCTCCACAATGTCTTTGTCATCTTCGATGATCAGTACCTTCTGCATGATTGCCGGATTTATTCCAAAAATTGAACTCAAACTTCACAAAACAATCACAACTATTTATAATAGTATCACTATCGATTTTGTGAAGGTGACAAATTCAGTCCATTCCACCGATCCTCATGTCTTCTTCCCGACATTTCCAGAGGAGATGGAAAATGTCAAAAAATGTAATAAGCTGAATATTAGGTGTTTGTGTGATTTTGATTGGAGGGCTAAAAGAAATGTTTTGCTGTGATTTTCTTGTGATTCCTCTGTGAACCCTAGCGGCGAATTTTGAAGCATCAAACTTTTTCACCTTCATTATTCACCTTTTCAATCGGCTTTTTATGAAACGCTTCCTTCAATT
>JANQTF010000011.1:1301-1639 GCA_030731845.1 Bacteroidia bacterium | reverse complement strand
TCAACAAATTACGAGACAAAGCACATCTTCTGGCAGCCAAAGGCATCGTGTACCAGGCATATTTTGAGCCCTCCATGGAGGAATTGCCCCTTCCAATGCCCATCCGAAAGAATCTTTTTTTGATTGGGAAGGAAGCGATTAACAACATCCTGAAGCACGCACAAGCCACAGAGGCTTCACTCCGCATTGCCGTAGAGGCTGGCCATTTGATCATGATCATCCACGATAATGGGCAGGGAATGACAGTTGGCGAAAAGACCCAGGGAAATGGGTTGATCAACATGACGGTAAGAGCAGAAGAATTGGGCGGACCATTTGACCTGCGAACCGATGGCTCG
>JANQTF010000011.1:0-1291 GCA_030731845.1 Bacteroidia bacterium | reverse complement strand
CAAGTAAAGGTAATCGTGCCTCTCCCCACCTTTGGTGAGGCAGCCAACAAGCTAAGTCTATAGATTTACCCATTATGAGCGCATCCATCTCCGTCTCTATTTTTGAAGATCATGAGGGCCTGCGAGAGGCCCTGTCGGAACTGATCCTGCAAGCGCCCGGCTACCACCTTGCGGGGGCCTACGCACATGCCAATGATCTGGAGACTACACTTGCGCAAGACCTCCCAGACATGATCCTGATGGATATTTCTATGCCGGGCCTCAGTGGGACTGAGGCTGTAAAGCAGATTCACCAGGAATATCCGGATCTGCCTGTGCTCATGCTCACAGTCTTTGAAGATGATGACCATATTTTTGAAGCGCTGTGTGCGGGTGCCTCTGGCTATTTGCTCAAAAATACCCCACCAGACAGGTTACTTGAAGCCATTCGCGAGACCCTGCTGGGTGGCTCTGCCATGACTCCCTTGATCGCTCGTCGTGCCTTACATTTATTCCGACAAATGGCCATAGAGCCTGAGCGACCCGATTACCAACTCACGCCCAAGGAAACCGAGGTTCTGGGCCATCTTGTCCAGGGACTGAGCTATAAAATGATTGGGGCCGCGATGGACATTGGTTACGAGACCGTGAGGTCGCACATGAAGGCGATCTATGAGAAGCTGCACGTAGTGTCGATGACCGAAGCCGTAGCCAAAGCCATTCGGGAAGGGCTTGTGTAACCGTTCTCCCCATCTTTGGGGATGGTGGCGAAAGAAACAGATGCAGAGATTCGGGAATCAATCATTCACTCAAACCGCATTCTGTCATGAAAGGATTCCTGAGCCTCCTCCCCCTGTTTTTTCTCTTGCCGAGTAGTTTTTCCCAGCAGTTGTCTGCCGCCTGGGAGCAAAAAGCGTCTATCGCTGCTCCGGGTCGTTTCTGGGGATTTGCCATGAGCATCGGTGACAAAGGCTATGCAGGAACAGGCCGCCAGGGATTTTCTGGCAATCCTACCAACGATTGTTGGGAATACGATCCTGCGTTCAATACCTGGACCCAAAAGGCCGATTATCCCGGTGGCGTGCGCGAAGGTTGTGCCAGTTTCAGCACCGGCGAGCGAGGGTTTGTGGGGTTTGGCACCGCATTCATCCAATTTACCAGGACCCTTTACGAATTTTTGCCCGACTCCAATAAATGGGTGCAGCAGGCAGACCATCCGGGCATTGGCTTTGCATTTTCCCATGGATTCACCATCGAAGACACTCTCTACATAGGTCCGGAAAACGGGACAAATAAATTCTACGCCTACAAC
>JANQTF010000010.1:24489-27794 GCA_030731845.1 Bacteroidia bacterium | reverse complement strand
TTTGTGCTCGCAGATGAGATCAACCGATCTCCTGCCAAGGTGCAGAGTGCCCTGCTCGAAGCCATGGCCGAACATCAGGTGACCATCGGTGATGAGACCTTCACCATGGAAGAGCCATTTTTGGTCATGGCCACCCAAAACCCGCTGGAGCAGGAAGGAACCTATCAGCTGCCCGAGGCCCAGCTCGATCGATTTATGCTCAAGTGCGTGATCTCCTACCCTACCATGGAGGACGAGCGGCAAATTATCAGAATGAATGTCTCTGGGCAGTCGCCCAGCATTTCTCCTGTGGTGTCTATTCCACAGATTCGGGCAGCGCAAAAAGCCGTTCGTGACATTTACCTCGACGAAAAAATCGAACAATACATCCTCGACATCGTCTTTGCTACTCGTAGCCCCGCTGCACATAAGCTGGAGAAGCTAGCACCACTTCTGAGCTATGGCGGATCGCCACGTGCATCCATCAATCTGGCACTGGCAGCCAAAGCCTACGCATTCGTACAGAAAAGGGCCTTTGTGATTCCCGAGGATGTGAGGGCCATTGTGCAAGATGTGCTGCGACACAGAATTGGCCTCACCTACGAGGCCGAAGCTGAAAATATGACACCGGAAGAAATCATAGCACAGATTGTGCGTGTTATTCCTGTGCCGTAATTGTGTTGGCGAATTACTCCTACAGCCATAACTTAAGGCTATACATACTTTCGCATTTTACGATTTTTCGGTAGTTTGGGCGTATTATTCCCAATTTATCTACGCTATCGAACCTCGCTTTCCCCAATTGCCGATTCATGACCGAACTTGAAGCAAGCCGTACCCGAATATTTGTCATTGAAGACGATGAGTTTTACCGCGAGTTGGTAGGATTCACCCTGGAAGATAATCCAGATTATGAGGTCTTTAAATATGGTACTGCAAAAGAGGCTCTCGACGCCCTGGAATCAAAACAACCTTTCGCTGTCACACTTGATTATCGGCTGCCCGATATGCAAGGGGAGGAGGTACTGCGGAGAATCAAGGCATTTGACCCCGAAATTGATGTCGTGATCGTGTCTGAACAAGACGACATCGGTACCGCTGTGGATCTCGTGAGAATGGGGGCCTACGACTACATTGCCAAGACCAACGATATCCGTGACAGGCTTCTCACCACCATCCAAAACATTCGCCGCAATGTGTCGCTCAAAACGCGAATCAGCACCTTGCAGCAGGAGGTGGAGCAAAAGTATGATTTTGAGAAAAGCATCATCGGGCAGAGCCCTGCCATCAAAAAGGTGTTTTCCTACATAGAGAAAGCCATCAAAACCAATATCACCGTGATGGTGACCGGCGAGACCGGAACGGGCAAGGAGCTTGTGGCCAAGGCCATTCACTTTAACTCCAAGCGGGCCTCGGAGCCGTTTATCGCCGTGAATATGGCCGCAATTCCCAGCGAGCTCATCGAGTCGGAATTATTTGGGCACGAAAAAGGCTCCTTTACCGGCGCCAACATGCGCCGCATCGGCAAGTTTGAAGAAGCCAGCGGCGGAACGCTCTTCCTCGATGAAATTGCCGAGATGGACATCACCTTTCAGGCGAAGCTCCTGCGGGTTTTGCAAGAAAAAGAAGTCGTGAGGGTGGGTTCCAACAAACCCGTGAAACTGGACTCGCGAATCATCGTGGCCACTCACCGCAACCTGCTTGATGAAGTCAAGAAAGGAACCTTCCGGGAGGATTTATACTACCGGCTCTTTGGCCTGCCCATTGAGTTGCCACCCCTGCGCGACCGGGGCAAAGACGTGCTCATCCTTGCCAGATTTTTCCTGGATTATTTCTCCAAGGAAAATGAGCTGGAACCCTACACGCTCTCTCCCGATGCACAGAAAAAGCTCATGGCCTATCCATATCCCGGAAATATCCGTGAGTTGAAGGCCATCGTGGAACTCGCTGCGGTGCTGGCTCCCGGCCAGGAAATCACCGAAGAAGACATCTCCTTCTCCTCTCCAGATGTGCTGCCTGATGTCCTCTCGGAGGAAATGACCCTCAAGGAATACAACAACCGGATCATCGACATCTATCTCGAAAAATACGACCAAAACATCAAGCTCGTCGCAGAGAAACTCGATATCGGCATCTCCACCATCTACCGGATGCTCAAGGAGCGAAAGGAAGAAGCCTGAGGCCCTATTCCACTACCATTCTCACATACAAGCGCTTCCCGCCGATTTCTCCCTGCATGACATAGAAGCCGGCAGGAAGTGTGGTTGTGATGTCAACGGTAGATTCTCCCGCAGATTTCCACAAGCGTTTTTCCCAAACCATTTTTCCTTGAATATCCAGCAAAGTGAGTTGTAGCCAACCCTGAATATCGCTCTCTGTGACCAAGACAAACCTGCCATCATTCGGATTGGGGCGAATCATGCTTGCCGAAGTGATGTCATCTTCTATCCCTACGGATTGCTGAACACTGAGCAACTTGCTATGATTTTGGGTGCAATATCCATCAGACACGGTGAGCCTTACGAGGTAATTTCCCGGGGCCTGAAAGCTGTGGACAGGAGATTGGAGGTTACTGTTGGTTCCATCGCCAAAATCCCATGCCCAGGTGCTGGCCTTGGGGTTTGTGTCGGTGAATATGATCGGCGTGCCACTCGTTGCCAAGGCAGTTGAGAGTCCAAAGGCTTCGTTGGGACCTTCTCCCTTTACCTCGCAGAGCCAGGCCCTTTGTGCTTCTGCATGAATGGAGGTAATGTCTGCTGGCTGTCCGACGATCATGGCAAATGCAATCGTATCCCGCTCACCTGCGGCCAGGGATCGAGATCCGGCATTGACAAATTGAGATACATCAGATCCACCGGGATAGCCAATCACCCCTGTGGAAGCAGAAAGAGCAGCGCTCATCGCTGTATATTTGCTCAGCGTATTGAAAACAAAGGTGCTGGATTGAGAAACGGCATAGGCAGAAAAGACACCCTCTGAGAGCAGGGAAAACCCGTATTGATTGGGGTTGTTTCCCCGAAGATCTTCTGTATAGCTGAATGCGAGCGCTTGATTGTAGTTGGCTCCATTTCGGTTTTGACTGCCACTGAGCAGATCCCAATCGGCAAACATGCTGCGATGCAAGGAATTGATGTTGAGATTTCCTGTGTTCTCAACGAGGTATTGAAACAGGAGAAATTGGCGTCTTCCAGGATTATCCCAGCCAAAAATCTCCTGATCTACCAATAGGCCTATGGGGGAGGCTGCGCTCGCATCGTCAAAACGCCCTTTGATCACAAGATCGGCTCGCTTGTCTGCCTCATCTTGATGGATCGGTTCGATGGTTC
>JANQTF010000010.1:0-24389 GCA_030731845.1 Bacteroidia bacterium | reverse complement strand
GTGATGGTGTCGCCGGCTTGAGCTTGGGGTTCACCATGTTGATTTCGATAGGAAAAGTGCTGCATTCTGACCGAAGGCTTGAGGGGATCAGAGAGTGCTCGCATGAGGTTGATCCGGCCCAGGCCCATGCGATCTTCGTATTGCGGAGAATTGACCGCATCGATCGGATCGGCGGTTACGCGCAAGCGCTGAGCGGCCTGAAAGCCAGTGAGGGCTGGAAAATGCGACATCACAATGCCCGTAGCACCTGACACAATGGGCGCGGAAAACGAAGTCCCGGCAAAGCCCCCAAAATATCGGTTGTTATCTACACACCCCACGATCAACCACCCGGGTGCAGATACGTCCACGGTCTTGTCGTAGGTACTGCCTGAGTAGCCTTGTTCTCCCTGAAAAATTGTATCACCAAATGAAGTATTAGCAACAGAAATCGCTTCCAGGTATCCGGCAGGATAGTAGGTCAATTCACTTTGAGAATTTCCCGCTGCCACAATGAGCGCCGCTCGCTTGTTGATGGTAGCATACCGGACCACATCTTGCCCAAACTTCGACTGAAACTCAGATCCCCAGCTGCAATTGATGATTTGTGCGCCCTGGTCAGCGGCGTAAACGATGGCCGGATAACCTGCAAAGATGAGTCCCAAAGAATCATCGGGAGCAGCCTTGATCGGCAGATATCGGCAATTGAGCCCTACACCAGCCAACCCTTTTCCATTGTTGGGAATCGCACTCGACACCCCGGCTACCCACAAGCCATGAGAGTTGCCCACAAATGGGTCATTGTCTTCCGTTGCACCGTAGGTGCTGCCAGAGAGGTCCCACCCTTCATAATTGTCTGCATATCCATCGCCATCATTGTCTAGCCCATCAATCGGATCTGCATGGTTAAATGCAATGTTTTGGTACAGGTCCACATGGCGGGTTTGTCCGGCGTCGATCACAGCCACCACAATGCTGCTATCTCCCCTGGCTATGTCCCAGGCCTCAGGAGCATGAATCTGCCAGAGATACCAGAGGCCATTGCTGAGGGTAGTATCTACAAAAGGATCGTTGGGTAGATAAAAAGGCCGGTGTAGGCTCCAAGGCTCCGCATATTCGATAGCAGGAAAGCGAGAAAGATAGCGGGCAGCCTCCATTGGGTCCACACCTTTGGCGAGGGTCATAGCATAGATGCGGCTCAAATCCACATGGCCGGGTTCGGTAGGAGGAAGGTGGTTAGGAAATTGCCTCACGATGCCAGTGGCATCAATGTTTCGCAAAAGATTTTTACCATCTGGCCCTTGCCAAAAATCAGGTAAGGGAGAACGTGAAAGATCTTCCGATAATTTTACAACTATTTTATCTGGCAAAAATTCTTGCGCAATGCCCCTAAGAGGCAAACCACAGATGGCCAACATGATCAAAAACTGGCAAAGAAATCTGATATTCAGCTGAATACGGCTATACATGACCAGAAAATATAGGGCGAAAGTGAATGTGGATTGAATAGGCAATTTATGGAAAACTCTTGCTCAACAAGGCGCTGTTGTCACAGATTCTTTCTTTGATGTGTTATGTAGATATAAAATGAACGGGAGGAAGGTCGAAAGAGAAGCGTTAATTAGCCAAATATCCATTTTTCTTTCCCCTTTGAATCCCTACCTTTACCAATTCAAGCCAGATTCTATGCACTCCAGTGAATTTGAAAAGTACGCAGTGAAGCATGCAGGCATTTCCAGCCTCACCATGCACGACTACACCAGCTACGTCAACAATCAGCTGTATTCTCAGACTTCCTCAAACATTTATGGGATGACCCCCTATATCATTGAGGAACGTCAGTTGAATGTGGCCCAGATGGACGTATTCTCTCGCCTGATGATGGATAGGATTATCTTTCTCGGCACAGGAATCAATGATCAGGTAGCCAACATCGTGAGCGCTCAGCTACTGTTTCTACAGTCAGCCGATGCAAAAAAAGATGTGAGCATCTACATCAATTCTCCCGGTGGTTCTGTCTATGCAGGATTGGGAATCTATGACACCATGCAGCTGATCAGCCCTGATGTGGCGACCATCTGTACCGGAATGGCCGCTTCTATGGGAGCCGTGCTCCTCACCTCAGGTGCCGCAGGCAAACGCTCTGCCCTCCCCCACTCCCGTGTGATGATTCACCAGCCTCTTGGTGGCGCTCAAGGACAAGCCTCTGATATTGAGATTGTTCACAAGCAAATCCAGTACATCAAGAAGGAGCTCTACGAAATCATTGCCAACCACTCTGGTCAGCCCTACGATAAAGTGTGGGAAGACTCCGATCGCGACTATTGGATGATCGCCCAGGAAGCGAAAGAGTACGGTCTTGTGGACGAAGTGCTCAACGGCAACAAAATGTAATCTCCTTACGAAGGACCCTGGTTCGATACATTCGTATTTGCCAGGGTCTTTCCCTATCTTTTAAGAATGAGAAACGAGAGTTGTTCCTTCTGCGGGCGCTCAAAGCGTGAAGTCCAAATCCTCCTCGCAGGGTATGGTGGTGCACATATTTGCGAAAACTGTGTGTCACATGCCTCCAACATTATCGAGGAAGAATTCAAGGACAAGCCTGTCAGCAAGATCACCAAGGTCCCTACCCCCCGTGAGATCACCGCACACCTCAACCAGTATGTGATTGGTCAGGAAGAAGCGAAAAAAACGCTTTCTGTCGCGGTGTATAATCACTATCGCAGGATTCAGGACAAAGAAAACCGGAACGACGGCGACGTTGAGCTGGAAAAATCCAACGTCCTGATGGTGGGACCCACCGGTACCGGCAAGACCCTCATGGCTCGCACCATCGCCAAAATGCTCAATGTGCCTTTTTGCATCGCTGATGCAACAGTGCTCACAGAAGCTGGCTATGTAGGCGAAGACGTGGAGAGTGTCCTGGTGCGCCTGCTTCAGGAAGCCGAATATGATGTTGAAGCCGCCGAGCGCGGGATCGTCTATATCGATGAACTCGACAAAATCTCCCGCAAGTCAGACAACCCCTCCATCACCCGTGATGTGAGTGGCGAAGGCGTGCAGCAGGCATTGTTGAAATTGCTCGAAGGATCTGTCGCAAGTGTCCCACCAAAAGGAGGACGCAAGCACCCCGAGCAAAATCTCGTGCAGATCGATACCACCAACATCCTCTTCATTTGTGGGGGAGCCTTCGAAGGAATCGAGAGAATCATCTCTAAGCGCGTCAATGTGCAGTCTATTGGCTTTGGAAGTAGCAGCACCAAGCGACTCGACGGTGATGTGAACCTGTACAAGTTCCTCCAACCTTCAGACCTTAAGAGCTATGGACTCATCCCTGAGATCATCGGTCGCCTGCCAGTAGTGAGCTACCTCAATCCGCTCGACTTGCCTACCCTCAGGCGAATTCTCGTGGAGCCCAAAAATGCCATCATTCGTCAGTACAAAAAAATGTTTGCCCTCGAAGGGAAATCCCTTGAGTTTGACGAGGAGGCCCTTGATATGGTAGTGGGCTATGCCCTCGACCTCAAACTTGGTGCACGGGGGCTTCGCTCCATCATCGAATCCATCATGCTCGACATCATGTACGACATGCCTGAGAGTGACCAGAAAGAATACCTGATCACCACAGATCTCGCTTCCAAAAAGCTCAATGAAGCGCACATGATCGACTTCAAACGGGCTAGCTAGTGCTGTGTCAACGGAAAAATGGCGGGTAGCCGATAGCAGTTTTTGTCGAAGATCAAGGCGAAAAATCTGAATTATCCGAGGCTAACGAAGATTTTTCAACGCAGAGATCCGGCAAAAGATGCAGCGACCTCCTGTCGTTGGGTACTTGACAAAGCGCTGCCCCAATATCGCTCAAAAGCGTGCGTTATTCAGTCCACATTCCGGTCCATCCGGGGTGTGGACTTTCCTTTTGGATTAAAACAGCCTCCTACGTTCACTCACTTTTTACCCACGCTCACTCCTCTTTCCTACACGCACAGCGCATCAGAACGCACAGCGCCCACATTTACGCTCGCTGATGGCCCCAATTTTGCCATTCCTCTCGTAGAAGAAGGAAAGAAAATGATGCCTCCATCAGGGTTCTCTCTTCTTTCAGCCAGGCAATCGCCAAAAACCTTATCACCGCTTTTTCATCCATTTCCCAAACACAAAACCCTTTCACCATGAATAAGATCACGCATTTTCTCTCGGCCAACCTACTCAGAATGTTGTGCTTTTCTCTTAGCCTCATGAGCATTGCTGCTGCTCAGGCAGACGATCCTCGCAACAACACCGATGCCCTGATCAATGATGTCGTAAGGACTGCAGAAACCTATCTCGGCACACCACACCGACTTGGCGGGCTCAACAACCGAGGCATAGATTGCTCAGGCCTGATGGTCAAAAGTTTTGAATCAGTTGGCATTACCATGCCCCGCACAGCGCAAGAGCAAGCCATGCTTGGTGAGAAAGTGACACAGCGCCAGCTCACCCGCGGCGATCTGGTGTTTTTTAAGGTGCGCGGAAAAGTGAATCACGTGGGTCTTGTGACCCGCACCCAGGGAGACCAGGTATGGTTCATTCACACCTCCTCTTCACGTGGCGTGATGATTTCGACCCTCGGCGATGCCTATTGGAGAGATGGGTTCACCTTTGGCCGGCGGGTATGGACAGACCCCGTAGTGACCCGCCGCCGCCCCACCTTGCCTTCACCAAGCTTCGCTTCTGCTCCCGGCAGGTTTCCGGAGGGCTCAAGCCGTGAGCTTACCCGCAAAGAGATCAAGCAGTTGCCTGCGAAGCAGGCAGAAATGATGCAAAAAGAAATCTGGGCGCGAAATGGATACCGATTTAAGGACAATGCTACCCAGCGATACTTCGAAGGACAGGAATGGTACCGAAACATGGATACCACCAGGCGAAAAGGAAAGGTCCAGCGTTCCTTTAGCGATATCGAAAAGAAAAACCTCAAGCGCCTTCAAAAGATTGCCGATCTCGACAAGATCGAGTAGCAGCCTGATTTTCTCAATAAGCAAACAGGAGTCACACCGATCCATCGGAATGACTCCTGTTTTTTATCTTCCGGCATCACGCCGGGGCATGATTGATCACTTGATCAGCACATCCACTTCTTCATTCACCACATCACCGGACTCCAGCTCGCCAAAAGAAATTTTGAAAACGTCATCGTCATTGGTGAGATAAACAGGACCCGAACGGGTGGCCTCTACCCTGAAATAGATGGGATTGGGGCGATGAAACCAGGTAGTGCCTGAGGCAAAGGAATTGCCGTCGAGGGCCTTGTTACGAAAGGTAGCCAACCCATTGACATCAGTCACGGCCACATTGTCTGAAGAAATGGGGGGCGTGATTTGATCATTGCCCTCGGGATTATCTGCCAGGTAGGTATTGTAGGTCGTCTGGAAAGGAAACAGGTACACCACAGCGCCTTGCACTGGGTTGGTTCCATCGGTGACATAAAAAGACAGGTTGGCAACCGGGGTAATGTTGGGATTGATGTCTTCCACACAGGCGGTGATCGCCACGGCCATCAAGAGGATCAAGCTAAGACTGGAAAAACGGTTCATCATAATTGTAATGAGTTGAGTAAGGGTCGAAAGACGGTATTCTTTGGTGTTCCGTCACAAGGTAAACGCAAAAGTTTTGGGAGGCGATATGTTCTTTCGGTAGCAAATTATTGCAAACAAAAGAAATAGCACGGATTCATCGGCGCTTTTTGAGTGCGAATTATGTAGGTTTACTCATTATCCGGACCCACTCCCCACTTGATCCATCACATTTCCAGGCCCTCCGGATGTTGAGAATAGGATTCATGAATGAATGGTTGAAACGGTTCCTCTCCAGATGGACCACCAAATCCCCCAAAGAACTGATTAGTGAGAGTGTTGAAAAGCTGATCGACCTCCGTCCCGTGAGGGGAATCTTGATTGGCGGATTCTTCTTATTGCTAATGGGCGTCGGCTTTCAAATTATCCGCTCTGTGATCCAGATGCAAAACGTCAAGGCCAATATCAAAGCCGCTGCCGATGCCCGGGAGGGTATGGTCATTACTGGCGAGCTCTTCAAAGAGTTCATCAATATGGAAAACAAGTTGATGGCTTTTAGCCTGGAAATCAGGGACCCGGCCTCGGTGGCTCACCTTCGAAAATACAGAGAGACCATTGAAGGGGTGTATAATATCAACAAAGGGCTCATCAACCTCAACCTGACCAAGCTCAGCCTGATCAAAGGGGAAAATGTAGATGAAATTTTGGTCCCATTTGCCAGCGCAGTTCGACAAGAAGTTGATCGCATCGGCCAGATTCGGACAGCCCTGTGGGACCTCGAAGCGGCTGAGAGAAAGCGAAAAGGAGCTGCGGCCATTCAAACCGAGGCGGGACAACAAGTTTCGGCTCCTGCTCCTGCCAGCATTTCGGAGGAGGAGAAGCGCATCTTCAAAACCATCAAAATCCTGAGAGAAGAGAGCAATACATTTACCCTCGAAATTGCGAGCATCTATCTCAAGATGCGCACCACCTGGGATTCGCAGATCCAGGCCGGCAACGATGAAAACCAGCAACTTGCCGTGAGTATTACCATACAAATGGCTTTGGTTGGGGCTTTGTTTCTCATGATTTTCCTGGCCATGTTGGTTGTCATTTTCCATGACATCAACCGCAGCAAAGTTCTTCAGGAAAGACTACAGGAGGAGAAAGATAGTGCCCAATCTCTGGCAGAGATCAAACAGCGATTCCTGGCCAACATGAGCCACGAGATCAGAAATCCCCTCCACGCCATCATTGGCTTTGCCGAGCAACTGTCCTATACCGAGCTGGCACGCAACCAGCGCCACCTGCTCACCCCGCTGCGAAGATCAGCCAAATATCTCCTGGCCCTGATCAACGACGTGCTCGATTTCTCAAAACTCGACTCCAATAACCTGCGCCTCGACAAAGCTGGTTTTAGCCTCCTCGATGTGTTTGACGAAGTAGATTCGACCTACCACACCCAAGCCGAAAAAAAAGAAATTGGATTTGAAGCCCGTTTCGGAGAGACAGTGCCTGCCGTAGTGATCGGAGACTCACTGCGCCTGCGGCAAATGCTTCTGAACCTTGTAGGCAATGCCCTCAAGTTCACAGAGACGGGCAAGGTCACTTTCTCCGTAGATTTAGCCCATAAAACCGGAACCAAAGTCTTCATCGCTTTTACCATCGCTGATACTGGCATTGGCATTCCGGAGGCGCAGCAAGAGGAAATCTTCTCCGAATGGACCCAGGCCGATACCAAAACCACCCGGCGCTATGGCGGCACAGGCCTGGGGCTCGCCATCACGCGAAAACTCGCTGAGCTCCACGATGGCCAAATAGACATCAATAGCAAGGAAGGCGATGGGACCACTGTGATCCTCACCATCCCCTATGAACTCGGCACGGTAGATGATTTGGAGCAGAATACAGGGAATGAAGAAGCAATCAGGGCTTCCTGGAAAGGCAAATCCGTGCTCATCGCCGATGACGAGCCATTCAACCGCGTGCTCATGACTGCCATGCTCGATCGAATGCAAATAGAATCTGATTCAGTGGAAAATGGACTCCTCGCCTGGGAAAAGCTCCAATCAAAAACCTATGACCTCGTGCTGTTGGACCTGCAAATGCCGGTTATGGATGGATTTGAAGTGGCCAGAAGGGTGAGAAAAAATCTGGGAACAAGCCTCACTCTCATCGCTGTGACGGCCACCGCCACCCGCAAAGAGGCCGATCTTGCCCGAGATGCGGGCATGAATGACATTCTGCTCAAACCATTTGAAGAAAGGGATCTCATCCGCATGCTCACAAAAACCTTCTTAGAACCCGCAATCACCGCAACTCCCGCCGTGCCATCTCCCGAACCGATTACCGAAGAAGCAGTCAAATCGATGGATGAATATCAATTAGCTCATCTCAAAAAATTGGTTGGCAACAACCCAAGAGCACTCAAAACTCTGCTTTCGGTGTTTCTCAGCTCAGCCAATGCCAATGTTCTGGGGCTAGAGCTTGCCCTGGAGCAAGAAGACATTGTCTCAGCGGCGGGCTTTGCCCACAAGCTTGCGCCCGCTTGTCGCCACCTGGGTCTCCAGGCCCTTACCCAAGAGCTGAAAGAAATCGAGCTGCAAGGAGAAAAACTCTTGCAAGCAGGAACATGGACAGAGGCCATGAAAGAAGTGATCACCCGATTGAAACAAACGGTGCTGCTGGTGAATGATGATGTGGAAACCCTGGAGTCTTAGTCCGGCAAGGGCAGCCGCGCAACCAGTTTAGCAAGGTAACAGCCATCTTTAGAAGTAAGCGGCTCGATGATAAAATCGTGCTGGAGTGCTTCCCAGATGGCTGGTTCACAAATCATGACTACTTCCCCCGTTTCAAGCTCGCTCATGACGCGCTTTCGGGTGATGTCGTAGCCTTTGTGATCGTTATACACCATTCGGTAAAACAAACAATGCGTGCTGAATTGCGAGTAGAAGAGGGTGTATTCCTTTAGGTCCGGGAAAATGCGGGCTCCTTGCTTCATGAGCCCGCCAAAGCGCTCACCCGGATAATCAAGATACTCCGAACGGAGATTTTTTTGAAAAATGGGGACATAAGCAGGGAGCCAGATCGCGACAACCAACCCGAGCACCACCACACTGCGAATCCATGTTTTGTCCGTGAGGACCAGGATCGCCTTCTTCCAAACCAGCCAAAAGATGGCCCCAATGCTCATCGCCATGGGCGCATACATCGGCACGTCGTACCACTCCAGCTTGGTTGCCGAGCTGGAAATAATCAGCAATTGCGACAGAGAGGCCAGATTCATGAGCAAGAGCCAGTTTCGCAGTGGCCGCATAGCAGGAAGCAACATCATCACCCAGCTAAGCGGAAGCCACCACACCCAATAGCTATACCGAACGGTAGCGAGGCGCTGCACATACCATAGCGCCGGGGAGTCGTGCCCGTCATGGGTTCTGAGATAATGCCCTCCCAATTCTCCTTTCCACAACTGAGCCAAAAATCCAGGAAAATCCCACTCCCGATAAGCGTAATAACCCACTAACAGCAACAAAACCGTGCCCATGGCCAGCCAGGCTTGTTTGTCTGCCAGCAGAGGCCTCCAGCCTTGTTGAATACTCAGATAAACCGCAAAGGCAGGAAGCCAAAAAGCGCCGGCTACTCCTTTGGTCATCATGGCCGCCCAGGTGGCAAGCGCCACCATCCACAACCATTTGCGGGAGGGAGCCTCCACATATCGATAGAGACTCCAGGCAGAGAGCAGCAGAAAAAAAGATAACGGAACATCGTGCGCGCCCGTGCGCGCTGCATGGGCGTGAAAAAATCCCCAGGAAGCCAATAACACCAAAATGGATGCCCAGCCATAGACCGGGTCCACGATATATTTGCCCGAGACATACATCAGAAAAAAAATCGCCAGCACCATCAAAGCCACTGGCAATCGTAAAGCAAACTCGGTGTAGCCCAGGAGGAGAAAACTCAGCGCCTGAACGCCAGAAAACAAAGGCGTTTTGAGATTGGTGGCCGAAGGGCCATTGGGAAATTCCTTGAAATTATTGAGATACTCCCCATGTTCGGCCAGCCAATAGGCACGAAGGGCAAACAAAGATTCGTCGAATGTCTTGACCGGCTCTGTGCCTAACTGATGAAAAACCGGGACATAGCTCGCCATCAGTAATAAGAGCCAGGGTAAATAGGAAGTCCAGGATGTGATTCGGAATTTCAATCTGATACAGGGCTGTTTGGGCAGAATTCTTCCCTCATCCGAAGTTGGACGAATAGGATGCGCCCGAATATAGCCCGATTTCCTATATTCGCAGGTAATTCACCCTACTTTTCCTTCTCATAACTCCAGGCTTTCGTGGCAAAATCATCCAACTCCTCCGACGACAAGCAAACGCCACTCATGAAACAGTACTACGCCATCAAGGCGAAGTACCCCGGAACCGTCCTGCTCTTTCGGGTAGGCGACTTTTATGAGACCTTTGGAGAAGATGCCATTGAAGTGGCGAGGGTGCTGGGCATTGTCTGCACCAAGCGCAACAACGGCGGTGCCGACATGGAATTGGCGGGCTTTCCGCATCATTCTCTCGATACCTATCTCCCCAAACTCGTGCGGGCGGGCAAGCGGGTGGCAGTCTGCGATCAGCTCGAAGACCCCAAGCAGGCCAAAGGCATCGTGAAGCGTGGTGTCACCGAGCTTGTGACGCCGGGGGTCACCTTCAACGACAAGGTGCTGGAAGTAAACCGCGACAACTACCTCGCGGCGGTCTATTTTGCTTCGAGAAAAGAACTCGGCGTTTCCTTCATCGAAGTCTCCACCGGCGATTTTTTCTGCTTCTCTGGTAGTCCTGATTATGTGGGAAAGGTGCTCCACACCATGCAGCCTGCCGAGGTGCTCGTAGCCAAAAAAGACCTGAGGCATTTTAAAGAAGAGTTTGGAGAAAAATTTTACCTCTCCCGCCTCGACGAATGGGTCTATCAACCAGATTATGCCCGGGAGAAATTGCTGGAACTGTTTCAAACCCAATCCCTCAAAGGCTTTGGGGTAGAAGAAGATCCCAACGGCATCATTGCCGCGGGTGCGATTGTGCATTACCTCAACGAAAGTCAGCAACGACGCCTGCCACACATCCAGAAGCTCTATCGCTTCAACGATTCCTCCTTCGTGTGGCTCGATCAGTTCACGGTGCGCAACCTCGAGCTGATCAATCCCATGCACCCCGATGGCATCGCCCTGGTAGATGTGCTCGATTACACACAGACCGCCATGGGGGGCCGATTGCTGCGCCGATCGCTGCTGTTTCCCCTCAAGGATGTGGCGCGCATTCGCCACCGCCTCGACATGGTGGAGACCTTTGTCAAAACGCCTTCGGCAACGGATATTCTCCTGCGCCAGTTCAAGGCCTTGGGCGACCTGGAGCGCCTCGCTTCCAAAATCGCGACCAAGCGCCTCGCACCTCGGGAAGCCGCCCTGCTGCGAGAATCCATGGGCCTCATGGCGCCCATTCAGAAAACCCTCGAAACCTACGGCTCAGACGCCATTAGCAAAATGGCCCGGAATTTTGCCGATACCAGCGCCCTGCTCAACATTCTCTCCGAAAATCTCCTCGACGACGTTAGCGCACAGATCTCTGATGGCGGCGTGATCAGAGATGGCGTTTCGGAAGAACTCGACGACCTGCGCGACATCAAAGCCAATGGCAACGCCAAACTCGTGGACATGCAGCAGCGGGAAGTAGCCAGAACGGGCATTTCTTCCCTCAAAATTGGGTTTAACAAAGTCTTTGGGTATTACCTCGAAGTGACCAACGCCCACAAAGACAAGGCCCCGATCGAGTGGACCCGCAAGCAAACCCTTACCAACGCGGAGCGATATATCACCGAAGAGCTCAAAGCCTACGAAGACAAAATCCTCTCGGCTGAGGAGCGAATCGTGAGCATAGAGATGGTCTGCTATCAGCGCCTGCTCGACCAACTGCAACTCCACCTCGAAGGCCTCCAAACCAACGCACGCATCATTGCCGAGCTCGACATGATGCTCAGCTTTGCCGAGGTGGCCAGAATCCGCCGCTATGTGAAGCCGGAAGTGAATGAAAGTGATACCGTAACCATTCGCAAGGGGCGCCACCCGGTGATTGAGACCACCCTGCCGCCAGAAGCGCCCTACGTGCCCAATGATATTTCACTGGACAACCAACATCAGCAGATCATCATCGTGACTGGGCCCAACATGGCCGGAAAATCGGCCCTGCTGCGCCAAACGGCGCTTGTGGTGCTGCTCGCACAGGTGGGCTGCTTCGTGCCTGCCGAAGGCGCAGAAATCGGCGTGGTCGATAAAATCTTCACCCGCGTGGGCGCGAGCGACAACATCTCGAGCGGTGAATCTACCTTCATGGTGGAGATGAATGAGACGGCCCAGATCGTGAACAACGCGACGGAGAAAAGCCTCATTCTCCTCGACGAAATCGGCCGTGGCACGAGCACCTACGATGGCGTTTCCATCGCGTGGGCATTGGTGGAGTATCTTCACGAGACCAGCGGCTGTCGCGCCAAAACGCTTTTTGCCACGCACTACCATGAGCTCAATGAGCTGGAAAATCGGTTGGAACGCGTGAAAAACTTCAACGTGTCGGTGCGGGAAGTGGATGGCAAAATCCTGTTTCTCCGGCAGCTACAAGCAGGTGGAAGTAACCACAGTTTCGGGATCAATGTGGCCTCCATGGCGGGCATGCCCAAGGTACTCATTCAGCGGGCCGAGCACCTGCTCACCCACTTTGAGGCCAACAAAATGGAGGACCAAAGTCAGGCCCGTCGCCTTAAATTTTCGGACAAACAAACCATTCAGCTCAATATGTTTGAGCTGAAAGATTCCGACACCCTCAAGATCAGGCAGCTCCTCGCTGGCACCGACATCGACCGCATCACGCCCGTCGAGGCCTTGCTGAAACTTCAGGAGCTCAAGCGGATTTTGACGGAGGAGTGAGCTTTCTTTCCATCACGGATTACTCAGGTTTTTTCTGTGCTGCGCTTCTTTGCCACCACGGATTACTCAGATTTTCACAGATTTTTTCTTCGGGCTAGTCTGCGAAATCTCTGGTTCTCCTTTTCAAACATGGATTGATTAGGTTTTCACTGTTTATTCATCCGTGTTAATCTGTGAAATCTGTGGTGCTTTCTTATCAAATGTGGGCAGTAAACAGAGTCGGAGGCACCTCAATTAGAGAAAATAACGATCATGACCTATTCAATAGAAATTCCCGAAAGCGCCCGGCTGAGCGAAACAGATATGAAAATGATCCTGGCCGGGGAGTTATATGAGCGAGGAATTCTCACCATCGGCCAATCTGCCATGGTTGCCGGCCTCAGTAAAAGGACTTTTCTTGAGCTCATGGGGAAGTATGGCTTTTCTCTATTTCAGCAGAATGAAGAGGAGCTTCTCAAAGAAATAGGGAATGCCTAGATATGTGATTGCAGATACAAGTTGTCTAATCCTGCTCGATAAAATTGGGGCCCTTTACCTTCTAGCATAACAAATAAACCCAGCCGAATGCGATCATCCTGCTGGGCCTTGATTTTGATCTTATTTCTCGCTTCTAGCAAGATCCGGCAGGTTCGGGAAAACCTGACAGGTCAGGGAGGCGCCTTTCAACCTCTCTACTCAATGTCTTCGAGCGGGGTTTCATTCTCTACTGGCTCACTGCCATACACGAAAATATCGATCGGAGAACCTGTGAGGATGCTGTCGCCAAAAGATGCTCTGGGGCGCTGATTGTACACACGACCCATCTGATCTGCTGATCCGCCGGGATTGTAGGAGACACCTCCAAGTTGCATGAGGCTGCTGCTGATGACATTCAGCGCCTCCTCATAGGTGAGGCCCGTGAGGTCTGGCACCGCCACGCGGATCGATCCCTGGCCTTTGCCCACGTTGACATCGATCTTGGCGCCAACAGGCACCTTTTCTCCTTTTCTGATCAACTTGCCTTGATAAAACACATCCAACACGACGTCTTTGGCGATGTCGGGCTTCAGGGTGACACGCCCGAGCGACAATCGGCGACCTTCCAAGGCCACCTTAGCCTGATACAGAATCATGTCTGTGATCTCCGGCACGCTGACCATCGGCGCTGCCTGCTGATTGATGGTGAGGGAGATGGTGCGGTCTGGCTTCACGCGCTTGTAGGCTTCCGGGTATTGCCTCAGCACAGTGCCGGGGGGCACGCCTTCGAGGTAGGTGGAATCCAGCACAACAGGCCGAAGGTCGGCTTCTTCCAGAGCCGCCATGGCCTCGCGCAAAGAAAGCTGTTGCACATCCGGCACGGTGATCCCTTTGCCATGACGGGCATAGCCAGGCAGAATCCAAAAAAAGATGGCCAGATACAACAAGATCCCCAGCACGAAAAGGCCTGCCAGGGTGAGAAAAAATTCGCGGCTGATGAAGTAGCGAAGCATGTGATCAGGTGATGAGTGAGTTCTGAGGCTAAAGATAGGGGATTTTGACAGAACCTCGCAGCCTACATTCTCGATGGCACCCCGATACCGAGCAAGCGTAGGGATTGCTCGATGATTCGTCCGGCAAAGTCAGCCAACATCAATCGGAAGGCTGAGGTATTGGGTGCATCTGCTTTCAAGATGGTGGCTTGCTGATAGAATCGGTTGAATTCTTTGGCCACTTCGTAGGCATAGTTGGCGAGCAAGGCCGGATTGTAGGAATCGCCCGCTTCTTTCAACACCGCCGGATAGCGGAACAGGAGCCGCGACAGCGTCTTTTCCTCCTCCATCAGGTGGTCTTCCAATGCCAACGCGGCATGGAATGCCGGGATGGTCATCGTAGCAGCCTTGCGCTTCACCGCCTGGATTCGGGCGTAGCTGTATTGGATAAACGGACCCGTATTCCCCTTCAATTCAATGGATTCCTTCGGGTCAAATAGCATCTTTTTCCGCGGGTCCACCTTCACGAGGTAGTATTTGAGCGCCCCTTGCCCGAGGGTTTCGTAGAGCAATTCGAGTTCCTCGGTGCTCATTTCCTGCACCTTGGCCAGGTTTTGACTGGTTTCCTCTTTGGCTTGGCTGCGCATTTCGTCGAGGAGATCATCGGCCTCTACGATGGTTCCTTCGCGGGATTTCATCTTGCCGGTAGGCAGCTCCACCATGCCATAAGACAGGTGATAGAGGCCATTGGCGAAGGGTTTTTCCAGTTTCTCCAAAATCTTGAACAGCACCTGAAAGTGGTATTCCTGCTCATTGCCCACGACGTAGATAGACTTGTCCATCTCGAACTCGGCATACTTATCGGCAGCGATCGCGAGATCCTGGGTGATGTAGAGCGACGTGCCGTTTCCACGCAGCAGGGTCTTCTTGTCGAGCTTGTCCTCGGTGAGATCTATCTCCACAGAGCCATCAGCGGCTTGGGTGAAGACGCCTTTTTCCAGGCCTTCGGCCACGGCTTCTTTGCCTTTGAGATAGACTTCAGATTCGTAGTAGAATTTTTCAAACGAAATCCCCATCCGCGAGAAGGTATCCTGCACGGCCTCATAAAACCAGCCGTTCATTTTTTTCCAAAGAGACACCACCTCCGGATCGCCTTGCTCCCACTTCACGGTCATGTCGTGCACCGCCTGCATCACCGCGGTTTGGTTATCGGCTTCGCGCTTGTCGATGCCTTGTGCGAGCAGCGGCGCCGCCTGTTCCTTGAGCATATCGTTGAAAGCGACATAATAATCACCCACGAGTTTGTCGCCCTTCACGCCACGGTCGGCGGGGGTTTCTTCCTTGCCTACGGCGAGCCATGCCACCATGGACTTGGAAATGTTGGTGCCACGATCGTTGAATAAGCAGGTGGGCACCACGTGGTAGCCACTGGCTCTGAGGATTTCGGTGAGAGAATAGCCAAGAATGATGTTCCGCAAATGCCCAAGGTGAAGGGGTTTGTTGGTATTGGGGGAGCAATATTCCACCACCACCGTTTGGCCCTGCCCGTGATCGAGGCTGAGGAATGCTTCGCTTTGGGCCTGATCCGCCACAAAATTCACCCAATATTCGGCAGAGAGGCTCAGGTTGAGAAAGCCTTTGATGACGTTGAATGCCGTGAGGTATGACAGGCGATCGATGAGGCCAATTCCGAGGGTTTCGGCAATCTGCTGCGGGGAGCCGAGTTTATGTTTGGTGAGCGGAAATACCACCATGGTGAAATCTCCGTCAAATTCTTTGCGGGTTTCCTGCAGGGGCAGTTCGGATGGATCAATGTCAACCCCAAATACCTCTTTGGCAATGGCAGATGCGGTGGTCTGGATCTCTTGAAATAAGTGGCTCATGTGAATCGGGTACCGATGAAAAGGGGCTTAGGCTCCCCAAACAGGAAGCCAACGGAATAACGAAGGGCAAAAGTACCAAAAAGGCGGGAAGAAGCGGAATGGAATGTTGGAATTGGGGGTTGGAGCGTGCGTGGGGGATTTTGGGAAGCGCGAGGGCGCGTGTTTTGGGTGTGGCTTTTGGCCTTTTTTTCACCCCCTAAGTCCCCCAAGCCAGCGCACAGGCCTATGCGCAGGGGGATTTTGGGAAGCGGATCCCCCAAGCCAGCGCACAGGCCTACGCGCAGGGGGATTTTGGGAGCCCGAGCCTACTGGCCTATAAGTCCAAAATCCCCCTGTGCGCTGGAAAAAGCGTTGGGGAGGGGGACAAAGGGGGTGACCGATGACGAAAAAAATTCTCCATTTTCCTACCTTATGTTTATGAAGCCACTTGCCTCTCAGGATAACTACTGGAACTATAATCCACGATTGAAACAGCTTGCCAGCGACAACCGCAATCAGCCGACCAAGGCTGAGGCTCACCTCTGGCATCAGGTGTTGAAAGGGTCCCGAACTGGATTTAGCTTCATGAGACAACGACCGATTCTGGAGTATATCGTGGACTTTTTCTGCAAGGAACTGATGCTCGTGATTGAGGTTGACGGATATTCCCATCAATTCGATGAGCAGATTAGTGCTGATGAGATCCGGCAATTGCGCCTGGAAGAAGTTGGACTCCGGGTTATTCGATTTTCTGATGAGGAAGTGTTGGGTGAAATCGGGAATGTTGGGGCAAGGATTATTAGATGGATTGAGGAGAATGGCCGGTAGGGAGGCGCCGGAGTGCGGGTTTTAGTTGTTGTTTTTGGCTTCTTTTTCACCCCCTAAAGTCACCCTCCCTAACGCAATGGCCTACGCGCAGGGGGATTTTGGGAGCGCGAAAGCGCGTGGTTTAGTTGTTACTTTTGGCCTTCTTTTTCACCCCCTAAGTCCCCCTCGCCAGCGCACGAAGCCTACGCACAGGGGGATTTTGGGAAGCGCGAGGGCGCGTGTTTTGGGTGGTGCTTTTGGTCTTTTTTTTCACCCTCTAAAGTCCCCCTCGCCAGCGCATGGGCCTACGCGCAGGGGGATTTTGGGAGCGCGAGGGCGCGTGTTTTGGGTGGTGCTCCTATCCCCAAATCCTCTTCTCCGAATCTTACGTAATATTCTCCTGTATCCTGCTGTGCAAATTGCAGCGCTGGGATGCAAATTGGATTCACTTCTTCGTGAATTTGGCCTGAGGAAAATAATTGGGCCTTGTGGCCTAATTTTTTCACTATTTGTTATGCAAGCATAACATTCTTTCTTATATTCATGTTCTGAAAATGGTATGCAAGCATAACACTTTCACCAACTATTCCTAAAACAACAGATCAATATGGACACCACCATCACTTCACGAGCCATTCAGGGCGGAGAGTTTCTGATTCGTGAGACTGCCGCCGCAGATATTTTCATCCCAGAAGAATTTTCTGAGGAACAACAGATGATGGGCGATGCCTGTCGTCAGTTTATTGAAGCCGAAATTTTCCCGATCATTGATCGCATCGACAAAATGGAGGAAGGCCTCGTGCCCTCCATCATGGAAAAAGCCGGAGAGCTTGGAATCCTCGGCGTAACGGTGCCAGAAGAATACGGCGGCATGGGCATGAGTTTCAATACTTCTATGCTGATGGCCGACATCATCGGTGCAACAGGTGCGTTTTCGACCACCTACGGGGCTCACACTGGAATTGGCACCCTGCCCATTCAATATTATGGCAACGAGGCCCAAAAGGAGCGCTATCTCCCCCACCTCGCCACGGGCGAGTGGAAAGCCTGCTACTGTCTCACCGAGCCAGATTCTGGTTCTGATGCCAATAGTGGCAAGACCAAGGCCGTGCTCAACGAGGCTGGAACTCACTACCTGATCACAGGACAGAAAATGTGGATCTCCAATGCGGGATTTGCGGATATTTTTATCGTTTTCGCCAAAATCGAGGATGACAAAAACCTCACTGCTTTCATTGTAGAAAAAGACTTTGGCGGCATCACCCTGGGCGATGAGGAACATAAGCTTGGCATCAAGGGATCTTCGACCCGCCAGGTATTTTTTGAAAATTGCCCTGTGCCAGTAGAAAATCTCTTGTGGGAGCGTCAGGGCGGGTTCAAAATTGCGGTGAACATCCTCAACATTGGTCGTATCAAGCTCGGTGCAGGGGTGATTGGCGGATGCAAGGAAGTGATCAGCGACTCGGTGCGCTATTCCAATGAGCGCAAGCAATTTGGCGTATCGATCGGCAGCTTTGGCGCCATCAAGCATAAATTGGCTGAAATGGCCATCAAGACTTATGCAACCGAAACTGCCTGCTACCGTGCCGGACAAAACATCGAAGATCAGATCAAGGCCCTCGAAGCTACTGGCATGGACAAGCAGGAAGCTACCCTCAAGGGAGTGGAGCAATTTGCGATCGAGTGTGCCATCATGAAGATTCATGGCTCAGAGTCTCTCGACTACATCGTGGACCAGGGGGTGCAGGTGTACGGAGGCATGGGATTTTCGGCCGATGCGCCCATGGAGCGTGCTTATCGCGATGCGCGCATCACCCGCATCTATGAAGGCACCAATGAAATCAACCGGATGCTCCTCGTGGGCATGGTGATGAAGCGGGCACTCAAGGGTGAACTTAACCTGATGGGTCCGGCTCAAGCTGTGCAGAAAGAAATGATGGGCCTCCCTGATTTTTCTGAGCCGAGCACGGAGTTGTTTGCAGCTGAGAAAAAGTCCCTCGAAAACCTCAAAAAAGGGATTCTCATGGTCGCTGGCAAAGCCGCTATGGATCTTGGGCCTAAACTCAACGATGAGCAGGAGCTCCTGATGAACATCGCCGACATGATGATTGAGGTCTATGCCGCTGAGTCTATCATGCTGCGCGCAGAAAAACTTTCCCTCTCCCAAGGCGAAGCCGCCGTCAGGCTCCCGATCCTCATGGCAAAGGTTTACCTCAATGACGCCGTGGACAAAGTGTGGGTGGCAGGCAAAGAAGCCATCGCTTCCTTTGCCAAGGACGATGACCAGAACATTTTGATCATGGGTCTCAAGCGATTCACCAAAGCTCCGCTGGTCAATGTCAAAGACATGCGTCGCGAAATAGCCGACTACATGCTTGATGCTGGCAAGTATCCTTTCTAGGTCTCTGTTACGAGACGAGGCTGGATTTATACATACGTTTATTTTCCTACCTGAATATTCACCTCTTGCGCCAACATGCGGGAGGTGATTTTTTTGGGGCCTGTGAAACATGCGCTTCATCCGACCGAAATAAAAGCGCGTTCTACTTCCAATCCTGACGAAAGTGCTCTATTTTACCCTATGAATTGATTCTGAAAGATGGGCAAGGGCCCCCTTGACCAACTTTTGATTCTGTTATCTTGCTACTATATGGGCTACAATAAATACGTTTTCTTTGGGGTCTTCCTGGTACTTTCCTATGGCTTGCTTGCTGGACAAACGTTCAGAAGACCAGGATTTCACCTTCCCCAGCATACCCGATCTCTCAAAATCCCGGTTGATATTCAGCACAATGTAATTCTGATTCCCGTCCAGATCAATGGCTCATTTGAGATGAATTTTATCCTCGACACAGGGGTAAAAAGCACCATTCTCACAGAGCCGTTTCTTTCTCAATTTTTACATCTTGATTCCCTTGTCACGGTGAAGGTTCGCGGTTTGGGAGAAGGCAATGCCATTGACGCATCTCTTGCCAAAAATGTAACCCTGGGTATCCCAGGACTACAGGCCGTGGGAATGCAGATCCTTGTACTACCCGATGGCGTAATCTCCTATTCAGGCATGTTTGGAAGGCCAGTATATGGCATTATTGGGTATGATATTTTTTCAGAATTCGTGGTAGAAATCAACTATGCCCGGAAATATATCACCCTCTATGACCCATTTTCCTACAAAGTAAAGCCCAAATTTGAAGAGTTGCCCATCGTGCTGCGCGGCGGCAAACCTTATATAAATGCCTCTTTGACAGACTTTCGGGGGAAAAAAATCACGAGCCAATGGCTCATCGATACCGGGTCGAGCAATGCCATTGCCCTTTACGACAGGTCGTTGCCAGTCCCAGAGCCTTCTATTCCAGCTTTTTTAGGCAAAGGATTGAGCGGCAGTGTGTATGGGAGAATGGCGAGAGCAAACGAGTTTCAACTGGGCTCTTTTGTATTCCAGGAGGTCATCGCAGGATATCCCGATCCCAGTTCTCTCAATATGATCGAGGCGGATTCCCTCTGGTATGGAAACATCGGATCGGAAGTCCTTTCGCGGTTTCAGGTCATTTTTGATTATTACAGAAACCGGATTTACCTCCGCAGAATTGCAGGGTTCAATCAGCCATTTGAATACAATGTGAGCGGGTTGGAAATCACAACGGAGGGCGACAACTTCAACAAGTTCATCATTGCCTATGTTCGCCCCAAATCTCCGGCCTCTCTGGCAGATGTTCGTGTGGGTGATGAAATCTTGTCTCTCAATGGCTTCGATGTTGGGTCGATGGACATCACCACGGTGTATGGGACCCTTCTTAAACGAAACGGAAAGATCATGGTCATCAGGGTGAGAAGGGGTGATTCGGTGTTTAAGAAAAAGTTTGTGCTCGTTCCTGAGATTTAGGGAAAAGGAGCATTTGAATTGAGAAGCAAATGCTAGAAATCGGGCCGCAGATTCCTTCTTCGGTGACCTGATTTCGAAGACCTTTACCATCTGAGCAAATTTCCTTCAATCCAGGAAGCATCGGGCAAAATGATCTCTTCTTTTTCTATCTTGAGCCGACAAAATTCCGGGAGCAAACCAAGGGCAATCACTTGACAAAGCACTCATTTTCTTCCGGTCAATCCAGCAAACATCTCTCTCCACAGATAATCGTGGAATCATCCGGTGATATGAAACATCGCATTTCCAACTCCCACCTCTCCGTAGAAGTCCTCGAAAAAGGAGCTGAGCTTTGCTCTTTCTTCGACCATGATCATGGCCTTGAGCTTCTTTGGCAAGCAGATCCCAAGGCGTGGCCTCGCCACGCACCCATCTTGTTTCCCATTGTGGGCCGTCTCGTGAATGATACCTACAAACTCAATGGCACAAGCTATCGGCTCACGCAACATGGGTTCGCACGCGACATGACCTTTGAGTTGGAAGAAAAAAGCGACCAACATATCGTCATGAGCCTTCGACAAAGCCCCGAGACACTGGCCATGTATCCTTTTGCTTTTCATCTCCGGGTTTCCTACCTCCTGATCGACAGTCGGCTGCGCGTGACCTATGCGGTAGAAAATCCCGGCACAGAGCCCATGTGGTTTTCTATCGGCGCACATCCTGCCTTTCACTGCCCCATTGAGCCAGGTAAAGAAGGCTATGAAGACTATGAGCTTCGCTTTGAGCGGGCAGAAACCAAGGTGACTCACCTCATTACCGGCGGCTTGTTTGACGGACAAACAGAGCCCATGCTCAACGGACAAGATCACATTCCGGTGAGTCATGAGCTCTTTGCTAAAGACGCCCTGGTGTTTCACCAACTTTCTTCCGCGTGGGTGGCCCTGCAATCGCGGGTCACCGGGCGTGGGGTGAAGCTGCACAGCCCCAATTGGCCCTATTACGGCATTTGGGCCAAAACCAATGGTGACTTTGTGTGCCTCGAACCCTGGTATGGCCGCGCAGATGACACCACCGCCAACGGCGACCTCACCCAAAAAACCGGCATCATTCGCCTCGAAGGAGGCAGTACATGGAGCGCCCACCACGACGTAGAAGCGATGTAGGGGAAGGAAGAATTCACAGCGGAGACAGAGAGATCACTGAGAAACACAGAGGAAGAAATTGGAGAATTGGAGTATTGGTGAATGAGGAAAGGAAGAAATGGATGAATCGTTGAGTTAATAAATGGGTGAATGAGGGAATGAGGGAATGAGAAAATCTCGCCTTATTCCCTCATTTCCCTATACCTTCCCCAACCCTATTCCCTTCCCCTATACCTTCCCCAACCCTATTCCCTTCCCCTCCAACTGCCCATCTTCCCGCCCGAGCATCTTGAGAAATGCCAGGTGCCCCTTGATGATGCGCCAGTATGACACGTTTTTATAATCCAGATCAAATTCCTGGGCGGTCTCACGAATGATCTTGGTGAGGTCGAAGTAGTGAATGTGGCAGATCTGCGGCAGCAAATGATGACAAACGTGGAGATTGAGCCCGCCAAGCATCCCGCTGAGAAATCGGTTGTTGGAGGCAAAGTCGATGGTGGACTCGAGTTGGTGCTCGGACCAATTGCCGTCGATGGCGCCATCTTCGTCGGGCTCATGAAAATGCGTCCCAAAGTTGATGTGAGCAGACACAAGCGAGAAAATGGTGAAATTCCCAGCGACCAAATGCATCGCTACAAAGCCAATCAGCAACTCCCACCACAGCAGATCAAGCACCAAAAAAGGGATCATCAGGGCATAGCCCACATAGACAAGTTTCGTGACAATGAGAATGATCCACTCCCTCCGCGGATGCCCGCTAAAGCTGCGGTTTCCGATTTTTTTGAGGGTCATGAGTTCAAATTCTCTGAAAAACTGGAAGTATAGGCTCCAGATTCCATACAAAAGCGGCGCATAGAGATGCTGATAGCGATGGTGCTTTTTGCGGGGAGTGAAAGGATGAAACCGAAAGAAAAAGCCCTGGTCAATGTCCACATCTCCACCGGCTACATTGGTGTAGGCATGATGAGAAACATTGTGCTTCAGCGTCCAAAGGTAGCTTGACGTGCCCATGAGATTCCAGGAGTAATTGAGACATTCATTGACCTTTTTATTGGAGGAAAATGCACCATGCGAAGCGTCATGACCTACATTGAACAAAAATACCGGAACCATGAGGCCGTAAAACATCGCTAGCCCCAACATGGCCATGTGAGAAAATTGGCCAGAGATAATCGCCACGTAGGTGCCCACAAGGATCATCGTGACGATCACCATTTTGGTGACCATGCGCCAGTCAGCGTATTTGCTACGCGTGGAGAAATAGTCGTTTACTCGATCCCGCAGAACCGCCGAAAACAACGACTTGTTCCCGCCTTTGTAATGAACCCGAACGTCCTTTTTTGTTGGAGAAGGCTTGGTTTGAACTTTCATAAGCTTGTTAATTGGGAAAAACAAATGCCTCACTCTCTTCGCTCAAAGAGCAGAATGCGAGAGCATGGCTACTGATCGTGAAGCGATATTCACGACTTCGAATCACAAGCTAGAGGGAGTCGGCAGCAGAACCTTCTGGATTTCTGCATAGGGGTTCCCAGAATTTCGCATTTTCTGCAAAAGAGACAGGACTCCTCAAGATTTATTTGCGAAAATCGCTAAATCGGGACCAACAGGCAGTGATTTTAGCGTTAAAAGCAAAAGATAATGCTGAGGATTTGCAGAAACTGAGGAAACAAGCGGCTTTTATTTTCGCAGGAGTGGCGGCCCATTACCACATCCCCTGATATCGGCTGCGCCGAAGGAGCACGGTAATCACCACGGGTGCACCGATCAGGATCGTGACGGCATTGAGCGGGATACTGCCCGCTGTACCTGGGAGCCGAGAAATGATATCCACACAGCGCTAACTCATTGAGCGTAACCCGCCGTGTCTGGATCAGATCCAGAACGATGCTGCACCATCACTTCAGGCGACTCAAATGCAGATCAAAGAACCAAAATTGGTCCAGTAGCGATTTTCTTGTATCTTCTATAGGTGGGTGGAGCTAAGAATAATTTATCGGTGTTGGAACCTCAGATTAACCCCTTTTTTCCAACCTACCCTTTTTTTTCCGGTACTCAGGATTTCTATGAAAACCAATGCTAGTCAGGATCGTTATGGTGTAAAAACCGCCTTACGCCATCTCTTCGTTAAAGGAAAAACTTAAAGGGATGGAATTTTGCGCTTCCAAACACCTATCATAAACCGAATGTTAACTTATGATCAAATTCGAACCACCTCTATGGATTTGAGGAAGATAGTTATTATTACAAGAGAAAAATTTTCAGTCAGCATTTAAAACTAAAGTCATGAAATCCTTTTGCTCCTTCGTGATGAGGATGGAGCTTATGAAACATCTTTTTTCTACCTCATTGGAATATTTTTTGAATTTCTCATGACTAAAACACAACAAAATGGATAACATTGGGCTAAAGGTCACTATTGACAAAGAAAAAATCGGAGTGTTCGGTTTTAACTCCAGGCAGCATGTTTTGGTAGGTGAATTACGCCAACGGAATGCACTGGAAATAAACACGCCTCCCCAGATGGAGTTCACAATGGCAGGAGTCGAAGACATAAAGAACGTCTCCGTCAAGACTATTTTCCATCAAAAACTGAGTGAAAATAGTGTGATATCCATAGAAATTGTGGGCGAGGAAAATTTCAGCAGTCAAATGGAAGGAACGACAAGCAAAAATTCCATGATCGAAAAAGAAGAGATCCTGGAAATAATTAAGAACCTCCACAATGACAATCCCAACCAAGTCTAAGGAAGGTGAGAAAAATAACTTCCAGATTTTGCGCAGAGATCTTGTGCGAAGC
>JANQTF010000009.1 GCA_030731845.1 Bacteroidia bacterium | reverse complement strand
TTTGCCCCCCAATCGATCGCGCTGAAATCTCCGGTTGCGACTGTTCCAGTTCCAAGTTGAAGAGCAAAAAGCCCCAAATCGCTGGTAGTAACGGTAAAGGTTTCTTCATACACCACCGTTCCCGTAGCGCTACTTTCATGGATAGAAAACTGAAGTCCGATCGCCTGATTGGTTAGGGGGGCGCCATTGCCATCTCTCGCTACCCCTTGATAGTTGAGGGCCTCGGGTGTCTGGGCAAAAACAGAGCTGCTCAGGAAAAGAAGCATAATAGATAGAATGTACTTTGTCATAATTTAGGTTTGGTTATGAATGGAACGGAAAGAATAAGAGAATCCCTTCTTATTGAATTTTTTGCACGCTAAATGACCTCGATGCGTGTGTCGCCGGGTCCACAAGATGAAGGCTGTAAACGCCTGTGGCTAGTCCTGTGAGGTCAAACTCCAGCCGATCGCTGGGGCTGGTAGAAGATTGACTGGAAATGAGCTTTCCGCTCACATCTATCAGAGTGATGACCAATACACTAGCACCTTGGCGCTCGATTTCGAGCCACAGACTAGCCTGGGTAGGATTGGGGTACACTTTGACCTCAGCCGAGAGGTCATAGGAAGAGATGCTCTCCACTGCCAAAAATGGCTGATGGAATCCTTCCGTAATTACGACAGTACTACTTGTGAGGGTACTCACACTGTTTTCTCCTACTGTCCAGGAAACCTGTACAGCCCCGGCCTGCCCTTCGGCTCCGGCACTTGACACAACGGCTGGGGAAATGGACTGTGCAAGGCAGGTTGCAGCAAGTCCAAAAATCAAGACCATGGCGGATAGTTTCTTCATGAGGTTTATTTTTTTTAGAGATCAAACAGTACAACTAACGTAGTAAATTTCTCCTTTTCCGTGCATTTTTGGGCAAATACTTGCATCTGGATAATCAGCCTCGCATCCACTCATAACGCCAAAAAGCCCAGACCGCTTTGGCCTGGGCTTTTGATAAGTCACAATTCATTATAAAAGCTTACGCTCTAATTTCCTGTAAAACAAGCAAATAGCCTATAGCGTTTTCAGGTATTCCAGCACAGCGATCCGGTCCTCGTCCGTCAATTCATCCCCAAAATAATGACCGGAATTACTTTGGCCGGGCTTGCTGGTATCGTAGGTGTAAGGTGATGTTCTTTCTTTGCCTTCCTGATAGGGGTAGCCAATCTGCTCCAAATCGTAGTTGTCTGTGGAGCCGCTGCGGGTCCAGATGGCAGGACGCAGCTTGCTGTTGAGCAAGGTAGCGATATTGGGCACCGAGCCGTTATGAAGATAGGGCGCTGTGGCCCAGACCCCATCAAGCGGAGGGGCGATGTAACCATTGCTGGGGAGGAGTTGCGCCACGGGCGCCGTTTGCCCAAACCAGCTCTTATTGAACCACGCAGGCAGACCAGACTCTTCCATGAAATACTGTGCGTACACCGGATCAGTCTGTATTTTCCATAGCGGAATGATTTTGTTGGGGTATTCAGGAAATGCGCCATAGCTCCCATGACACTTCTGGCAGTTTTCCTCAAACACGAGCTCCCCTTTCTGGCTCAGGGCTACATCGATCTTGCCGGGATAAGCCGGCGGCTCGAGCGCTTCGAGCCAGGCCACCACATCCACAAATCTTTGCTGAATCTCGCGAGCGGCTACCGTATCGGCGATGCCCATCATGCCTGCTTGCATGAGCAGTTTGGTGAAATCGCCGCGGCCCATGCCGTTGTAATACAAGGCATTCTTCTTCTTTACATTCCACAGCGGCGGCACATCACAAGCCACGTTGGGGCCTTGGTTGGGAAATACTTCCTGCTTGCTGTAGGCAAGGGTGACCGGATCGCGGTGTGCCGCGAAGGCCTCCTCCAGCCGGAAGGCAGAGTTGAGTCCAATCTGATCGGTTCTGATCCAGGCAAAGGAATGGGCCAGCCAATTCACATAGTTTTCGGCGGTTTCCCACTCTGCTTCGCTGGCGTTTTTCTTCACGATTCGCTTAAACAGGGGAGCTTGCCATGGTTTGAGGGAAGTGAAATCGCTGTAGCTGTCTCCGAGGCCCAGGGTTACCTGCCCCATCTGCGCGGAAGCATGGCAAGAGAAGCAACTCCCGCTCACAACTGTCTCGCCATTAGGCGCGGTGAAGGCGATATTTTGCCAGGATATCAGGGCATTTTTCCCCTCCCGCATGAACACCGTATCTATCCGGACCGAGTCTTTTCTGGCAAATGACCAGGGGAAACCGCTTCCCACGTAGTCGCCGGTGGTGAGATAGTCAAGGCCTCGCGCAGCATCTCCCTGGCCCACACTGGGCTTCTCTGCAATGCGATTCACCTCCCGGGGCTCATCAGCATCATACAAAGATTTCCACTGGGAGCTGCAGGCTACTGCTCCAACAGAAATCAGGATCAGAAATACAAAGCGCTTCATCAGTCGTGTCTTGGCAATGTGAAATGGGTGGCACTTTCTCAACAGAAGGCGTTGCCGGATTGTTTCTCGCCAAAATTACAAAACAGAACCTTTCCCAAAGCATCATCATTTCCTGCTCCCGGATAGCTGATCCAAAAACTGCCGGATCTCCCGGTCGTTTTTCCACACATAAACCGTGGTGCTTGCAGGAGCCTTGGCCAGCCTTGCCATGATCCCCGGATGCCGGGTTTTGTTGTAAGCGGCCACATAGGCCAGAAACTTCCGATCAAATCGCTCGGTGCAGCCTGCGGGCATATCAGGTCGGGATTTCCCGTAGGATCGAATCATTCGCCACAGCACCCTGAGAAGGCTTTTCCACGAAGGAAAATTGAGGTACACAACCGTATCAGCTCTCGCGATGCGAAGGTCCATGGTGCCACCATAGTTGCCGTCGAGAATCCAGGAAGGCTCCGCAATTAATTTTTTCACCTTCTCCTCCCAGTCTTGTGGCGAAGGTTCCACCCAGTAGGGGAGCCAGTACTCCTGATCCAGATGCACCAAGGGCAGACCTGTGACCGAATGCAGTTTTTTCGAAAAGGTAGATTTGCCAGAACCTCCACAGCCGATTACAAGGATTCTTTTCATATCAGGCAGGAACACGTGTCAGGCAAAATAAGGGAATTGCGCTGTCATGTTCATGTACTCACCCCAGACATCCCTATTCTCAGATCAGCACGCTCCAGATTTTTCAGCTTAATTCTTCTGTTCCCGATTCTGAACTGATGCGCACATCAAGGTTTTGGAAAAACGGTTCTAAGGCGTCTGGCAGCTCGCCGTCCCTGCGGGAGGCGGGTCGGGAGAGGCGATAGGCCGGCATGGCGACAAAGTCACATTGCTCGCCGTGCATGGAGGCGGGGAGAATGGAGGCAGGCTTGGCAGGAACTCCTGACGATTGCTCGGCTTGTGGTTGGGGAGTTTCGATGAGGGAGACAGACACGACGCTGTCTTCATACGGATCTTCGTTGAGCAGGAATGCGGTGTCGTTGCGGGCAGAATCCACGGTGATGTGGCCTGCTTCCTGGATATCGCTGCTGCTGCTGTTTTCGCCTTGTCTGGCTACTTGCACAAAGAGCACCAAGATGGCAAATGCCGCGGCAATCCGGTAGGTGTAGGTGAGCCAGGATGTTTTCTGGTGGGCCGATACCCTGCGAAGCAACTCCGCCGATAGGGCAGGCGCGACGGGGCCATCGTCTTGCCAACGTTGCACTTCGTGCAGACCGCAGGCCAGGCAATCCCGATCTTCCTCTTTCACATCGAGATCGGGGAGGTGAATGTCGGACAGGAGCTGCTGAAGGTCGGAATGTTGCTGCGTATGCTTCATTTTTGTTCGGTCAAAAGATCTGAGGAAATGGGCTTGGGGCAAGGGTGGAAAGCTGCCAGGGCTAGAGAGAGTTTTTTGAGGGCATAAAACAGTCTGGATTTCACGGTGCCTTCCGAGCAATTCACAATGGCTGCGATGTCTTTGAGCGGCAGGTCTTCCTGAAATCGAAGGAGAAACACCTCCCGGTGTGCTTCGGAGAGATTGTTCTCGACTTCTTCCTGCACGGCTTTTCGAAAGGCCTCCCGATCAATTCCATCTTTGAGCTCTTCGATGGGCTCGCCCCATTTGCCGGGCTCATCGGTCACGGTCATGATGTTGCGCACACTACGGCTGCGATATTCGTTTTTCACGAGATTGCCCGCAATGGTGTAGCCCCAGGTGAGAAATTTTTGCTGGGCATCGAATCGAGGAGCGCTATTCACCACGCGGATGCACCAATCCTGGAGCAGGTCTTGTGCCCGAACCTCATCCCGATTGAGTAAGCGATAGAAATAGCGCAGAAATCTGGTGCCATGGCGACGATACAACTCTGCAAATGCTGCCTCCTTGCCAGCGGCAGTTTGCAACATGAGTTGCTCATCGGTCATGTGGAGATACGTGTCGGCTTTGCGCATATTACCGGAGAATAGTCAACCACAAGGTACACCTCTTCGGTCTCGGGGTTCATGCTTTGGTTATATTTTTTTTGCCCTGAGATATTTTTCTGGTAAAAAGGTGGGCACATTTTGCTAACATTCGGCTTAGAATCCGCGGGTCATGGTGGCCGAGCCAGGATTTTCTATTCCTTATTCTCACATGGAAATCAACCAGACAGATTTAGTCTCCCGCGACCATCTTCGCCAAACCACGGATCACATCATGATGATCCGGCCTGTGGCCTTTGGCTTCAATGAGCAGACCGCAGGCAACAATGCCTTTATGGTGCGCGACCGCGAGCATAGCCGCGAAGAAATCCGGGACATGGCCCGACAGGAATTCGACGACATGGTGGCCCGGCTTCGGGAGCATGAGATTCGCATCACCGTGATCGAAGACCTCGCGTCTTCTTACACCCCCGATTCGGTATTTCCCAATAACTGGATCTCGACCCACGAAGACGGCAAGATTTTCCTCTACCCCATGTTTGCCCCCAACCGCAGGCTGGAGCGCCGCCAGGACATTGTGGACTGGCTCGCCAGTCTCTATCCTGTGGTGGCGGTGCATGATCTTTCCCCTGCCGAGGCCGAAGGAAAATACCTCGAAGGCACGGGTAGCATGATTTTCGATCGGGTAAATCAGATCGCCTACGCCAATGTGTCGCCCCGCACGAATCCAGAGCTGTTTCATCAATTTTGCGAAGCCTACGAGGTAGAACCTCAGCTTTTTCATGCCGTGGACGAAGACGGGATCGACATCTACCACACCAATGTGATGATGGCTCTCGGGGCAACTTTTGTCGTCATTTGCCTCGATTGCATTCCCTACGAAGCAGAAAGGACCCGCGTAGCCAATCGCTTGCGAGAGACCCATCACGAGCTCGTTGAGATTACCCGGACACAGGTAAATTCTTTTGCCGGAAACATGCTCCAGGTGTATAATCAGCAGGGTGTGCCCTTCACGGTTATGTCGCAGCGGGCCTACGAGTCGCTACGGACTGATCAGCTCGAAGCCATCCGGCGACACAACGAGATCATTCCTGTGGAGCTCGACATCATCGAGACCTGCGGCGGCGGATCTGTGCGCTGCATGATGGCAGAATTATTTCACCCCAGCGATCTGCCTGCCCGGTCCTGAGCTCTCCGATTTGGAAAATCGGGCGCATAGCTTAAGATTGCCGTTTCAATTTTTTCCTGTTTTTCTCAATCTCCTTGTATGAAACCCTGCATTACCTCGGAATACGCCACGTTGAAAAAAGTGCTTGTGCACACACCTGGTCCAGAACACAACCAACTGATCCCCTGGGAGGGCGATCACCATCTCATGGGTACCATGCCAAGGGTATATAGCGAGTTGCAGCGGGATCACGAAGATTTAAAGTCCTTCATTTCTGCTGAGATTGGGCCGGAGAATGTGCTGGAATTGGGCACCCTGCTCGAAGAAATTTTCGAGAATGCTGACGGCCGTCGCAGGGCGCAAATCCTCAAAGACACCCTTCACAATATTTCTGACAAATATATCGACGATCTCCAGGCCCGTGGCATCAGGCTGGAGAACTACGAGAGCAAAAAACTGGTCAAAGACCTGATCTGCGGGTATCCGCGGAAGCTGCGCCTCAACAATGGGCGGCTGCCCAATGTGATCATCCCGCCCAAGCGTGAAATGATGTGGGTGAGGGACTCTGCTGCTACCACGCCCTGCGGCGTGATGATCTGCTCCATGGCCTCGCCACGTCGCCTACCCGAGCCCACGCTCGTGCGCTCTGTCTTCAAATATCACCCGATGTTTGATCAGGACACCATCTTCTTCGACATGGTGGATTTTCATCGGCAGCTTGACGAGGACGAAACCTGGAGTGGCCTCGACACACCTGTGCTCGTGGAAGGAGGGAATGTGCTTATTCTGAGCGAAGAAGCCATCGCCATCGGGGTTGGGAAGCATGATTTTCTCTATTCCAACCGCACCACAAGGGCCGCTTTTGAGCTGATCGTACAAAAATTATTCGAAGCCGACACGACCCAAAAACTACAGCGGGTCTATCTGGTGAATGTGCCCGACCTCAACGGATTCATTCACCTCGACACGGTCTTCAACATGGTGGGGCCCAAGTCTGCCATTGCAATGCCCTATATTTTCGGCTATCCAGATCCGATTGTGGAAGAAAGTGCCTCGCGGGTGCTCCAGCGCTTTGTAGGCTATTTGCGCAAAAGCATGGGAGGAAACCAAACCGACCTGAGCCATATCCCGAGCAGGGGCGTATTTGATCATGCGGGCAAAGTGGAAGTCTATGACCGTGACTACATCAAAAAAGTTGGCCATGTGACCCGTTTGCCACAGCCTTCGCGCTACTTCATTGATCAACTTGTGCAAGACGGCCTGCTTGATCTCAACAACATCACCTGGATCGGTGGGCCGATGGAAAACTATGTGAGCCCCTATGAACACCTCAAGGTGGCACTTTTTGATCAGCACAACATGGCTGGCAACATCTTTACAGTCAAGCCGTTTCGCGCCGTGACCTATCACCGCAACACCAGAACGGTGCAGGCACTCGAAGACAAAATAAAATCTCTCTCGCCAGATGCGCACCTCGAGCTGATGTCCTCCAACGAAATCCGTACGGATAATGGCGGGCCGCATTGCCTCACGATGCCTCTGTTGAGAGAGTAGATGGCTTGACCAAATCATTTTTCGCCCCAAATATGCTGGAGCACAATTATTCAGCTTCGCTTTTTGAGGGGGTTTCTTCAGATTTTCTGTTAATTTTGCGCCAAATAAAAGACCAATTCATGTCATCTATTCTTTCCTCGATCAACTCCCTTTCTGACGAAGATCAAACCCTGATTTTCAAAGCTCCTGCCATAGTGACTGTCCTGATTGCAGGCGCAGACCAGGAAATCGACAAAAAGGAGGAACTCCAGGCCAGAAAGTTGGTGAACTACCGCACCTTCACTTCTGATCCTTTCCTTCAAGGATATTATGAAGAAGTCAGTGAGCAGTTTGGCGACAACCTCGAGGAATTGATGGCGGCCTGGTCTCCTGAGACAGGTGTGCAGGCGATGAGCAATTCCCTGCGTGAAGTTGGCGCTGCGATCAAGCAACTGCCTGAAGATCACGCTGGGATCTTGAAGGAAAGCCTTCGCAGCCTGGCCAAGAAAATCGCCGAAGCCGACGGCGGCCTCTTCCACATGGGCGGCATCAATGCAGATGAGCGCCACCTGATGGATCTCTCCGAGTTGGGGTGATTGAGAAGTCAGACGGTTCCCGATTCTCGGGATTTCGCTTCGCTCAACAGGTCAGAAGTCAGACAAGAGAGACTATCTGGCAGCGAGATATTGAGAGGCGAGACAAGAGCGCAACTGCGCCTCCACGACCTGTCAGGTTTTCCCGAACCTGACAGGTCTTTCTGTATGCGAGAAGTCATCGCCCAATCAACACCTCACCACATCAACACTTTCTTCTTCACACGGAGAGTTGGAGAAAGAAGAAGAGGCTGGGGAAGGTATATGGGAAATATGGGTATAAGGCAATTCCCCTCTCTTCATCCTGAAAATCCTGGAATCCAGCAATCCTGTCAAGACTTTCCCTCATTCACACTTCAACAACTCAACCATTCAAGCATTTCTTTCTCCGTGCTTCTCTGTGCCCTCATTGCCTCCGTGGTGAACTCTTTCTTCTCTCATTCACCAACTCACAAATTCACCAACTCACACACTCAACAATTTCTCGCTCTTCATCCTGAAAATCCTGGAATCCAGCAATCCTGTCAAGACTTTCCCTCATT
>JANQTF010000008.1 GCA_030731845.1 Bacteroidia bacterium | reverse complement strand
AACCTCTTCTTCTCCGTCTTTCTCCAACTCTCCGAACCTCCGTGTGAAGAAGAAATCTCGCCTTATACCCCTATTTCCATATACCCTCTTCCCCGCCCAACCTGCCATTCCTGCGAAATTACATAGGAAACATATCTCAGACTGAGCAATTCAGGGCTATGGAACGTATTACCTGTAACCTTTGGCAGAAAAGCTGGTATCATCACGACAGTGATTACAACCTTGCCCGACTGGGCTGGTCTTTGGTTTGCATCAATCCTTTCCTATGCGACAACAACTATCCTATACCCTGGCATTCTTGTTATTTTTTGGCATTCCCGAAACCGGAACCCCAACTGCCATTGCCGCAAGTAGGATCGAGATAGACATAGAGAGGCTAGGAAGCCTCGTGCGTCTCACTGGCCAACTGCTAGAATCCAACTCTGGAAGGGCGATCAGCAATGCCTCTATCATGGTGCAATGTGCAGACCTCGTGCTAGCTCACAAGCAAACCGATCTCAACGGCAATTTTGTACTCCTCATTCCGGAGGAAAAAATCGAAGAAGCCTTCATCACCCTCAAAATCCGCTATCGCGAGCACATTTTCACTCGCGACAGGCTCCTACCTGAGTCGCAGGACTTGCAGATAGAAATCAATCGGACCTTGTTTCTCGAGTCCACGCCTGTGGAGGACTATCGGTTGCCGATTCATGATCTCACAGATCCCCGTGTGGGGCAGGTGCTCATTCGCACGAATTATGTAGCCACGGCACCTGCAGCCAACCTTCCGGTGCAGATCTGATTTTCGCGCACTTTTTCTTATTTTCCGGTATGAATATCGAAACGCTTCGCGAGCGCTGTCTCTCTTTGCCCGGAACCTCAGAAGGTCTTCCCTTTGGTCCCGATACCTTGGTGCTCAAGGTGATGGGAAAAATGTTTGCGCTGGTTTCGCTGGAGGACACCAAGTATGTCAACCTCAAATGCGATCCGGAATACGCCGTCGAGCTGCGGGAGCAATATCCCGAGCGGATCACGCCCGGCTGGCACATGAACAAAGTTCACTGGAATTCAGTCTCCCTCATCGACAACCTTCGCGAAGACTTGATCGACAAGCTGATCCTTCACTCCTATGACATGGTGGTCAAAACGCTGAAGAAAGCCGAAAAGGAGGCGCTTGAGGAGCTGAAGAAGGCAGGAGGATGAATAGGATGCTAGTGGGCACTCCAATATTTTGGGTTACCAAGTCTGATCACATTGAAAAGACGCCCAGTAAAGGGGATATCAAGATTGAGTCTGGATCATGGCCACCACTTCTGCCAGAGCTATGCCAGTAAGTTCAGATATTTGCGTTGGAGATTGCCCTTTGCGGTGCATGAGCAGCACGATTTCTGTCTCCCGCTTCACCATTCCTTCTTCGAAGGCCGTATCAAGAGAATTTTTCATATCTCGATAGTACTTGAGGCTGTCTTCGTAGGAAATGAGCTGGTCAGGGGTAAAATTAGCGATCTCAGCCACGTCAAATAGCTTTTCAAAAATCTTCTCTGTCAACTTTTCTGGCATCCTGTCCAGTTTGTGGAGGTTTCCAATTATATAAAGCCATTTTTCAAATCGGGTAGATAATTCCTCAATTGGCTTGTTAAACTTAGGCATTTCCAGGTAAATGAATGTGAGCTTGTCATAGAAAACCTGGCAGGTTTCTATATCTGTCAGCTTCACATCATATCTATATTTTCCAACATCATTCCGATCTTCATCAAATACAAAATCTAGAATCGCTACGGTGTAAACCGCTTTTAATTGGTAATCCCAATCTGCTCTTTTGGCTTGCTCTCTAATCGGGAAGGTGGCATAAAATAGCGTTCTGTCTTTGAAAAAATTCTGCTTTGCCTTCTGCAATTCTACAATGAATTTTTCTCCCTTTTCATTCTCACAGTAAATATCAAAAATGGCCTTCCGATCTAAATCAGAACTTCCCAGTTGCTCATTTTTGATATAGGTGATTTGTTTGATTTCACCTTGTTCCTCCTTCAGTAGTTCGTTCAGAAAATCCAACAGGAGGTCTTTGTTTGGTTCTTCGCCAAACAACTTCTTAAACCCAAAATCTGTGAATGGGTTGATGTATCTTTCTGTAAAACCAGCCATGCCAATTGTTCCTTCACACAAAAATACACTTTCCTCTTACATGTTAAGCCAAGTAAGAGGAAACTGATCATTTTTCATTGTGCCGGGTTGGACAATTTGCTAGGACGCAGTCATGCGCTGCCGCTCCACCTCAGCGAGGGCAATGCCAGCGGCTACCGACACGTTGAGCGAACCGACTTTACCCCTGAGGGGGATTTGCACCAATTCATCAACGCGGCGGATCAGGCGTGGCGAGATCCCGTTTTCTTCTGAACCCATCACGAGGCAAGCGGCCTCCGTGAGGTCAGTTTGCCAGAGGGTAGCATTGGCTTTTTCGTTGAGGCCATAGGTTTTGATGCCATAGGCTTGCAGGAGCAAGGTGGCATCCACGAGGTCTTTGACCCGGCACACAGTGATGTGGCTCAGGGCTCCGGCAGATACTTTGACAGCGTCGGCGCTCATGCTGGCCGAGCCTTGTGTGGGCACAATAATGGCATGCACGCCGAGGCACTCGGCACTGCGGGCAATGGCCCCAAAATTTCGCACATCGGTGACACCGTCGAGCATGAGGAGGAGGGGCGTTTCGCCAGTGTCCTGAATGCGCAGCAGGGTCTCTTCGAGGGGCTGATAAGGCATCACGGGCATCACGGCTACTACGCCCTGGTGGTTGCCGTTTTTGGTCACCTTGTTGAGCTTGATCTCCGGCACCATTTGCAGGGGCACATCGATCTCCTGGGCAAGGCGGCGCAACTCCATGGCCCGATCGGGCGACATGTCCTGGCGGATCATGATCTTTTCGAGTGCGCGACCTGCCTCGATCGCCTCTTTGACTGAATGAAAGCCGTAAATGAGAAATTCGCTCATAAGTAGGATGCTTGTTCCTGATCTAAAATTCGAAGCACAAAGGTAGGAACCCCGGAGGGATTTCCAGCTATCTGCTATTCATCGCCAAATTGTTCTCTGAATTGCTGACTGATGGGAATGCCCATGATCTCATCTACCTGAGCTGCCAATTGCTCGAAGGCGGCTTCATCCCCGATTTCCAGATAAAACTGCAGGCTAAACAGCGCCGCCTGCAAGGGCAGGGATCGCTGTCCGATCTCTCCTCCTGATTGAGTGACATCTCTCATTTGATCAATGGCTTCTACCTCCAGGATTTTGTACATCTCGGTGACCTCTTTCTTTGCCCCTACCTGCTCCAGTACACCGGCCTGACGGAGCAAGAGGTAGAGATTGTCTTGTGGAATGACCGAGTGAGGAATTTTCTCTTCGCTTACAGCCAGAGCATGAACAGCTTTGTCTCTGAGCCCCTGCATCTCGCGGCGGAGGGTCGTGATTCTGGTCATGAGGTTTTCGGTGGGGATTTCTGCAGAATCGACCTGAAGTTGCAAGAACTGTTGGAGCGAATCGCGCCAGGCATATTCGTCGGCGTAGGCGCTGGCAAGGCGGAAGAACCCGTTGCGGTAGTTGGATACGATCACATTGCGAATGTGCTGATCAATATTGACGGAGGGGTCATCAAGTCCTTGAAACTTGAATTTTTCCATGAGATTTTTCTCTAGCAAATCGGGGCGGATGGTGCCATAGAATTGATCGTTAATGGTTTCCTCGGAGCGGCGAAGGGGAATAACGCGATAAGCTAGGCCCTCATTGCGGAAGAATGGCGTGAGGCTGGCGTAGTTGTCCTGGGCCATGGTGTTGCCAAAATACACGGGGCGTTTCCACCCATCGGCGGCCACATTGCGAATGATGTCGATGATCACAGAGTCTTTTCGGAGAATGTAGCCCCCGGGCCTTGCTGTGAAGTCCCAGACCATTTGCTCCTCAACCATGCTGGCCTCGTCTTCGGAGAGCATACCACTTGCGAGGCAGGCGGCCTTGTCCACCGGCAAGGTGATGCGCTGATTGCCATAGTTGTAGATGACCATGCTTTGGTCGCCGAGGTAATCCGCTTGTTGCATAGAAATGGGCAGGGCCTCTGAGTCGTTTTTCTTCACTTTCATCTGGTCGATGTACCAGTCTGAAATGAGGAGCTCAAGGTTCACCACGCGCACATCTGTGCGGTATCCTTCCACCTCTTGCACATACCAGAGGGGGAAGGTATCGTTGTCGCCACCGGTGAAGAGGATGGCATTGGGCGCGCAAGAGTCGAGGAGGTTTTTGGCAAATTCGATATCGACCCATCGACCGCTGCGCGTGTGGTCGTCCCAGTTTTGGTAGGCCATGAGCAAAGGAGCGATCATGGCAAATGCAATGGCAGCCCAGGCGCTTTTTTCTTTCAGGAATCTTCTCAATACATCGGCGAGGAATAGCACCCCCAGCCCGACCCAAATGCTAAAGGTCTGGAAAGACCCAGCGTAGGAATAGTCGCGTTCACGCGGCTGTCCCGGATATTGGTTGAGGTAGAGCACAATGGCTATTCCGGTAAAGAAAAACAAAAGGGCAATGATGGTAGCATCCTTTTTTTTCACATTTACCTGCCATACGAGACCGAGGATACCGAGAAACAAAGGCAAAAAGAAATAATGATTCTTCCCTTTGTTGTCTCGTCTGTCGCTTGTATATCGGGAAGGGTCATTGGGTTCCAGCCCCGATTCCCAGCGGTCATCCTGGATATCACTTTCGCGGCCCACGAAGTTCCAGAAGAAGTATCGGAAATACATGTGACCCAGCTGATAGTCTAAGAAGAAGCTGAGATCTTCCCAGCGGGTGGGCTTGTCGTCGCGTGGGTCCTGCTTGTCGGCACCCTTGTCTTCTACATAATTGATGTAGCCATAGGGACCGGTATTGTAGCGACCCGGCTCATACATTCTGGGGAAGAGGACCTGATCCTCATATTTGTAGGTATATTCCTCGACATCCTCCACATAGCGTTCTCTTCCATCCATCACGATGTATTTCATGCCTTCCTCTTCCCGCACGGCATAGCCATTGCCATCACGCTTCACTTCAGAATTGTACATGGGGCCATAAACCAGCGGCCTGTCGCCATACTGCTCCCGTCTCATGTAGGAGAGAAAGGTGAATACGTTCTCGGGGTTGTTCATGTCGATGGCTGGATCGGCATTGGAACGAATGTATATCAGAGAATAGCTGGAAGCACCAATGAGGATGACCGTGAAGGCCAGCAGGACTGTGTTGAGGACCACTTTTCTCTTCACCTGGCTGAACCAGATCAGAGAAGCTAGGGCAGAAATCACGAGGATCATGAGCACGGTAGCCCCTGTGCCGGTTGAGAAGCCCCATCCACCTGTGACGAGGCCGTCGCGGGTTTCGGTTCCGGTGAAGAGGAGCTCTATATTTCGTGTGAGCCCGATGGAATATTGGAGAATGCCATACTGAATCACGGCAAGTACCACGGTAGAAATGCCGAGGGTGGCGAACAAGCCTTTCCATGAAAAGGAAAATTTGCGGTAATAATACACCAGTGCCAAGGCAGGAATGGTGAGCAAATTGAGCAGGTGCACCCCGGTAGAAAGCCCCATGAGGTAGGCGATCAGAATGATCCACTTGAGGTGATCGGGTTCATCGGCGCGGGCCTCCCACTTGAAGATCAGCCATACCACGATGGCGGTGAAAAACCCGCTCATGGCATATACTTCTGCCTCCACCGCATTGAACCAGATCGAATCGGCAAAAGTACAGGTGAGTCCTGCTACCACACCGGCTCCCATGACAGCGAGGAGCTTAGAGGAATCTTCCCATTCAAAAGCCTCCACGCCTTTTTTGGCCAGCATGGTGGTTGTCCAGAAGGTGAACAGGGCTGTGAAAGCACCAGCCGATACGGAGAGCAAATTGACCATGAAGGCCACCTGCGTGGCATCCAGGGCCAGCATGGACATAATGCGCCCCAACAGGAGAAACAAAGGCGCGCCCGGCGGGTGGGTCACTTCCAACTCGTTGGCGCAGGCAATAAATTCACCACAGTCCCAAAAACTGGCAGTGGGCGCAACAGTGAGTAAATACACCAGCATTGCCACAGCAAATACTGACCAGCCTACAAGGTTGTTGATGCGATCGTAATTCATAAACAGAGATCGAATGGGGGCAGGAAAACATATACAAAAGCTGTACCCGTAGGGTAAACAGCAGTTCAAAGCTAAGAAAATCCCTCTCAGAAATTCGTAGCTTCGACTTATGCAAGCAATGGCCAACATTCTCGAAGCTACCAGATTCATTTCAGACCGCGCCTATGATCAACGAAATCAGGCCGGAAGACCCCTCCTCTCCATCGGGGTGCAGGCCGCATCTCTGCTCGTGAGGGTCTGCAAAGAAGAGGATCAGCAACTCATCATAGCAGCCATGCTTCACCCTTTTGATGAAAACAGCATCCCCTTGAGCGAGATCAGGCAAGTGTTTGGTGTCACGGTGTGGGACTATGTGAAACATTCTCGGGACGATGAATCACTCAAGATACCCGCTTTTCAGCGCCTTGCCACCGCATCTCTCCGAAAACCGGTAGAAGCAGGCCGGAAAATTCGAGTCGCATGTGTAGCTTCCCTGCTTTCTCAGCCCCAGACACCTGAGCAAAATCAGGAGCATCTCCAGAGTATTTCAGCATTTTCTCACACCGTGCCTGAGCTCCATGCGTTGATCCAGACATTTCTGTGAGGCTGTAAATCTTTTCGTCAACATGTCCTTGATACCTACTCTACTCCATTTGATATGAAACTCATTCCATTCATCGCCTCGATTCTCCTTGCCATGACCTTGTGTGGCTGCGAGCCCAAATCTTCTCAGGCCGAGGCCAATCCCGAGCCTGAATGGCGCTCCCTCTTCGATGGAAAAACCCTGCAAGGCTGGACCCCCAAAATCAATGGCTATGCCCTTGGCGACAATTTTGCCAATACCTTTCGCGTGGCCGATGGTGTCATTCAGACAGGGTATGAAGGCTACGACACCTTCAACAACAGATTTGGGCATCTGGCCTTTGACCAACCCTTTTCCAGCTACCGATTTCGGATGCAATATAGATTTACAGGCGAGCAATCGACCGGCGGTCCGGCCTGGGCCTGGCGCAACAGCGGCATCATGGTGCATGGACAAGACCCCCAAACCATGGCGCTCGGTCAGGATTTTCCCCTTTGCATAGAAGTGCAGCTCCTCGGTGGCCCCGAAGAAGGCGAACGCTCCACAGCCAACCTGTGCACACCCGGCACCCACGTGGTGATGGGAGACAGCGTCATGATGGATCATTGTATGAACTCCAGCTCCAAAACCTATCGCGGTGATCAATGGGTGAATGTCATGGTGGAAGTCTTTGCCGATTCCCTCATTCGCCACATCGTAGAGGGAGACACGGTGATGACCTACTACAAGCCACAAATCGGTGGCGGTGCTGTGAGTCCTATATCGCCCGACACAGCACCGGAAGGCACCCTGCTGAGCCGCGGCTGGATCTATCTCCAAAGCGAGAGTCACCCCGTTGAGTTTCGCAACATCGAAATCATGGAGCTTTGATGTGGGGTCAGAAGTTCCCGATTCTCGGGATTTCGCTTCGCTCAACAAGCGAAGGGTCAGACAAAAGAAAAAAAGCCATTATCGCGGGCGCAAGACCTGCGTTTACGACCCAAAATGGATGGGAAGCGAAAAGCCAGACAGGAGGCGAAGCCGATCCAGAGAAAACACTGATAGGGGGTTGGAACCCTGTCAGCGTTTAAACAGACAAACGCAGGCATAAGGTCCCCGCCACACAAAAAAATGATCAGATCCCGGACTGATTGAGGGAGAGGCTACATAACAAATATTTTTTGACAAAAGCCGAAAATCGTTCTTGCATCTTTCCCGCCGATCTGGCATATTGTATATACCGAATACTCTCCTGATTAAAAAGGTTAGTCTCCACCTAACATATTTAGGTTTCTTCATCTGTCGTTGAATTCTTGTTTTTTTCGGCTTGAATAAGCTAAGGCATCCTCCTTTCCACAAGAAGTGATGCCCGAGTTTCGCAGGTCGGAAAATACGGCCCTCCACGAGGAGGCCAATGCACATCCTACAACCATAAACCAGCAATCATGATGGCAAATCAGAATCAGAATCCGCTCCAACGCTGCTTCTTTGCAGTGCGTAACAAGCCAGCCATTCCCCCCTATTCCCTCATTCCCTTATTCCTTTTCATCCTTTTCCTCTTCCCCGGCTG
>JANQTF010000007.1:19343-65965 GCA_030731845.1 Bacteroidia bacterium | reverse complement strand
AAGGCTTATACCAAGTATAAAACCATCACGCGCACGCCTGTCTATGAACTGGGTTGGAATCGGGACACGGTTGATTTTTGGACCTATCAGGGACTCAGTGCCGAACAAAAGGTATTTTCATGGGCAAAAACTGCTACCATCAAGGCTGATATCGCGCTGGAAGCTCCGGCTCCCTGGCTCACCACACCAGATAGCGTATCTCTCGATATTGCCGGCAAGCGAGTACCTCTTTCTGTCAATAGCACCGGGCTGCCTTCTGGCGTTCACTATGCCAAGGTGATCCTCCAGGGAAGTAGCTCAGATGTCGTGAATCCATCGCTCACTGTGACCTATCAGCCAGACACCCTTGTCGTGAGGCTCACTGTTGGACCCTCACCAGACGGAATCGTCCTGCTCAATCAGCCTGATATTTGTGACGGAATTGAGTTGGGCTCCAGCTTTACTTTCCCTGTGGATCTCCTCACACCGGGTGCCACAGCTGTGAATCTCGCATCCTCTTCTCATTCGAATACAGGCAATTTTGCCCTCTCTTCTACGCTTCCTGCTGTGCTTGCCCCCAATGCTGAGACAAGCCTCTCCATGACATTCACCCCAGACAGCGTAGGGCCATTTACCAGTATATTTACCGTGTCGCATAACGGCACAAACAATAGCAGCCAGGTCATGCTCACGTGTGAAGCGATTCCAGCTTGTGTGGTTCCAACCAACTGGATCGAGACCAGCCTCGGCACGCCATCCCTTACTGGCAGCGCCTGTGTCACAGGAAATACCTATCGAATGACGGCGGCGGGAAAGAATATCTGGAGTAAAGACGATGAAGGGCACTTCCTCGCTACGCCTGTAAGCGGAGACGGTGAAATGATCATGAAGCTCAATTGGCTCACCCAGCAAGACAACGATACCAAGATCGGCATCATGTTTCGTGAGACCCTTGCCAAGGACTCCCGCAACGCCTTTCTGGCTATCAATCCAGAAAATGCGATTGCACTCCAGTATCGTAAAAATCCCGGTGAAAGCACTAGCAAAGTTGAAAACAAGGGTTTCTATCCTCCACAATGGATGAAGCTCGTGCGCGTTGGTAATACCTTCACCGCCTATCACTCCGAAGATGGAGTGACCTGGATGGTGATCAATGGAGGAAACAATCCCCAGACCTTTGCCATGAGCGATACCATCTACGCGGGAATTGCATTCACCAGTCATAATGCCTCGGCACTTTCTACCGCAGAAGTACAGTTCGTTTCCTTGAATTTTGCGCCCGTGACCTTCCCCGTTACGCTCAGTAGCTTCGATGCTACCTTGCTGGGGGAGTCTGTGAAAATCAAGTGGGAAGCTGCTTCTGAGGAGAATTTTTCTCACTATGAGGTGCAGAGAAAGACGGGGATCAACCCCGAATTCCAGGCTATTTCGCAAGTAGCAGGCCGTGGCATGCCTTTTTACACAAGCTGGGACCACCGCCCCGTGTCTGGGCAAAATGTATATCGCCTCGTGATGCACGACATCGACGGCAGTATCGCATACAGCGATCAGGTATCAGTCATGGTGGACGTGACAAGGGCATTCACGGTAAGGCACCTCGATGGAGATCAGGCCTTGGAATTGATGTGGGAAAGTGAGAGCACACCTGCTAAGATCAGCTTGCTTGACATCACCGGAAGAGAACTCTACAGTGTTGACAAAGACATGCAGATCGGATCCCGGAATTTGTTACAATTACCTGGATTGTCATCGGGGTATTACTTGCTGGAAGTGAAGTGGAACGGCAAGTCAGATCGCCGGGTTCTGTCCCTTCAGTAAGGGTTATTCGACAGCATAGGTGCCAAATTGCAGGAGATAGCCATTGATATCACGAATGGCAAACTCTCGCATCCCATAAGAATAGGTCTCGAGTGGATATTCCACCGGGACCTTTCCTTTTAATGCCTCCCACCAGGCATCCACCTCGCTTGTGTAGAAGTAAAAGGAACCCGTGAGAACCGGGTCAGAGTGTTTTCTCTGAGTGACCCTTGTCATGAGCATAATTCTGACATCATCTTTGACGAGGCTGGCCCAGCCAAGGTCTGGCAAATGATCCTGAAGTTCGAAGCCTAATATTTCCTGATACCATTGGATGGATTTGCTCAGGTTTTTTGTTTCGAGCATCGGCGAAAATCCGGTGAGTCTCATGGAAGAGATTGGCTTGAGAATGACTGATTGTGGGAATATGAACGAGTTGTAAAGAGCTCTTTGAAGAGAATGCCCAGCATGGACAAGATCAGGAGGGCCGCTCCAATGACAGGCGCCCATTTGTTAAACCTAGCCCGGTAGTTTCGCTCCTTATGTAATCTCTCCGCCATCCAGGCTGCTTCTTCGGGGTCTATCTCTTCGGCGAGCGCCAGGGGGGTAGTTCTCATTTCCGTCATAATCTCCCGAACTTTTCCCTCACTTTCTGGAAAAATTCTGAGTTTCACGCCGCCAATAGCCAGCGATTCCAGCGGCGCAATGGCCACATAGTGTTGGTCTTGAAGGAAATAAGGAATACCCTCCGCCTCTATCCTCGCCTTGAGCACTGCCAAATCGGCATCGTGTGGGTAGAGGTGTGTAGAAATAGTCACAAAATTCCGTTGGCGCATATCATTGCGTATTTTGGGAAAACTACAAAAAAAATAAAACACACAGTCGTAGAAATAATCGAGCTCAAAACTATCCGCGTGTTTGGGTCAACAAACATGTTGCGGTGTGATTTGGGTGGTTCTTTCCCGACAGGGCCCTCCGATGAACAAGGGGCCATCTCAAAAAATGAGCCATTCCGATTTCTCGGGATGGCTCATGTTCTGTCAAACTCAAAAGAGAGGAACCCTATCCCTTGATGATGCTTCTCGCAATCACAATGCGCTGGATCTCAGAAGTTCCTTCGTAGATCTCCGTGATCTTGGCATCGCGGAGAAAGCGCTCCACGTGATATTCTTTTACGTAACCATTGCCGCCATGGACCTGTATGGCTTCGTCGGCACATTTCATCGCAGTTTTGGAAGCGTAGAGCTTAGCCATGGCAGCGGATTGCACATAGTCTATGCCCATGTCTTTTTCCCTCGCAGCCTTCATGATGAGCCATCGTGAGGCTTCTATTTCTGTGGCCATATCAGCCAATTTAAACTGGATGGCTTGATGGTTCATGATTTCGGTGCCAAATGCCTTCCGGATTTTGGCGTATTCAAGTGCAAGGTTAAGTGCACCTGAGGCAATGCCAAGGGCCTGCGATGCGATCCCGATGCGGCCACCGTTGAGGGTGCTCATGGCAAATTTAAATCCGAAGCCGTCTTCGCCGATCCGGTTTTCTTTTGGCACGATCACGTCGTTGAAATTGAGTGAGTGTGTGTCAGAACCTCTGATCCCCATTTTCTGCTCTTTGGGGCCGATTTCGAAGCCAGGTGAGTTTCGCTCCACGATGAGGCAATTGATGCCTTTGTGGGCTTTTTCTACATCAGTCTGGGCCATCACGAGATACACTCCGGCTATGCCACCGTTGGTGATCCAGTTTTTGGTGCCGTTGAGCACATAGTGATCTCCGCGATCTTCGGCTATCGTTTTTTGGCGGGTAGCATCGCTGCCTGCTTCTGGCTCAGAGAGGCAGAAAGCGCCGATGGTTTCTCCAGAGCAGAGTTTTGGGAGGTATTTTCTCTTCTGTTCCTCATTTCCGTATTTTTCTACTCCCCAGCAAACGAGAGAATTATTTACTGACATGATCACCGAAGCGGAGGCATCCCATTTGGAAATTTCTTCCATCGCGAGCACATACGCGACAGTATCCATCCCTCCTCCTCCATATTCTTCGCTCACCATCATCCCCAAAAAGCCAAGCTCTCCCATGCGCTGCAAGAGTTCTTTGGGAAAATACTGCTTCTCGTCACGGTCAATAACGCCTGGCTTCAGCTCAGTTTCTGCAAATTCGCGAGCCATATCGCGAATCATGAGATGCTCTTCGCTCAGTTGGAAATTCATGCCAGACAAAGAAAGTTCTGAGGTAGGGACTGATGAGGCCATATTGGTATTAGATTTGAAATTATTCCGACAGTAAAGGTATTTATTTTTTGCAATGATGGAAAATTGGCGCCTTAAAGAATGCTCCCGAGGGTGTAAGATTTTAGCCTTGTTGCAGGAATATTCTGAGTTAGGCCTTCTTTTATCGATGAATACTTTGCCACCTGTGACTAGCTGCTACCTCTTGCAGCAACGAATCAGAATCAGGAAGGTTGCTTCTCACCCTCAGGTGAAACCTGTCAAGGATTCCTGCTTCCAGATATTGAATATCGCTCCCGTCCTCTTTCCAAATCCACGCAAAACCGCCATACTCTTTTACCCAGTCCAAGCCAGGGCTTGGTTCTGCCGGGCTTTCCCAGAGATAGCGCCTGTATAGATTCAAAAAAGCACTGCTATCTGCCGCATAATCGGTGATCACCATGGCCACATAGCCGTCTTTATTTACGCCCACGAGTTTGCCTTCTGTCACCGGCTGACCGTTAATCATGAATTCCGACGTATTATTTTCTTTGATGCTAAATCCTTCGAGTTGACAGGTAGCCAACCATGCTCCGAGTGCCTCTTTGCTCAGGGGTGGATGAGGCGCAGCCTCAAGTCGATGACTCAAGGCAGTGAGTGTGGCGGGCGGGGATAGGCGGCTCCCTTGACTTTGTTGGTCACAAGAAAGCACAAGACACGCGAGACTAATGCAGAGAATGATGATTTTCACTCTGTGAATATACCATTTGCCAGCGAAGCCAGGCTTACCCTTTTACGGAAAATTTGCGTCCCCTCTTTGCGTTACGGGATCATCGAAAGGAGAAAGTCAAAGGATTGGGAGTTGGGATCGGCTTGATGCTATGGAGCACGATGGTGGTAGCCACCTGATGCTGATCCATAAACAGCACTTTTACGATTTGCCGCTTCGTATTGACCCACAGAAATACGGTCTCATAGGGGAGTGATTTTCCTGAAAAATCGATTTTGAGGCGATCGCACATCTCTCCATTGTGATCCATGATGCCATAATGCTTCACGGAGGCTGGCTGCCGATTCAATACTTCCAGCATTTCGGAGGGCGAGAGGGCTTTGGGATCAAGCCCGAGTCGGATTTCGACATTATATCTGCCATCCACTTGCTCCCACAGGGTGTCCCCATTGAAATACCAGCTGAGGTCTGGCAAAGTAAGCTTGAATTTTCCTTCACTATAGGTCATACTTCCTTTGGCAGGCGCGCTGCGGGTCATGGGGCTAGACCTGTCGAAGGAGAATTCAACCTTGTAGCTAGCATGTTTGGCGAATTCTTTTTTGGCTTCGTCCCAAATGGTTGGCCCTAATTGGGCAAAACACTAGGAGCTCAATCCAATCAAAATCAGGAGAAAACGGGCAAGGAGGCGAGTCATGGCGATTCGTTTTTGGTCAAGTTACGAATCTTGAAAATGCCTGCCAAGCTGAAATGTTTCTCCCCTCAAATTGGTGCCCATAAATTCTAGATGCTTTACTACCTCATCCATGGAAAGGAAGATGGCCCAGGGGATTGATAGCCAAAGCACTGGGATCTCCTTTGTAGGTTGAGTTTCTTAGAAATGGGGTGAAAATCCTGGGGTAGGATACAAAAAAGCCCGCTATTCCGATAGAATAGCGGGCTTTTGCTCATTCAAACTTCCTAATTCATCCGCTCGTCATAGATATCGACGCCTGGATGGTCAGAGGATTTGAATTTGAATATTTCGTTGTTCAACCCTTTGTTTACCTCAATATTGGAGAACTCATAGGTCGTTTTGGTCTGTTTTTTGTCCACGAGGGCTACTTTTTCGAGCAGTTTGGTGGTTGTATTAATCCAGACGTGAGCCTGATGATAATCAAGGGCGGGGTCAGTGACTGCGAGGAAAATCTTGTGACAAGTAGCACCGTGAATTTGGTCGGTGCCGTCATAGCGTGCTCTCGCGGCGGCCTGATACACTCTGAAAATGTATTCGATAGAGAATTCATCTTCAGGATCGTAGTCTTGTACAGTCACTTCGTTCACTTCGGGCAGAAAAAACCATTGGGTTTCCCCGTCGCAATACACTTGCATGTCATTGAGCTTCACAACAAACTTGCCACCTTTGTAGATCACGTTGCCGTCTTTGCGGACCGCACGCATGGCAGGATTGCTGATTTCGTAGCTAAACTTAGCCGAAAGATCTTGAAGCGACTCTAATTTCGCTTTCGACTCCCGCAGAATTTGATTCGCGTCTTCTACAGGGGCAGTGCGAAAGCCTGCTCCGATCAAGAAGGTCCCGATCAAGAAGACCACAGGGAGATTCCAAATTTTCTTCATTTTTCTTGTTAAATTACCGTATTCGCTGTTCAATCCATATTGGACAAATACCGTTCCAACTCTGCTTCATCAGTCACAAGAACATCACGGGCTTTGCTTCCAGAATGGGCGCCTACAACTCCTGCTCGTTCTAGCTGATCAATGATCCGACCTGCGCGATTATATCCAAGCTTCATCTTCCGTTGAATCAGGGAGGCAGATCCTATCTGGAACCTCACAATCAACCGGGCTGCCTCTTCAAAACGACTATCTTTCTCAAAAATTTCATCTTCATCATCTAAATCATCTCCACCCTCGATGGGGATCTCTGGGAGCAGGTATGGCTCAGTAAATCCTCGCTGCTTGGAGATGAAGTCAACCACTCGCTCAATCTCTGGCGTGTCGATGAAGGCATTCTGAATCCTGATAATTTCATTGCCTGTGGACAAAAGCAAGTCACCCCTTCCTACGAGTTGATCGGCGCCATTAGCGTCGAGAATGGTGCGTGAATCGACTTTGGAAATAACCCGGTAGGAAAGCCTTGCGGGGAAGTTGGCCTTGATGATCCCGGTGATCACATTTACCGAAGGGCGCTGGGTAGCCACCACGAGGTGGATTCCCACTGCGCGGGCGAGCTGTGCAAGGCGGGCAATGGGCATTTCCACTTCCTTGCCAGCGGTCATCATCATATCTGCCAACTCGTCGATGATGAGCACGATATAGGGCAGAAATTCATGTCCTTTGCGAGGATTGAGCTTGCGCGAAGTAAACTTGGTGTTGTACTCCTTGAGGTTTCTTACCCTGGCTTTTTTGAGCAGGTCGTATCGCCTGTCCATCTCCACACACAGCGACTTGAGCACGTTCACGGCGTCTCTCACATCGGTTACGATGGGCTCATCGCCTTGCTCTGGCAGCTGGGCCAAAAAGTGGTTGCGCAGGCTGGCATAGAGGCTCATTTCCACCTTTTTGGGGTCAATAAGCACAAATTTCACCTCCGCAGGGTGCTTTTTATACAGAATCGAAGCGATGACCGTGTTGAGGCCTACGGACTTTCCTTGCCCGGTAGCCCCTGCGATCAGGAGGTGAGGCATCTTGTTGAGGTCGGCGATAAATACCTCGTTGGAGATGGTGCGGCCAAGTGCGATGGGGAGCTCCGCCTTGGTGGTCATGTACTTTTCTGTCTGAAACACACCGCGCAGTGATACGATCTCGGGGTTGGAGTTTGGGACTTCAATCCCAATGGTGCCTTTGCCGGGAATGGGGGCAATAATGCGAATGCCGAGCGCCGCGAGATTCAGCGCAATATCGTCTTCGAGGTTGCGAATCTTGGAGATTCTCACCCCTGCCGATGGCACGATTTCATAGAGGGTAACCGTGGGACCTACGGTGGCTTTGATGGACTCGATCGAGATGCCGTAGTCGCTGAGGGTCTTCACGATTTTGTTTTTGTTGTCCTCCAACTCCTGCCGGTCCACCTCCCGACCACGCCCGCTGCCGTGGTCTTCGAGAAGCTCGAGTCTGGGTTTTTCATAATCGGAGAGCTCTTGGGTAGGGTCGTAGAGCTCGTCATCAAAATAATCCTCGGCATTTTCGATTTCGAGATCAGAGTCAGGCACAATTTTCATCGCGTTGCCTTGCTCATCGATGCCAACGTTGTCCTCGCCGAGTTGCTCTAACTTGATGGGATCAGAGATCACAAGCTTGGGCTCGTCTTGCGGCGTCACGATGGTAAACTCCAGATCGTCTCCGGGTTTCTTTGGATTGTCTTCCCTGGGTTTGATGGCGGTTGAGGGAAACTCCAGGGTTAATGGTTGATCTGGTCGAACAGATGATTCATCCCCCGATACGCTGAATGCTGGTTCTTGAAGGGGTTGGGTGTTGGGCGCTGGTTTTTCTGTTGTGGTAGTTGGCTGAGCTGTGGGGTCTTTTTTCTGAAAGGTTTTTCCCAGCGTTTTTTTGGCTTTGCTGGTATCGATCCCTTTGGGAATCAAGCCTTTGTCCATCTTGGTCTTCAGGGTGTTGATCAATCCTGAGGCGCGTAGTTCAGCATTATAATTGAGCACAAAAAAGAGGACGATGAAGAACAAGATCAGGAAGGTAACTCCTACTTTGCCTATGCGGGCAAAGAGCCAATAGTTGATCGATACGCCAACTCCACCACCCCAGAAGGCGCTCATAGGGTCGATCAGGAGCTCAACAAAAGAGATGAAGATGGTGCCAAAAAAGAGGATGAAGAGGATGTACTTCAGGAGTTTTTTTGCGTAGGCGTAATAATCGTCTTCTAGCATGAGGAGGCCAAGAAGGAGGCCATAGGCTGGAATGAGCAGGCCTACCAGGCCAAAGCCCCGGAAAATAATGAGGTTGGCGATGCCTGCCCCCGTTTTCCCGAGCCAATTGCGCACCTGCCCGGGTTCTACTGCTTCTACGCCTAGCTCAGACTGATCTATCTTCCCGGTGAAAAAATAGGAAATACAGGCAATGAGGGAGATGAGACTAAGAAACACCAGACTCCAGGAAAAGAATTTCCACCATTGCTCTTTGTGCTCAGTGGTGCTTGCAAGGGATTTCCATATTCCTTGAAAGGAGGAAATGGGGCCAGCAGGGGCTTTCTTTTTTGGGGCTGGTTTCCTACGATTCGAGCTCTGTTTCGCCACGAGGGTTAAAATTAATTCCTATGCTAAAAGCTAATGCTACACATCAAGTACCTGATTCCAAACAATTGAGACTCAGATAGCTAAATTCTCTATCAAAGATACCTAAAAATTAGGGTCAAATGCCAATGTTAGCTACAAAGTTGAGGGGATCGATACCCTCTGCCAAGCGTGATGCTCAAGCAGCGAGGATGGCAATGGGCACGTCTTCCACAGATTCCCTTGCCTTCGATAGATTTCTTCAAAAGGCAAAGCCCGAGGGAGATGAATATCCCTCGGGCTTTGCCAGAATTGAGCCTTTGTTAGGGGCGCTCAAGCGATTGCATATCCTTGCGAAGCCCTTGCACAGTACTGCGTAGCTCTACCAGTTTGGCTTTGGCCTCTGACAAGGCATCAGCATTTTTCTCGGTTGATTTTTTATTTTCTGCCAATTCGTCTTCCAGTTTTTGCTTTTCTTTTTCCAGATCTTCTTTGGCTTTTTCGAGGTCTTTCACCACCTTTTCCTGGGCTTCGAGCGTTGCAAGTGCTTCCTCAGCAGCTACGCGCAGCAGGCTGCGGTTGATGTCTTGCTGGAGGCTTACCAAAAAGTTGGAGGCTGCGGCCATTTCTGTGGGGAAATTGGCGGAAGAAATAAAGTTATCATTGCCAAGGGCCATGAACCAAGTCAGCTTTGTTTTGGTTGGGTTTCCACCAATTTCATCCAGCTGAACATAGTAATCCAGGGTTTGTGAAGCGATTGGTGGAAATACAAGTCCGGTATAAACAGCCAGAGTTCCCTTGACTTTTTCTGGTTTTTTGGTAGTTGCAGAAGAGAGCCTCTCAGCGAGCGCGGCCTCTACTGTTGCCGGGTCGGCATCATAGGTAAAGGTGAGCCCGGGAGCTGCCGGTGCGATTTTTTTGTAGAACTCGTACCGACCTTCTTGTGGGGTTTGAGCAAGGGCTGGCAGGCAAAGTGCCAAGGCAAGTAGGGATAGGATGATATTGGTCTTCATACTTCTTTGACGGGTCAATGGCCCGTTGGTAACGAAAATATTCAAAAAAAGTGACTCAATTCATCGGATTGGCCAGTTGGCCTGCCGCCCAGGCGAGTGCCGCCTGCGTTTTAGCATATTTTGCCTGAAGTGATAGGAGCTTCAATTCTGATTCGATAAGCTGGGTTTCCCACACATTGATTTCGAAAACGGAGCTTTCTCCTGCCCTGAATTTGTTGTTTTCGGCTTCCAAGAGTTGCCGGTAGTTGCTCACATTCTGCTGGGAAAGCTGCATCTGATCAAATAATACTTCCATTTGGCTGGCATACACGCCTACTTTCGCCAGAATAGCCTGCCTTTTTTCCTCTTGTTTCCATTGCACATCCTGAATCTTCACCTTCGTGAGCCCCAGGTCGCCACGTGCCTCCCGCAAAAACAAGGGAAAACTCACCTGAAACCCCCACTTGTAATTGTCCATGAATAGGCTCGGATCTACCACCGAGCCTCCCGTTCCGAAAATAGGCTCATTGAGAGCTGCATATTCGAGGTTGAGTTTGGGTTTGAGCTTTTCGGCTTTCATTCTTCGCTCCACATCCAGCCAGGCAAGGTCGTAGCGAAGGCCGAGAAGCTCGGGGTGCTGGGTCTCGATACTCATGAGCATCGCGGCGAGGCTGTCAGCCGCCATGGGTGGCTCAGCAGCAATGGATACCGGAGCCTGTGCCGCAAAATCGCTGCCCTGCTGCCAGGGGATCGCGCCTTCGTCCCATAGATATACCTGAAGCAATTGCCTGTACTGGGTGAGTTCCAGCAAAGCCTGATCGCGTTCCAGTCGCCGATTTTGGACTTGAATGCTGGCCTTAAGGGTGTCGATCAATGGCAAATCACCGGCAATCGCAGTATTGCTGATCCAACGCAGCCGATCTTCTGCTACTTGGGTAGCCCTCACCAGAATAGATACTCTGCCAGCAGTTTCTGCCCAATCCCAGTAGGCATAGGAAGCTTCGTACAGAAGATTATTGAGCATATTGAGTCGATCTATAGGCGCAGCTTCCAGCCCGATGGTAGCTTGCTGGAATCCAGCTCTGGCGGGGTCAATCAGTAGGCCTTGCCCGATCGGTAGGGAAGCCCCTACCTGCGCAAGTCCATTGCCCGGCACGGAAAATTCAGGATTGAGGTTGATCCCTGAAGAGGCTTCATATCCCGCCTTGAATTCCAGTCCTCCCAGGCGTGTGGGCCACTTGATCCCGCCATCGACATAGCGGTAGTAGTTTTTGTCTTCAAATACTTTCTGCGAAAGTCCCCCTTCGAGCTTGGGGTCAAAAGCACCACGTGCCTTCCGCATTTCTGCATCAGCCTGTTGAAGAAGCAAATTGGCCCGCTGTGCCTGGGGGTGATACTGGGCTACCCGCTCCAAAAATGCATCAAAAGTGAGGAGATCTTCCCTTTCTTGCGCAGATACGGGAAGGGCCATCAGGCAGAGAAGGAAAAAAAAGAAGAGGCGTAGTCGCATGGATGAATGTGGATGAGTGAGAAGGGCACAAAGTTGCCAGTCAATTACTTCCCTTTGCCAGCTTTGGCTTTGTCTGTGCCATTGCCCGTGTAGTAGTTTGGCGGGAAACCGTTGAGCTGTCGCCATAGCTCGTACCAGAGTGGCACATCATCGAGCAAGGCAAACCCACGAACCCCTGATCCCACCCGCAACTGGATAGGCCAAGGCTCATCTTCTGGGTCTGGCTCGATGAGGATTCGATAGAGGCCGTTGGTGCTGATGTCGTTTTCTATGGCAAATACCCGACCGCCAAAGGTACCGAAAGAGGTATTGGGCCAACCGGAGAATACCAAGGCAGGCCAGCCATCAAATTCGAGGCGTACATGCTCGCCCTTGAGCACGAGTGGGACATCTACCGGTCGCACGAAAATTTCTGCTGCTTGCTGCTGTTCAATTGGGACAATGCTCACAATGGCTTCGCCTTCTTTCACCGTCTCGCCGATCCCGGGTTTCAAGGCCTTGTTCACAAATCCCTCTTGCGGAGCTGTGATGTATCGAAATCCGACCCTGACCTCATAGTTGCTTCGTTGATTGCGAAGCTTGGCCACATCACCTTGGGCAGCGAAGAGGTCGGAAAGAGCACTTTGTCGATCAGAATTAGCCTTGGCTATTTTTTCCTGATAGTCATTGAGCACATTTCGCTGGTCGATCTTCACGATGGTGAGTTCCTGCTTGCTTCCATCTAGCTTATTCTGTTGAGAAATGAATTTGGCCTTTGCCTCCATCATTTTGTTTCGCTTCTCTTCCCAATCTGCCCGAGATTTCAGATCCTGTTTGAATAAGGTATCTGCACGAGCAAATTGAATTTCAGCGATATCAAGTGCAATGACTTCTGCCACAAGATCAATGCTATCTGACTGCACTTTGAGCTCTGTTTGGGTCACTTTATTAATGGCCTGCGACACTTTGAGGGCCCGGGTGGCTTCCAGTGCCCTAATCTGGCCTGCGAGGGCTTCAGCCTTATTGGTGTAGGCCTCGATTCCGCCGAGTTTAGCCTCGATTTGCATATCGATCCGGGCGATGAGTTCAGGATCAAAGTATGCGTCTTTGATCTCCGAGAGGAAAACAATGGTGTCGCCGACATATACGGTATCTCCTTCATTCACATACCATGCTTCGATCCTGCCTGCAATGGTAGAATGAATCTCTTGTGGTCGCTGTGATGGGCGCAGTGTAGTCAGATTTCCTTCTGCCCGAATGTTTTGTGTCCAGGGTAAAAAGAGAATCACGACTCCAGAAATGAGGATTCCGACGATCCAGTAAGCGATTTTTTTGGCAGATCTTGCCTTATACACTTGATCGAATGAATCATAGTCGTACATCTTATCGATGTCCTCAATCCTATTTGGAGAAATATTGAGCATAACGTGTGTGGTCGATGGTTAGGATTGATCTTGGCTGAGGCCAAACAAGGGCCCGGCATAGGGCTTTTGGATGATCTGCTCAAATGTGCCAGAGTCGGTGAAGGTGCCCTGGCTTAATACATAGACTTTGGAGCACTTGGCTGCAAAAATAGGATCATTACTTGCCACCACGAGGGTCCACAGAGGACAACCAGTAAGGAATGTGCCGATACGGTCGCGCTCGCCCGGGTCCATCGTGCGCAGAAAATCGTCCATGACCAGAAGTCGTGGGCGCTTCACGATGGAGCGTGCCAGGATGAGCTTGCGAGAAATGCTCTCGGGTACCTGCGGACCTTCGGGAATCATCTCCGTATTGAGGCCTTCTGGCAAGGAATGAATATAGTCGGTAAGCTCTAGTTTTTCCAGGGTCCAACGAATGCTTTCCATGGTAATATTGGGTCTTCCCACCGTGAGATTTTCCAATACAGTGCCCCTGAATAGCACTTTTTGGGTAAGGCAGTCTCCGATGTAGCCTCGAAGGGAGATCGGGTCATAGTTCTTCATCGGGATATCATTGTAGGAAATGACACCAGAATGATTCTCATACATGCCCGAGATGATATTCAGGAGTAAGGTTTTGCCCGAGCCATTAAAACCGGTTATACAAATACTCTCCCCCGGCGCGGCATCCATACTCAGGTGGTTTAAAGAGGGAAGTGGATCGCCCGGAAAGGTGAAGGACATATCCTTGATCCTGATTTCCATCGGAATCTTGGTATCCTCTTCCTCGAAATTAATGCCCAAATGGCGTTCCAAGGGAAGATCAGAGATTTTTCCAAGTTTTTCCATTGCCGTGAGAACGTCATAGACTGTCTCTGCGCTCAACACAAGTTTCTCTACCGATCCGATAATCAAAATGATGATAATCTCAGAAGCAACAAATTGCCCCAAATTGATCTGGCGCTCCATCAGCAGGATGGATCCCAGAATGAGGAGGCCCGCGGTGACAATGGTCTTGAACCCTACAATGTTTCCAAACTGAAAAATCAACACGTTGAAGTGCTTCTTGCGCGCACTCAAATATTTTTTGACTAGGGTATTGGTGCGGTCCACAGCCAGGTTCGTTTCTCCGGCAAGTTTGAAGGTCGTTATGGTTCGCGCGATTTCCTCCAGCCAATACGCTACCTGATATTTATAATCGGACTCTTCCAGACTTGAGGCAAGTCCTTTAGGGCCTGTGAAACGGAAAATTAAAAATAAGATGAGCATCAAGCCCAAGCCAAAAAAGACGAAAAATGGATGGTAAAAAGAGAGCAAGAGCATCCCAAACAAAATCTGAAGCAAAGCCTGGGAAAAATCGATCAGAATCTTGGGAAGCCCCTTTTGCACATTGAGCGTGTCAAAAAATCGGTTGACCAATTCCGGTGGATAGTATTTGGTAAGCTTTTCCATTTTGAGGCGGGGAAGTCGCCACGCAAATTCAAAGGCTGCCCGAGCAAAAATTCGCTGCTGCAGCAACTCTGTAAGCGAAATTTGCATGATTTGCATCAAACCCGCGATCGCCGTGCCAGCTGTTACCACCACAATCAAGACAACCCAGGAAGACGAGATTTCGTTGGCAAGCGTAAGGCCAATTATCGCTTGTATGCCGAGTGGGAGAGAAAGGTTGATCAACCCATTGAAAATCGCATATATGTAGATATACACAATCTCTCGCTTGTCTATGGACAGCATTCTGAAGAAGCGCTTCAAAGGTCGCCCAATCAGGCTTTGGTCAGCCCATTCTAGATTTTCAGCCACGGTTTGGTAGTTTTGCTATTAATACTGATTGTTTTACTTTTTGTTGCGCATGGTCTTGACCTTTATACTCAATCTTCTCTCCAATGTTTGCCAGAGCCCTCACTCTTTTCTATAGTTTACATGTTTGTTCGTGAAACAAAGAAGAGAAAAAGGGCTTTTACATCAAGGCCTTCTGATTGGTAAAAATGTCGCAGGTTCTCCTGGCAAAAAAACAAAGGATTCATGAAACATCCTGATAAAGAATGCTCTTGGGAGAAGGTTATTGTTGTCGTAAGTTTCGGCGTATGAAAATCATCTCTCGCTTGTCCATGATATTCCTGCTTCTTGTGGGGGGAAATCTTTGCCTGCAGGGGCAGACTCAGTATAACGTGCTGTTGCAGCCCGGACAACAGTCCTGGGAATCCTGGCTTCTCGCCGCAGACAATTTTGGCCCTCAAAAAGCGCCATTGCCTGCCTCTCTGGCCGCCAATGAAGGGCTATCTCACCTTCTCTCAGTGCAGAAAATGGTAAGATCTACTGCCCCTCAGGGATTTCAGGAAGAGGCGCTTCGCTGGTATTCTGTTTCCTTTGATAGCACCATGAATCTCAGCGCTGAGACTTGGCTCCTTTCGCAAGGGGTGTTTGAGCAGGTTGAGCCAGTCAGATATTATCAACTCGATCAGCTCGATTTTACTCCTAATGACGACTCTCTTGACCGTCAATGGTATCACTCCTACATTCAATCTGAAAAGGCCTGGGACATCACCCGTGGGTCCAATCAGGTCAGAATCGGTGTGATCGACACCGGCATTGATTATTTGCACGAAGAATTTGACGGGCAGATGTGGATCAATGCTTCCGAAGATCGCAACAACAATGGCCGTTTTGATCCATGGCCTGCCACGGAGCTTCGCAATGGTGTTTCTGGAGATTTTGATGGAATAGATCAGGACAACAACGGCTATCGCGACGATGTCGTCGGCTACGACTTTGCCGATCAACCTTCCGACCCATCCTTTGGAGATTATCTCACCCCTGATTCAGATCCTTTTGACGACAACTCGCATGGAACCCTCGTGTCTGGGGTCATCGGGGCAAAAATGGACAATAACTATGGCGGTGCCGGCATTGCTCCCGATTGCAAAATCGTGGTGCTACGCGCTTTTACGGCCAATGGGAGCGGTCAGGACGACGATATCTCCCGAGCCATCGTGTATGCCGCCGACAATGGCATCCCGGTTCTCAATTTCAGTTTTGGCGATATTTACCCCTCGCGCATGATGCAATCGGCCATCCAATACGCCTACGTGCGTGGTGTGATCATGATCGGTTCAGCTGGTAATGGCAAGGGCGATGTGCTCCATTATCCCTCTGGATTTTCGGAAGTGATCTCCGTTTCGGGTTCTACTTTCGATGCGAGCGATGGCCGCGAATTTTTTTGGCCACTCAGTAGCTACGGCCTTACTGTGGACCTCACCGCACCTGCGGCGGGCATTCTCACGACTCAACCTCTCGACACCCTTGATTCTGGCGAAATAAAAGCATTTACCCGCACCCAGGGCACGAGCTTTTCGGCCCCCATGGTGTCCGCAGCTGTGGGACTCCTGCTCTCGCAGCGTGGCAGCCTCACCCCAGAGCAGGCTCGCGGCCTTCTTCGATCTACTACCGACGACATCAGTTCCACGGGCTGGGATCATTTTACCGGTGCTGGGCGCCTCAATCTCTACAAACTCCTCACAGCTGTTGGCAACAGCGAAGTATCTATTCTCAGCCCCTTGAATGATTCTGGAACCCCTGCCGACTCAGTTTGGATCACCGGTACGGTTCTTCATCCAGAATTCCTGGCCTACCACCTCGAATATCAGCCGGGCACAGAGGGCGATCAGGATTGGTTTCCCATTCTCATGGATCAGCCTTATCAAAAAGTAGGGGACACCCTCGCCCTGTGGCAAACAGGCGATTTGGCGGAGGGTGAATACACCCTGCGCTTGCGCCTCGACAAAACCGACGGGTTCACCGTGGAAGATCGAATTCGCTTCGTGATCGACCGTAGCGCGCCCGAAATTGAAATCTTTCAAGCCGTTTCGGCTTGGGGAGATCAGCGAAATGGCTGGTTTTTTCGCTTCCGAAGCAGTGATCAAGGCCGCCACACCTTGCATTACCGAAGAGCAGGGGAGACCCAGTTTCGAAGCGAGACAGCAGATCGATTTACCCGAAACGAAGATTTTTGGCTCACACAAGATGATCTGCTCACTGGCACTTACGAATGGTACATCGAATCAGAAAACCTTGCCGGGCTCACCGGGCAGACGCCCCTCGCAACCTTCGACTGGCAAAGCCAAAACATTCAGCGACTAGGTGTTTCCTTCCTGGGGAATCCCATCCCCATGGGTCGCTATCTCGAAACTCCCACCGATGCCGATGGCGACGGGATGCTCGAAGTGGTGATGAGCGAATACGACGCATCTCTCTCCTTTGGGAAGCTAAAATGGTATGAATTCAATGGTAGCTTTTTTCGGGCAGTTGATTCGGTGAATTTCAAGCCTATTCTCATCCCCAAGGCCGTAGGCGATGTGGATCGAGATGGCGATGATGAGATCCTTGTTTCGGTCAATGATAGTATGTTTGTGCTTACAAAAGCCGCCGGAGCAGCATTTCCCAAAGACATTCTCTGGAAAGAAGAGGACAATGGTAGATACGCAGCTGGCTTAGAAGACACGGATGGTGACGGAGAACTGGAGCTTGTCAGCAGAGATACCAAAGATTTTTTTGTGTACGAGTGGAGCGGAAGCTTCAATGAGGTGGCTACCTTGCCCAATACCAGCCCAACCAACCTCGCTCCAGGCCTCGCCCGGCTCTGGACCGCCGACGCCGATGGAGATAAGAGACCTGAGCTTCTTTTTGGTGATGCCGATGCCGACATCGTTGCCTATGAGCATCAATCAGGCAATACCTACTCACTGGCGCTGATCGATTCCACAGACTTTGCCGAGGCCAATGCAGAGTCCTTCATTACCACCGGCGATTTTGATGGAGATGGAAACAAAGAGTGGTTTGTTGCAGTCCGTACCAGTGATTTGGAAAATGAAGATGGAGAATATAACAGCCCATTTTGGCGAATGAGGATCTTTGATCAATCTGGTGCTACGCCTTTTGCCGTGGTGTGGGAAGACTATTTGTTTGACAATGACACCAAAGCCTATACGGCTGCTACCTCTGCCAACCTGGACAATGATCCTGAGGATGAAATCCTTTTTTCTACCTTTCCCCGTACCTATCTGCTGGAATATGTTCAGGGCGAATACACGTTCACCTGGTATCAGACCGGAAATATCCAGACCCACCACGTAGTAGGCGACTTCAATGGCAATGGCATAGCCGAGTTTACCCTCGGCCGTGGAGATTCTGCCTTTTTCTTTGAAAAGAATATCATTGGAAACGGGCCTCAGCCTGTTACCTCCCTCAGTGGCCGTGTGATGGGCGCCGATCGCGTGGAGCTTACCTGGCTGCCAGGGGCCAATGCCACCGGCTATGAGCTCATTCGGCTGCCAGATCCAGATCAAAATAACCTGGCTACCCTCATCGGACCGATTCCCGCTACCTCCTTTTTGGATGTGGGGCTCACAGCCAATGTGCCGCATCTCTATGTCCTCCGAAGCCTGAACCTGGCTGATACCTCAGGATTTGGCAATGCCATCATCCTCACGCCGCATCAGCGACCACGTCTTGATAGCGTGGTGGCCCTCTCAGCTACGCAGCTAGAAGTGTATTTTTCTCAGCCTGTGATGGATCGGGAAACCGATAAAGGGCGGTTCAAGGTGAATGGCACCAACGTGCCCCTCGCTGTCATTGCCAATGGCAACCCGGGCGAGAGCCTCATCATTACCCTCGCAAAGCCCATTGACATTGGCTGGCACACCCTGCAAGTGGATACCACCTTTATGGACGCCCTCCGTGGGGTCCTTGATCCTAATTTTGCGCAGGCAAGTTTTTACTATGAGCCAATCGAAGAGGATAATCTATTTCTTACCCATTGGAAAATCGTGGACGACAAGACCGCGCGCCTCTTTTTCAACTATCCGCTCGATGAAGTATCGGCCCTCGACAGCACGCACTACACACTCACGCCAGTCGGCAGCATTGTGGCGGTGGCCTGGGGCTCCGAAGATTTTGACGCGATCGACATAACCATCGAAGATGCAAGGCTGGGCGCTTTGGGCTATCCATTATCTGTGACCGTTGAGGATGTTTGCGCCATTCATCAGGTATGCATCGACGAGACTGGCAACACAGCCACCTTCTCCACCCACATGGAAGACCTATCGGCTGTCTTTGTGTATCCAAACCCTGTTCGAGATCACAAACTATTTGACGGGCTGCGCTTTGCCAACCTCACCCGGGAGGCCTTTATTGAGGTGTACACCGTGTCGGGGCGTCGCGTGCAGCGGCTTGAAGAAAAAGACGGAGATGGTGGCTTGGAATGGGATATGAGAGACGAAGGAGGGTATCGAATCAAGCCTGGAATCTATTTGTACAGGGTCTATACCGATTCTGGCGATGTGGAAGAGTTTGTCGGTAAATTCTCTGTAGTAGAGTGAAATGTTAAGGGATTGTAAAGAATCGGTTGCAACCTGTATATTATTTGTTGTCTCGGTGAATGGGTGCTAGCTTCGGCCTCCAACGAACCTAGCCATCTCTCGGAATGGATACTGCTATCATGATCATTGGTTTTGCCCTCGCCTCCTATTCGGTTGTGGGCAACGACGTACTCCAAACTTTGGGTACGTTTCTCACCGCAAATGAGGACAAGCCTTGGTGGGTGTTGTTTTTATTTGCTGGGGGCATTTTGGCGGCTATGTTGATGATGGGCTTCTTCGGACTCGTAGAGCCACTTGGATTGACAGGCCTTCTCGGAGGCAATGATGTGGCTTTCGACAGGCTTGACAACATCAGCATCCCCGAAACCCTATCTGTTTGGTACCTCCTCCCTCCCTTGGTCCTGTTGTTCATCACGAGGTTTGGAATTCCTGTTAGTACGACGTTTTTGATCCTCACCTTTTTCTCGGCCAAAAGTTTCCCCGGAATGCTCAATAAGTCCCTGATAGGGTATTTTATCGCCTTTTCTTTTTCGTGGATAGCCTTTATGGGAATTTCAACCTGGATGGAAAAACGATTCCAGCAGTTTCCCTTTGATAGCAAGCATGATCACGGATTTTGGACCAATAAGCCCTTTTGGCGCACCATCCAATGGATCTCAGCTGCCTTCTTGTGGACACAATGGCTCACCCAGGATCTGGCCAATATTTATATCTATCTCGGTCGTCCGGAAGACCTCTCTGTTGGGATGTTTTTTCTGTCTCTTGGTATCATTCTCGTCCTATTGGCTTATATTTTTTACCAACGGGGTGGTGCCATTCAGGCGATCGTTAAAGCAAAAACAAACACCTCAGATATTCGGTCAGCGGCCATCATTAATTTGATCTACGGGATTTGTCTGCTGATTTTCAAGCAAAACATATTAGGCTTGTGGGAAGCCAAACTCCCCATGAGTACCACCTGGGTATTTCTTGGCCTCCTTGCCGGTCGCGAACTCGCCATCAGAATGCGCCTCGGCCCCAAGCCCGACCGCAGCCTCTCGTTGATGCTCTTCTCTGACCTTGGCAAAGCCGCTTTAGGGCTCATTGTATCCATTGTGCTTGTTATGGCGCTCTACACAGCCCTTGGAAAAGACGTGTCACTGCTTTTCTCCATAGGGGATTAGGAGATGTCAGGGGTGATAAGAGAAGTCAGACTGTGAGGGGTCAGAAGTCAGACAAGAAAAAGAGCGCTGATTGAGAGGCGAGATGTCGAGAAGCAAAAATGTTGAGACCAAGAAAAAGGCGAATCCGATCTGGTCTCGCCCTCCTGGGCGAAGCGAAGTCCCGCTTGCGGGATCATAGCGAAGCGGGTCTCACCTCTCGCAGCGAAGCGGTCTGCATTAGAGGCGAGATATTGAGATAAGGGTGGCATACCTGCGGGTCTTGCGCCCACGTTTAGAAAAGCCTTGCGCCCGCGGCGGGGACAAAAAAAGACCACCTCTCGAGGTGGTCTTTTTTCATTGCCGTGAAAAACGATCGGTCAAATTATATCTCCATCGCCTTGAGCGCATCGGCTACTGAGCGCACCGCATCGGCAGACTCTTTGAGGAGAGCCATTTCTTCATTGTTGAGCTTGAGCTCCAGGATTTCTTCTACGCCGCCGCGGCCGAGTTTACAGGGCACACCGAGGTAGAGGTCATTGATGCCATATTGGCCAGTGAGGTAGGCACAGCAGGGGAAGATGCGTTTAGAATCCTTCATGATGGCTTCTACCATCTGTGCAGCTGCGGCACCGGGGGCATACCAACCTGAAGTCCCGAGGAGATTCACGATCTCGCCACCGCCGTTTTTGGTGCGGTCGATGATGGCTTCGAGGGTAGCATCGTCGAGGAATTCAGTTACAGGGATACCGGCTACGGTGGTGTAGCGTGGCAGAGGAACCATGGTATCGCCATGACCACCCATCAGCACTGCTTGAATGTCTTTGGGGGAAACGTTGAGCTCCATGGCGAGGAAAGAGCGGTAGCGGGCTGTGTCCAACACGCCAGCCATTCCTACTACCCTGTGAGAAGGGAACTTTGAGGTCACGTAGGACTGATAGGTCATGACGTCGAGGGGGTTTGAAACGACGACGATGATACAATCAGGCGAATGAGCAATGATTTGCTCGGTAACCGACTTCACGATACCGGCATTGACCTTGATGAGGTCATCGCGAGACATTCCGGGCTTGCGCGGAAGGCCAGAGGTGATGACCACGACATCGGAGCCGGCGGTGCGGGCATAGTCGTTGGTGACCCCTACGATGCGGGTGTCGAAATAATTGACCGGAGAGGTCTCCCACTGGTCGAGGGCTTTGCCTTCGGCAAAATTGGGCTTAATATCTACCAGGATGACCTCGTTGCAAAACTCTGCACGGGCCACGTTTTCGGCACAGGTTGCCCCAACGTTACCTGCCCCTACAACTGTTACTTTGGACATGGGAATGGGATTTATTGAAGTAAGCAATATTTAGCGAATTTACGCTGTGCAAGTTACATGGCTCTCGCGGGCTTTCCAATTTCAGCCTTCAACCTTTTATGTTCTGATGATCTGCGAAAGCCACCCTCGATTTTGTTCCCTACAGGCCGGATTATCGACTGTTCCCCGTAAGTTTTTCACAGATGGAGCTTTTTTTCTGCATTTCAGGCACAATCCTTGTGCGGAAAACAAAGGAAGGGCATTCCAGTAAGAAAAAAAACCTGTGTTGGATTCTCGACACATCTGTTTTTACTCCTTCCAGACAATCTGTACTTTTGATTTTCCATGACAAAAACCTATCGCATGAAATTCCTTCTTCGTACCTGCCTTGCAATATTTGTGTTCGCTTTGGTGACACCTGATGCTTCTGCCCAGGTATCCAAGGAGGAGACCAAGTTTTGGAAGCAAAAGGCCAAAATGTATGCAGGAAACCCCCTGGCATTGAAGGCCGAGTTTGAAAACTATCAGGAGCAGATCAAAGATCTCAAAGCCCGCAACAAAGATTTGCTCAACAGATCTGCCAGCAACCAAAACACCGATTTGGTGGATAGCCTCCGTTGGGCAGCGATCCAGGTTGAAGGCGAGCTACAGGCCCTGCAATCCAAATATGACCAACTACGTGCAGAATATCAGTCTCGCCGCAAGGTAAGCGACATGGGCATTCAGCCAGGACTGATCTATCGGGTACAAATCGGAGCCTTTGTGTTTCATGAAATGGAAAATGTGAAAGGAGACTCTCCCGATATCGTAAGCGAAAAAGCGGATGGATTCAACAAGTATGTCATCGGCAACTTTCGCTCCTACGAAGAGTGCGAAGGGTTTCGTGATGAACTCAAAACCCTTGGCATAGAAGATGCCTGGATCGTGCCCTACCTCGATGGGGAGCGCGTGTCAATTCAGGAAGCCAAAGATTACCTGGCACGCCAGGGAAAGCCAGCTTTCAACAACTGATCATTCTCCAAAAACATAGAAAAAACGAAGGCAGCCATTAGGCTGCCTTTTTTGTGTGTTAAAAGTGTGATATAAGTGCGAATAAGGCTATTCGATCCGCAAATATTTTCCTACATTCAGGTAAGAAATAGAGAAGCGACATGCCATTCCTTACCATTGATACTGTCTTGCCTGATGTTCAGCTTGGTGTCTGGCAAATAACCGAGGACGAACTATTTTTTTTAGAACGGGTAAAACTCTATGAAAATGAGTGGAAGCGGCTTGCGCGTATCGCTCACCCAATGAAGCGGCTCGAATGGCTCTCCAGTAGGCTTTGCCTCAAAGAATTACTTCAGATCAGTGACTTTTCCCACACCGAATCCCTCAACGCCATCACGGGAAAACCCTATCTGTCCAACGACCCTCATCATATCTCCTATACCCATTCCAATCATTACTCCGCCGCTATCGCCTCCAAAGGCTGCGAAGTAGGGATTGATATCGAGTTTTTGGGAAGGAAAAGAAACCCCAAGACTCGTTTTCTATGGATGAATGACCAAGAGCTTGCCTATTACGAGCAGGCGCCGGATAGCCCGTTTTTCATCCTGGCATGGAGCGCCAAAGAGACCGTCTATAAATTATTTGGCTCTGGTGTGGCTTTTAAACACCATATTGCCATCCAAGTCGATGATTTGACCATCACGGATAACGGAATCCTCCATGTATTCGTAAACAAAGAAGGATTTCAAAAAAAGTATGAAATCGCTTATGCGATATATCCTGATTTTCTCCTTACTTATACTGGCGACTGCGTGCTCGAGCAGCAGCGAGTCGCAGAAGCTACTCATTGACCCCATTAAGGTCGATAAGAAGTCTCTATTCGAAAAAATTTCTCAATCTGACAAACCTTATGTGTTGGTGAATTTCTATGCCAGCTACTGTAGGCCCTGTGAGATGGAAATTCCTGAGCTCGTTGCTATGTCTGAAGAATCAGTTGGCGATGCTGGGTTGATGCTCGTTTCCCTGGATAGTGAAGAAAATATTCAACAAAATCTGGGGAAGATGTTCGCCAGAATGAATATCTCCTTTCCCACCTACCATTATACGCTCAGCGAAGCTGAGTCGTTTATAATGGAGATGTATCCCGATTGGCGTGGTGATATTCCGCTAAACCTTGTGTTTAGCAAAGACGGAACCCTCGTCAAAGCTCTTGGGATGACAACCCCCGAGGAAGTGACCATGGAGATCCATCGTCATCAAAGTCTTGGGGACTAACCAACGATTATGAAAAAAACCTTTTTTAGCCTCGTAGCTGCCGCATTGTTGAGCATCCTGTGGATACAGGCGCCTCTTCATGCACAGCGACAAGGGAATATCGAGACCTTCACCCTCCCGAGTGAGTTTGGTGATAGCTCGGTGTCCCTCAGTGACTTCCAAGGTAAAAAAGCGGTTGTGGTGATTTTCACCAGCTACCATTGCTCTTGGTCTGTGAAATACATGGATCGGCTGGAGCAACTTTACCGCCAAATGAAAACGCGCGACGTGGCATTTGTTGCCATCAATAGCAATGACCCTACCCTCGAAGGCGAGTTGGTGAGGATTTCTCCTCCAAGCTTTCCCTTTTTGAAAGACGCAGATCAGGCCATTGCCAAAAAGTTTGAGGCAACCAAAAACCCCGAGGTGTTTGTGCTTGTGCCATCGGGGCAAAGTTTCAAAATTGTGTACCACGGCAAAATCGATGATAATCCTCTCGATGAGACCATGGTGCGCCACAACTTCCTGCAAGATGCCATTGATCAACTCCTCAAAGGCGAGCGGGTAGAAGTGAAGGAAACCCCTACAAGCGGATGCTCCATCAAAGGCCTCGAAGACGAAAATTGATCCGTTCGATTGTAACATGGCCGGGTTGTCCTGATCGGACTGCCCGGCTTCTTTTTTGCCCTTTGGCAAAAAATCATGTGCACAGGAAAACCATCATTGCATTAAATTTTGCATCGATGCTGTTATCAAGAACATGCCACTTTACTTTGCCTCATAAATTCAGCTACCTTTGCATAGATCAGAAATACCTACATTATGAATTCTAAATCCACCTTCCTCGCTGTATTGGCACTCCTTTTTGTCCTCTTTGCCTGTGAAGAAACACCCAAAGAGGATACTTCCACCGAGGTTGCCACGCCCACCATCACCTTGTCAAAGCTTCAGGGCTCTCCCGCTTTCGCCGATGCAAGTCTTGCCCTCCTCAGCGCTACCCCCACCGATACTGGCAACTACGCCTTTGAGTTTGATGTGAAAAATTATGAGCTCGGTGCCCAAACCGAGCCCAAACCTGAAGTAGCACTTAACAATTCTGGTATGGGCCAGCATATTCACTTCATCGTTGATAACTCTCCCTACGAAGCGCACTACATGCCCAACGCCGTTGGAATGGGCGAAAATGGACGCCACGTTGTGCTTGCCTTCCTCTCTCGCTCATATCATGAAAGCGTGAAGAATATGGGAGAAAACAAATCCTATACCCTCAGCCAGTATCATGTGGGCCCCGGCACAAGCGAAGAGGTAGATTTTTCTGCTCCGCACATGTTCTACAGCCGCCCCAAAGGAACCTACAAAGGAGCTGACACAGAGCACCTCTTGCTCGACTTTTTCCTCGTGAATACGACCCTCTCTCCTGATGGCAACCGCGTGCGCGCTACCATCAACGGGCAAGAGTTTATCCTCGACGAATGGGCTCCTTATGTGATCGACGGCCTCCCAAAAGGAGAAGCCACCGTTCGCCTTGAGCTAATCGATGCACAAGGAAATCCCGTGCCGGGACCATACAATGATGTTACCCGCAAAGTGACTTTGGAAGAATAATCACTCCTCCCATGAATGATTCCACACAGGCAGAAGCTAATTAGGCTTCTGCCTGTGTTTTTTTACCTATTTTCGAGCTGTCAGATGGCAATGGCTGAAGCCGACCTTCTGCGCTCATATTTCTGTCCGACCTCCATCGCATTTGCTTATGTATCAACGAATACTCCGACCTTTCCTGTTTAAGTTGGATGCAGAGTCTGCACATCACGCGACCTTTTGGGCCTTGCGCATTCTCCTGGCTATTCCTGGGGTTTCCTGGATATTTGGGCGAATCCTGAGCTTGGATGATCGGGGCTTGGAGCGGGAATTGTTGGGAATGCACTTTCGCAATCCCGTAGGGTTGGCCGCTGGTTTTGATAAAGACGCGCTACTCGCTCACCGGTGGAAAGCGCTGGGATTTGGCTTTGTAGAAGTCGGCACGGTGACCCCTCGGCCACAGGCCGGCAATCCGAAGCCAAGACTCTTTCGCCTGCCAGAAGACCAGGCCATCATCAATCGCATGGGATTCAATAACCAGGGCGTGGAGGCCATGGTTAGCAGGTTGAAACATATCAACAGGAAAGGAATCATTCTCGGTGCCAACATTGGCAAAAATAAAGACACACCCAACGAGCAGGCCGTAGAAGACTACCTCATCTGCTTTGAGGCCCTTTTTCCTTATGTGGATTATTTTGTGGTGAACGTAAGCTCCCCCAACACTCCCGGGTTGCGCAGCCTTCAGGAAAAGGGACCACTCACCGAAATTTTAAACACCCTTCAGGAAGCCAATCAGGCCCAGGCAGTGCCCAAGCCTATCTTGCTCAAGATTGCCCCTGATCTCACACCCGATCAGCTCGATGATATCGTGGAAGTCGCCAATACCACCCAACTGAGTGGTCTGATTGCTACGAATACCACCATCAGCCGTGAAAATCTTCATGCTTCTCGCGACAAGGTAGCGGCGATTGGGGCCGGTGGCCTATCCGGACTTCCGCTCACCCACCAAGCCTGGGAAGTGATGCACTATCTGAGGCAGAAATTGGGGCCAGACTTTGTGATCATTGGGGTAGGGGGGATCATGGAAACCCTCGATGCGCGTATGCGCCTGGACCAGGGGGCAGACCTCATCCAACTCTACACGGGCTATGTATATCAAGGGCCGATGTTTGTGAAGCGGATTCTGCGCTCGATGCTTTGGGCGACACATCATCCAGACAACATAAAGCGCTATTCATGAGGCGGACATTCTCTATCGGCAAGCTTGTAGGGCTGTTACTTCTGCTTGGATCCACGGCAATGGTGCTGTGGTCGCAACAGGAGGAACTGTTTCCTGGTCCGCAGCTACTTGTGCTTGGAACGGCACAAGATGCAGGATATCCGCAGGCAGCCTGTATAAAAAGTTGCTGCGCCAGGCATTGGGAAGGAAATGAACCCAAACGTGGAGTAGTATCTTTGGGCATTCACGACCCGGCGTCGCGGCAGCTATGGCTGATAGAGGCCACCCCAGATTTTCGGGAGCAGTGGCACACCTTGCAGCAGCGCGAGCCTGGCAAAACCCAGCCCGATGGTATCTTGCTCACCCACGCGCACATGGGCCACTATACCGGTCTGTTGCACCTGGGCCGCGAGGTGATGGGGGCAGACTCTGTCCTTGTGTGGGCCATGCCCAAAATGCAGCAGTTTCTCTCCCAAAATGGTCCCTGGAGCCAATTGGTAGAGTTGGGAAATATTGTGTTGAAACCCCTCGAAGCCGATCGTGCGACTAGCCTGGGCACCGGATTGACGGTCATGCCATGGCTCGTGCCTCACCGCGACGAATGGAGCGAAACCGTGGGATTTGTGATCGAAGGGCCGCGAAATCGGGTGCTTTTTTTGCCCGATATTGACAAATGGGATCGCTGGGACAGAGACCTGGCGGAGGTGCTTCGCTCGGTAGATTATGCCCTGATTGACGCTACGTTTTTCAAAAATGGAGAATTGCCCAACCGGGACATGCGTGAAATACCCCATCCATTTGTGGAGGAAACGATAAGCCTTCTCATGGACTTACCTACCTCCGAAAAAAGCAAGGTCTATTTTATTCACATGAACCACACCAATCCACTTCTTTGGCAAGAGTCTGCGAGGGAGGAGGTGAGAAAAATGGGCTTTCATGTGGCCAAAGAAGGCATGATCATAGATTTGTAGGCAATATTGAGCATAAATATTCTGTTAATTGTTGGCGAAGCTTTTCCCGGCGCGTTGTTCCCATACTTTTATTTCCCCAAGTATTCCTGTATGAACCTCGCTACTCGTCTGCTCTTTATCGTAGGAGCCCTGCTGGTATCCAGCACCATGTCTGCACAGTGTGTGCCCGACTCTTTGATCGTTGGAGCGCCGGGATTGTATCCCGATAGCCTACCGCCCATCACGGGCTGTCAGTACTCCGAAACCGACATCACCTTCATTTTTCCCCGAGACACCACGGTGCTGGTTTTTGGGCAAAATTTCACGCTACCTTTTAATTTTTTTCGGATCGAATCGATCCAGGGACTGCCTCCCGGTATGAGCTGGTCTTGCAATCTCACGCCTGATTGTGAGTACAACATTGCCCCCGGTAATCCCAATCCCGACACCATGGGGTGTATCAGGCTGTTTGGTACGCCTTCTATTCCAGGCAAATACACCCTGATCGTAAACCTCACGGCCAATGTCACCTTGCTCAATAACCCACTCGATCAGCCCTCTGTCTTCATCAGAGATCTGGTGGTAGGGCCCTGCTCCTTCGGGAGCGATTGCTATACTTATACCTTGGATGCGGCTTGCGCACCTGCTACGCTCACCTTAGAAAATGGCCTGGATTCTGCCATTATTGGCGATTTTGACACAGATTGGAGTCTCACGGGCCCCAATGGGTATGTTTTTTCTTCTAATACCATGAATCCATCGCCTGTTTGGCTCGAAGATCCCGGTGCCTATTACCTCAATTATTCTGCTGTGGTTGATACCTTCCCATGGCAACTCGATTCTATCGTGATTCAAACGGTGAATTGCAGCGATCTTCTCGATGCGCCAGACATTTACTGGAAATTTTTTGATCCAACAGGCACAGAACTCCTCAATACATCCACTACCCCGATCTCCAATGCTACGCTGCCCATCAGTATCAACACTGGCAACCTTTTGCTGAGCCAGGGAGGATACTCCTTTGAGGTGTGGGATGACGACAACATTGGGGGGGACGATGGCTGCGCAGGCAACGCAGGCGCAGGCTTGACCTTTAATGCACCTCCGGCTACTCCCGGCCCCAAGACCATCATCCTAAATGGGCTGACCGTTACCTTTTGGGTAGCCAAGCCCACGCTGACAGTCGCTTGTGCGGATACCTTTGTGCTTGCCGAAGTGCCTCTTGTGCCCGTTCTGGAAGCCGATACCACGCTATTTTGCTCCGGTGACTCCGTGCTTCTCTATACCACAAGTGCTGATTCTCTGGTGTGGTATGTAGATTTTCAGCCAATTCCAGGAGCAGCAGACACGGTCCTGGTGGTGAAAGAAAGCGGATTTTATCAGGTTGAGTCGATCAACCCGGTCACGCTTTGCCGCTCGTTGTCTGATTGGGTCTATCTCGAAGCAGTGGAAGTAGCCACGCCGGCATTTATCTATGACGGCAATGGGATGTTCAAAATCTCCAGCCCCGATCCCGACATTGAGTACGAGTGGTACAATGATGTAGGGGTGCTCAAAGGCACCGGAAGCACCTTTCAGCCCACCAATAGCGGGATTTTTTATGCCATCGCCAGGGACAAGAATACAGGCTGTACCTCTCCCCCCACAGAATCACTTTCGGTGATTCTTGCTTCACAAGAGGCGGAGTTGGCGATTGGCAAGGTGGAGGTATATCCCAATCCTACCGAGGGTCTGCTGCACTTGTCTGTGGACTTGCTTGTGCCTTCAGCCCTGGATTGGTCTGTAGTAGATGTGATGGGTAGAACGCTGTTGCAAGGCAACTTGAGCCAGCGCTCGATGATGAAGGTCGATGTATCTCTCGCCGATATGGCTGCTGGTATCTATGTGATCTGTATCCGCACCGAATCGGGAACGATTACCCGCCGGATCAGGAAGGAGTAAATTTGCTTTTTCTCAGACAATAATTGTATTGCGAAGCTCCCCTATGCTCTATGTGCGTTGGGGAGCTTTTTGTACGGCATTGTTTGGAGGGAGAATCAGACAATAAGCGTGTATGGACCAAGGCCATGCGCCAAAGATGCTTATTCTCCCCAACGGTAGGTTTGGAGCTCCAGTCCCAGCTGATCGAGAATTCGGTGCACCACGGTATCCACGACTTCTTCGATGGTCGTAGGACGGGAGTAAAAAGAAGGAATCGCGGGGATCATGGTCGCTCCTGCGATGGTGAGGCTGCGCATATTTTCCAGGTGGATCAGATTGAAAGGGGTATCGCGAACCATGCAGAGGAGTTGGCGACGCTCTTTGAGGATGACATCGGCGGCGCGGGAGGTGAGGTCGTCCGAAATGCCGTGGGCAATGCGGCCCAGAGTGCCCATGGAGCAGGGTGCGATCACCATGTGCTCATATCTCGCTGATCCTGAGGCAAATGGAGCCCGGTAGTCACTGCGGTCATAGACCGGGAAAATGGTGCTAAACGGAATGCCGAGTTCATGATTCCAGACGTCAGGGGCATTTTTGGAGAGCACTACGCCTACCTCGACGAGGTCTTTTTGTTGCTCCAATTGTTGCAGCAGCCGCTGCGCATAGATGCTGCCACTTGCACCTGTGATGGCGAGGATGATCTTCTTTTTCTTGGATGGATTTTCGCTTGTCATTCAGGTAATATTTTGATTTCTAGAGAAAACTAACAAAGTTGTTGCACTGTATAAGCCCTGCCCTCCTTTCCTACCTAGTATTCAGTTGTAGATGAACTTCTGGCATCGCATTCTGTTTTGCGGAATTTTCATGTTGCCTGCCTGGTTGGCAGGTCAGGACATTCGTGGGTATGTGAGCCGAAGGTGGCTTGAGGTGGGCGAAGAGCTTCGTATGATTCTCACTTGTCGTGGCGTTACACCGATTGCCAATCCAGAATTTCCTGTGATGGAAGGCTTTACCATGGGCATTCGGGAATCGAAGGTGCTTAAAGAAGGAGCCACGAGAACCATCTTGTATGAGCAGGTTTATGTGCCGACACAAGAAGGGACCTATGTCATGCCACAAATTATTGTTCCTTTTCTGGATCATACGGAGAGGGTGAGCGCTGGAATCGTCACCGTCAAAAAAAAGCAGACAAGCTCATTGTCCAACCTGAGCGCAGCTCCATTGAGTATTCGGACTCAGTGGGATATGGATAGCATGGAAAGCCCCGTGGGATCAATCAAACATGGGACACTGTATATAGAATTGCTTCCTGCGCACCGGAATCATGTGAATTGGGATTTGGGATCATTGGCAGAATTGGCAGACAGCCTGCGTCGCAGTGCGGGGGGTGCATGGCTCCTGGCCGACACCATTTTGGGCACACCACTCTCCACTGGCAAGACAAGTGATGGCTGGCTGAGGTTTCCTTGCTATGAGGCTTGGTGGGCCTGCCCCGAGGCTGGCAGGCAGGAAATCGCAGCGGCAAGCATTCGAATAGAGCGGCTTTGGCAACCGAAGCTGCTATACAGAGGTGGCAGGCGTGCTGCTGGGCAATGGGAGGAGGAGATGTTGACCACAGCTGCGGTTTCATGGCAGGTAGCTAAGGCGGAAACGGGGCTACGCAAGCCTGCTGCTCCTTTGGGACCGATCTCTATCGAGGCGGAGTGGGGAAAAACCACCTTAACCACCGGCCAACCATTTCAGTTGGATGTGCTGATGGAAGGGGCAGTTTTTATGGGGCTTGTGCCTGCCCCAACTTTTGAAAGGCCAACGGACCTCATCGTCCGCGGCCCAGAGACGAGGACCTGGTACCGTATAGAAAATGGAAATGGGATTGGAACCAAAAGGCTCACCTATCTGATATATTCTGCGAATCCTGGGAGCCATTCGCTTGGAGCACTGAAACTGTACTGGCAGTCTGATCAGATAGGAAAGCAGGATAGTAGCATGGTGGCTTTGCCGAGTCTCCGGGTGACAGGGACTCCGATTTCACAATTGCTGCATCAGCATGAGTTGGATCATTTTTATGACGGCCAACCGGAGATCGGTTTCGGTACTCAGGCGACTTTTGCGTGGTTGCGACCCGCTGCGTGGGTGCTATCTGTTATGTCGATCTTTGTGGTCGTAGTTGCAGCTGCGATACGGTCTCGCCATAAAAAGGAGAAGGTCCATGAACTTCTGCGATACAAAAGATATCGGGGGCACTAATTGGAAAGAGCGAGATTGTGGTCTGCCATGTGTCAAGGGAAAAGGGACGTGAACCAAACACGCTCCAAGCAAGGGGCAACTTAGGTCAGGTGGCCGACATAGCAAGTCCTTGCCGGAGGAAGAGGCCTGCTTTCGAAAACCAAAGCCTCGCCAAATTCGTTCATCGGTGAACTAACGGTTATTATTTACTCAACAAAACATGAAAGTTGTCCCATATTTTCTCCTTACCATTGGCATGCTGGCGATTCTCAGCGTTGGCTGTGCCCAAACGCCCGCTGGTGATCATCAAGACCATGAGCACTCCCAAGTGGCAGTAACAGTTGATCTTGAAAATGTGAGCCTCGAGCCCGTGACCCGCACCGAAGAGGAGTGGCGGGGGATGCTAACCGACCTTCAGTATCGCGTGACTCGTGAAGAGGGGACTGAGCGTGCATTTACCGGAAAGTACTGGGACAACCATGATGCGGGGGTATATACCTGCATCGGCTGTGGCCTGCCCTTGTTCAGCTCTGCTACAAAATTTGAATCCGGGACAGGCTGGCCGAGCTTTTTTGAGCCGATCGATGAGCGATTCGTAGGTTCTGACACAGACACAAAATATGGTATGGTGAGATCGGAGGTGCATTGTGCGCGCTGTGGCAGCCATCTGGGTCACGTGTTTGATGATGGTCCTGCACCAACAGGCCTTCGCTATTGCATCAATTCGGCCTCGTTGGATTTTGTGGCAGGCGAAGAAAAGTAAGAGCGAAAAAGTGCGTTGCTGATGAGACAAGAAGGGGCGAGCCTAAGTAGGTTGATGATAGATTATTAGGTCATACTTTGGAAGGTTCAAAAAATAAGATCCGCTTTTGACTTGATCTCTTGCACGAATCCGGCGTCAGAAAAATCCTCATTTGGCTCGCAAAACTCGGTTTTCCTTCTTTGGCTTCGCACAAGATCTCTGCGCAAAAACTGGAAGTTATTTTTCTCACCTTCCTTAGTAAAAAATCATGGGAAGATGCTTGCAGCAGGTTCAAAAATCCTTATCTTTGCCCTCCGCATAGAGAAAATCGAACCAATGTACGTTATTGTCAATATCCAAGGCAGCCAATTCAAGGTTGAAGAGGGCCAGGAGATCTTCGTGAACAGAATGTCCGAAGATACCGGCTCCACCGTTGAGTTGAGCGAGGTCCTGCTCGTGGACAACGAGGGATCAGTCATGATCGGTACCCCTTTCGTAGAGGGCGCATCCGTAACGGTAAAAGTCGTTGACCACCTGAAAGATGACAAAGTCATCGTATTCAAAAAGAAGCGTCGTAAAGGCTACCGTGTGAAAAACGGTCACCGTCAGTCGCTTTCTAAAATTGAAATTGCCGCAATCAAGGCATAATCTTTTCACCCTCACAAATTTTTCTTGTCATGGCTCACAAAAAAGGTGCAGGTAGTTCCCGCAACGGACGCGAATCACATAGCAAACGCCTGGGTGTTAAGGTCTTTGGTGGTCAGGAAGTAATTGCTGGAAACATCATCATCCGTCAGCGAGGCACCAAGTTTCGTCCCGGAAAAAATGTTGGCATCGGCAAAGACCACACACTTTTTGCCCTTACTGATGGTACAGTAAAGTTCGTTGACCGGACTTTCAACCAAAAAACCCGCAAAGTCGTTTTCGTAGAATCTGTCTCTGAATAGATTTTGGAAATTGGACAATATTTTTGCGCTCATCTGAAAGGATGAGTGTTTTTTTTTGTTGCAATTGCTTTTCTAATCGCTCAATATACGGGATCATTACAAGTCTCATGCGCACCCTCGTTTTTATAGTATTTTCCGTGTGGAGTTATGGTGGCCTTTTTGAGGCCCAGGGTCAGGTAAGTCCACATCCAAGCGGGGTCCACTATGATGCGAGCAATGGCCTTCCGGGCTCTGTTGTGTATCGGGCTGTTCAGGACTTATCTGGATTTATCTGGATCGCTACGGATGCCGGACTCGCCAGATTTGATGGCCATAGATTTGATGTTTTCACAAGGCTCAACGGGTTGCCAGACAATGAAGTGCTGAACATTTTTGTTGATCGGCGCAATTGCCTTTGGATTCAGACATTTGATGGAATCGCCTACATGCCTCAAGCGCGTGATACCATCTACCTGTTGCCCTTGCCTGGCGGCGAGGAGCTCGTATCAAGTTTTGAGGGAAAGGACGGTCGTGTGTGGATCACTACGCGGAGGCAGATTATCAAACTGGAAGATGGTGCCCCGGATAGCATGACTGTTTATAAAGATGACGCGAACATATCAAGGCCTTATCCCATAGGGCAATACCCTGATCAAACCCTGCTGTTTTTGTCTTGGGGGGGGAGATTCACCCGCCTGAACCCTGATGATTTCTCGTTACAGACTACTCAGAAAAACCCGAATTCTCCTTTTTTGCTCCCTCCCAATGCGATCTATATTGATGGGAAAGGCTTTTTAATTGGCAGCTTTGATGGGTTACGGTTTTTGGATAATTCGGAGAAACCATTCGTGGAGGGGCTGGATGGAATCCCCGTTTCTGTGGTGGAGAGAGATCGCAGCGGCATTTATTGGTTTGGTGGTGGTACCAAGGGGATTTCTAGCTATCGGCTTGAGGAGGGAGGCTTCGTGCTGGAAGATAATATGTTGCCCGGGGAGCGTGTCTCTGATTTGATGGAGGATCGCGACGGGAATTTGTGGGTCTCGACGATGGGAAAAGGGCTCTTCTTTTTCCCTAAAAGCTATCGTCAGATGACCTATCATTTGCCTATAAATTTGGGGCTTGATCCTTCGGTCTTTTCGATGCACATCGCCTCAGATTCTTCTATTTGGCTTGGCTGTACCAATTATGTCATTCGCATAGATCCCCAAGGGAGAATGAAAAAGTATGAGCCCTTTCCCAATCCGAGAAGCTATAACCGGGTATTGAAAATCCTCGAACCAAAGCCGGGGGAGTTGCTCTTCGTGACCGATCTTGGGATTGGGGCTTATCAGGGAGGTAAAATTTCAATTTATTCAAATATCCAAGCCAGCAAATGTGCCATCGAAGCCAGAGAAGGAGGAATTTGGGTGGGAACAGGGCAGGGACTTACCTTTTTTTCGAAGGATTACATACCAGCTAATGATAATCTCCGGCCATTGGGCAATCGGATTCAATATCCGGGAAGGGTATATAGTATCCTGGAAGGGGATAGTTGTCTCTGGCTCGGAGGAGTCGACGGCCTGTTTCGATATGAAAACGAGACACTGATCGGATACGGAGAAAAGGACAAATACCTCTCCTATTTTGTAGCTGACTTGGCGCAGGGGCCATTTGGTGAGCTGTGGGTTGCCAGCAAAGGGGGCGGAGTCACTTGTGTCACCGACAAAGGTGTTGTGCATATTGAGACAAAAGATGGACTGGCAAGCATGAATTGTCATTGCCTCTATATCAAAGGAAATATTCTGATCGCAGGAACCAATCAAGGTGCCAGCTTTTTTGAGTTGGGGGTTCCGGGTACGGTCCCTACTCATTTGCACACCCTTAGCAATCAAGATGGATTGGTCGGCAATGAAATCTGGGACATTGAGTTGGATCACGACATCGTACACCTCGCTACTTCTGGCGGATTGGCAAGTTTTCCACTCCAGTTGATTTATGAATCAGGGACCAACTCTCAGGTGTTTTTTCAGGAAATGCTTGCTGGAAATCAAGTGATTAACCTCAGCAACTACAAAGAATCTATTCATCTTGATCGTGGGGTGAATGATGTGACCATCAAGTTCACTGCGCTGGATTTCTTGGGAGGTAAAGACCTTCAGTATCGATATCAATTGGATGGGCTCGACAAGGACTGGGTAACTGGCAGATCGGAAGTGGTGCGATACTCTCACTTGCCTGCTGGCAGTTATACTTTTCGTGTTCAAGTCAGAAGAAGCAATGCTGCCTGGCCACAGATGGTTCAGTCGCTCTCTTTTGTGATAACGCCTCCCTTTTGGGCCTCGTGGTGGTTTATTGTCTTGATGCTGATATTGGGAATATTGGCCATTATGGCCATACAGTCCTTTTTCATGAGACGAAAGGAGAGAACAAGACTCAGAATTACCCTGGACAGGCAAACCAGAGAGCTCCGGAATACAAACAAAGAGCTCCAACGATCCAATGAAGAGTTGAGAAAGTTTGCCTATGTGGTTTCACATGATCTAAAAAGCCCGTTGCGGACCATCAGCTCCTTTACTCAGCTCATCAAAAGAAAAACGGACGGCAAGCTAGAAGAAAATATCCAGGAATACCTCGATTTGGTGGAGGCAGGAGCCAAGCAGATGAATTCCCTGGTGGTGGATTTGCTCAGCTACGCACAAATCGGGGGAGGTGATGGCCATTTTCAAGAGCTAAGCCTCAGTGATTTGGTGATGGAGGTACAGAGGAAGTTGGCTCACAGCATCAAGGAGAGCCATTGTCAGATTGAGAAAGGGGTGTTGCCCCATGTGATTGGGATTCGGTATCAGCTTTCGTTGGTGATACAGAATCTGATCGAAAACGCCATTAAGTTTCAAGGGGCTAGTGCTCCCTTTATTGTGATTAGGGCTGATGAGGATGATCGGTTCTGGTATATTTCGGTGGAAGACAACGGTATAGGCATTGAAGCTGAGTATCAGATCGAAGTATTCAATATCTTCAAACGCTTACATGCTGGCAACTACGAAGGAACCGGAATTGGGCTGTCTATTTGCAAAAAGATTATTGACTTACACGGCGGCACGCTCGCACTTACCTCGACATTAGGCCAGGGAAGTTGCTTTACGTTTAGTTTGCCAAAGGTCAGGTAGCCGGAGGGCCTACCTGACAAAAATTCTGCAAGGCAATGAACCTGGCAACACGCAGGATCCAATTTCTCTGGGCTTGGCCTAAAGGCAATTGACCATTGTCCAGGGGTAGGTGACTCGGTCTTGGAGAGCTAGCGTCTTGATATCAAATTTAATAATATAGATGTATTTAGTTTTCATGCGAAGCTCAAGGTGCTTCGGGCCTTCTTTTTTTTGATAAAATTATAATTTGTGATTCATGCAAATAAACAACTGATAATCAATTTATTGATATTTTTTTGGGGCTTGTGTGGCAATGTATTATGCGAAATTGTGATGGTCGATTTCAAAAAATAATGAGAGAGATTAGGATTTTTTAATAAAACATCTAGATATTTAGATACTTAAAGCAAGTTCTACTACACTCCAAAAATCTTCATTATGCGTCAAATCAGACATATTACTTTCAGTTGTATGGCTTTATTGATGATCTCTACCATGGCAATGGGGCAGGCATCAGAAAACTATACTGGCGGTCTCAAGGTGAAACTCAATGATGACGGCAGCAAGTACATGCGATTTATCACCTGGCATCAGATGTGGGCTACGTTTAGCCAGGGCCCTGACGACAAGTTGCAGTCGGATTTTCTGTTGCGCCGCTCCCGCTTTCTCATGTTTGCTCAGATTAGCAAGCGCTTCCTCGTGTTGACCCACTTCGGGCTCAACAACCTGGGTCCCGGGCAAATGGGTACAGCCGGTCCGGTGCCAAGCGCCAGTGGAAATGGTTCTTTCTTTATGCACGATGCTTGGGTAGAATACACCGTAGCACCAGGCAAACTCTACCTGGGAGGAGGACTTCACTACTGGAATGGGATTTCGCGGGCCAATAGCCAAAGTACCCTCAACTTCCTCACCCTCGACAACGCGCTGCACAATTGGGCCACGCTAGGCACCTCAGACCAATTTGCCCGCCACCTCGGGTTCTATGCCAAGGGTAAACTCGGCAAACTAGACTACCGCTTTTCGATCAATGAGGCCATTCGCAATCCGCTGCTTGGTGGAAACCTTAGCGATATTGATCGCACTTCCGACACAACTGGCACAGTGGCCAACAAAGCCGTGTATCGCAATCCCACGCAAAGCGGCGGTGGAAAAGTGGTGTCAGGGTATGTGAACTATGAGTTTCTCGATCAGGAAAGCAACACCCTTCCCTATTTCGTAGGCACGTATTTAGGAAGCAAAAAGGTATTCAACATCGGGGCTGGTTTTTTCTATCATCATAATGGTGCCTTCTTCTACAAAGACACCAATGGCAACGGCGAGCTCGTGAGCCCATTTTCTTTTGCTGTGGACGCATTCCTCGATATGCCTGTGGGCACAAGCGGAGGCGCGGTGACTGCCTATGCCTCCTATACCAAGCACAACTGGGGCCCCAATCTCACCGGCGGGCTCGATGGTGTAGGCACCGGGAGCATTATCTATGCACACGCCGGCTATCTCATTCCCGGCACCAAGTTTCAGCCTTATGTCGATTTTTCAAACAGGGCACTCGATGCATTTGCTGACTTTGTAGCACCGACTTCTAACCGGATCGGTATCGGCGCCAACTACTATGTGGAAGGGAATAATGCCAAACTCTCTCTGGAGGTTCAGAGAAGCAGAGGGCAAGGCCTCAGTGCTGCACCGGATGCCAGTAGCCTCCTTCGCTTCCAGGCGATGATCTATCTGTAGCATCTGCCGATATGTTTGGAATGACATATCTAATTATGTAACTATCTGAAAATATCGAGACCTCGATATTTCTACTCTCACTTCAACCCTATTACCTCTTGCTGATATGAAAAAGGACCTCAAAAAATATTGGAAACGAAACCTGACATACCTGCTATCGCTTCTCGCAGTCTGGTTTATGGTATCCTACGGAGCTGGCATCATTTTCAAAGACGCCCTTGGCGGGCTTGGATTCTGGTTTGCCCAGCAAGGCTCTATCTATGTATTCGTCGTGCTCATTTTTGTGTATGTCTTTCTGATGAACAGACTGGACAAAGAATATGATGTAAACGAAGAATAGCAGAAAACCTGCCTCGAATTACCTGGGTCGGTGAATGGAGAAGCAGGAGAGCTGCCGATCATTCTGACACCTGCCTGACTTTCACAAATTAACCTGAAAAGAATCATGGATCTTCAAATATGGACCTTTTTGATGGTGGGGTTGACTTTTGCCCTGTATATCGGGATCGCGATCTGGTCTCGGGCATCCTCCACCAAAGAGTTTTATGTAGCAGGCGGTGGCGTTTCGCCACTGGCCAATGGCATGGCTACTGCCGCTGACTGGATGTCGGCAGCCTCCTTCATTTCTATGGCTGGCCTGATCTCCTTCATGGGCTACGACGGCGCTGTGTATCTCATGGGCTGGACTGGCGGATATGTTCTCCTGGCCCTATTGCTCGCTCCTTACCTACGCAAGTTTGGCGAATTTACCGTGCCAGACTTTATCGGTGCCCGCTATGCCGGAACCGACAAGAATGCAAAGATCAACTGGGCCAGACTTGTGGCGGTTGTTTGTGCGCTGTTTGTGTCCTTTACCTATGTCGTAGGGCAGATGAAAGGCGTAGGGGTGGCTTTTTCCCGCTTCTTGGAAGTTGATTTCAATGTGGGAGTCATGATCGGCATTGCCATCGTATTTTTCTATGCCGTGCTTGGTGGAATGAAAGGAATCACCTACACGCAGGTAGCACAGTATTGTGTGCTCATCTTTGCCTACCTGGTTCCGGCCATCTTTATCTCGCTTGAGATCACCGGCAATCCTATTCCTCAGTTTGGATTTTTGGGCGATTTTAAAGGAGAAGGTGTTTCTCTTCTCGAAAAATTGAATCAGTTGAATACGGATCTGGGGTTCAATGAATATACCGCCGGCACCAAATCCAAAGTCGATGTCTTCTTCATTACCGCTGCCCTGATGCTGGGAACAGCAGGTCTGCCACACGTGATTGTCCGCTTTTTCACCGTGCCTAAAGTGTCTGATGCACGCCTCTCGGCAGGCTACGCGCTTATTTTCATCGCCATTCTTTATACTACTGCTCCTGCCGTAGCAGCCTTTGCCCGTGCCAATATGATCGACACAGTGATGGGCGAAGATGGACAAGGCGTGGCCTATGCCACCGCTCCAGATTGGATCAAGAACTGGGAAACCGCCGGACTCATCAAGTATGAAGACCTCAATGGTGATGGCAAGATCCAGTACTACAACGACAAGAGCGAAGCTGGGCAGGCTGTGGCAATTGCCAATGGCTGGAAAGGCAATGAGTTTGTGCCAGACCAGGATATTATGGTTCTGGCCAATCCAGAGATTGCCAAGCTTCCCAACTGGGTGATTGCCCTGGTGGTGGCAGGTGGTTTGGCTGCGGCCCTTTCTACCGCTGCGGGTTTGCTCCTGGTGATTTCAACCTCCATCAGCCACGACTTGCTGAAGAAAACCTTTATGCCCGATATCTCTGACAAAAAGGAACTTCTTTATGCACGCATCGCTGCTGGCGTGGCTGTGGTAGGAGCCGGGATCGCAGGGATGAATCCTCCGGGTTTTGTGGCACAGGTTGTGGCTTTTGCCTTTGGGCTTGCCGCTTCCTCCTTTTTCCCGGCCATTCTCCTGGGCATCTTCGACAAGCGCACCAACAGACAAGGTGCTGTCGCAGGGATGGTTGTGGGAATTATCTTCACTGCCACCTATATCATTTACTTCAAAATCGCCAATCCCGAACTCAATGTGCCTGCGAATTGGTGGTTTGGTATTTCGCCAGAAGGAATCGGAACCCTGGGTATGATCTTCAACATGGTGATCACCCTGGTAGTATCACGTCTCACGCCTCCTCCTTCTGAGGAAATCCAGCAGATAGTGGAAGACATTCGTGTGCCACGCGGAGCCAAAGAAGCCAGCTCACACTAATCCTTTATATAACGAGTCAGTAGCCGGGCAGTCCTGCCTGGCTTCTGGCTCGTTATTACCTTACAATCATATTGCTATGAAATTGAATCAAATTTGGTCCCGGCGAATCATCATTGCGTATCTCGTCATCACCCTCGGTATTCGTATTTTCTATGAGTCTGAGCTGGGGTCATACTTCTGGATTTCCTTTTTTACAGGGTTTTTGTCTTTGCTGTTTTTGTGGGCTCTCGTCAAGTCCGGATACCTCAATCCCAATTGGTTTTGGTTTGAGAACCAACAAAAAGGGGGAGAAGGGCAGGCCTTACCAGAAAAGATCTCTTCAGGAAGCTAGGGAGTAAACGACTTTCTTAATAAATTTCATGTTATTAGTCCCTTGCAAATGGAAGGAGCTACCAAATGTGAATCAGCAAAATGAGGCAAAAAACATCCGCCAAGCTCATTGGGGTATTTCTGTTGTTCGCCACCTTATTCAACTATCCAATTCTTCAAATTTGGGGAAGTGAGGGGAGTCTTTTGGGGATTCCTCACTTGTTGTTTTCCATATTTGCTCTTTGGTTGGCCATGATTCTTTGTCTGGTGTTTGTGGTAGAAAGAAGGATCGTCAAGTCTGGAAAGTCAAAAATCTCATCCCAATGAGTACCCTTGTTGTTGTTGTTGCATCCTTGGGCTACCTCGTACTGTTATTCGGTGTAGCATACTTTGGCGACAAGCGAGCGCTGCAAGGCAGAAGCATCACCAACAATCCTTTTGTATATGCGCTTTCTCTGGCTGTGTACTGCACAGCATGGACCTACTACGGCTCGGTTGGTCGCGCGACAGAAACAGGCCTGGAGTTTATCACCATTTACCTAGGGCCCACCCTCATGGCACCGCTGTGGTATATTTTGCTCCGCAAAATGATCGTCATTGCCAAATCACAGCGGATCAATTCCATCGCCGACTTCATTTCGGCGAGGTACGGCAAAAGTGCCTTTTTGGGGAGTGCAGTCACCATCATCTCCATCATCGGAATAATCCCCTACATTTCTCTTCAGCTCAAGGCTGTATCTTTTAGTTTTGACATTCTCACACAGCAAGGAGGCCCCCAGGCTTTTTTTGAGGGCACTTCTTTTTATCAGGATACCGCTTTCTACATCACCATTATCCTGGCAGCGTTCACCATCCTGTTTGGTACCCGGCACCTCGAAGTGGCCGAGAAACACGAGGGGATCGTGGCGGCGATCGCCTTTGAGTCCATCGTGAAGCTCGTGGCCTTTGTTTCGGTGGGGCTTTTTGTGTGCTTTGGCGTTTTCGATAGCCCGATCGACCTGTTTCAGCAAGCTGATAAGATCGAAGAGTTGAGAAACTTGTTTGTGATAGACCAGAACCATGGTTCGCAGCCATGGACATGGGCCTGGCTCACCCTCATCTCCATGTCTGCGATCTTGTTTTTGCCGCGTCAGTTTCATGTGGCTGTGATAGAGAATAAGCATCCCAATCATGTGAATAAGGCGATCTGGCTTTTTCCCTTATATCTCTTCGTCATAAATCTTTTCGTGATGCCCATAGCGCTGGGCGGTATGATGGAATTTTCAGGGCAGAATGTGGATGCAGACACCTATGTATTGAGCCTTCCTTTGGCTTACGGTAATGAGTACCTCGCCTTATTAGTATTTATCGGGGGATTATCCGCCTCTACGAGTATGGTGATTGTGGCTACCAATGCCCTGAGCATCATGGCAAGCAGCAACCTGCTCGTGCCTCTCCTGCTGAGAACATCCGCCATCCAGGGCGATTTTGTGCGCGACGTGTCTGGCCGATTGCGGTCTTTGCGCAGGTTGATCATCATCGTGATCCTGATTCTGGCCTACGTGTATTTCATTTCCATTGGGCAGGGCACATCTTTGGTATCTATCGGGCTCATTTCCTTTGTCGCAGTAGCGCAATTTATCCCCTCCATGATCGGTGGACTCTTTTGGAAAGATGGCAACATGGTCGGGGCGATCATGGGCTTGCTCGCAGGATTTATGATCTGGGCATTCACGCTGCCATTTGCCTCCTTGGTTCAGGCGGGCATCATTGAGAGTGAGTTAATCGAAAAAGGTCTTTGGGGAATAGACGGGCTACGGCCTTTTGCCCTCTTTGGCATGGAGGGAATGGATAAAGTCTCTCACTCTGCCTTTTGGAGCCTACTGGTGAACGCGGCCCTTTATGTCATTGGCTCATTGTATGGCAAGCCGTCGGTCATTGGGCATACCCAAGCCAATCTATTTGTCAATATCTACAAATACACTGGTGGACAAACCGAGTCTGCATTTTTCCGTGGCAAGGCTCAGTTTGTGGACATTCGCCTCATGCTCAACCGCTTTCTGGGATATGAGCATTCTAATGATTTGCTGAATCGCTATGCCCGCAACCACAATCTGGAGTTGGAAAAAATCAAAGAGGCCAGCCCGCACATGGTATTGTATGCAGAAAAGCTACTTTCTGGGGTAATTGGAGCCGCTTCCGCCAGATTGCTCGTCGGATCTGTCGTGAAAGAAGAACCCATCAACCTCTATGAGGTGATGAATATCCTCGATGAGACCCAGCAACTCATGCGGTATAGCCAAGAGTTGGAACGCAAATCCGAAGAACTCCGAAAAGCCACCCTCGACCTGCAATCTGCCAACGAAAGGCTCAAGGAAATGGACGCACTCAAAGATGAGTTTATCACCACGGTAACCCATGAGCTGCGTACTCCCATCACGTCTATCCGCTCTTTTTCTAATATTCTCTATGACAATCCCGCCCTCGAGGATGAAAAACGAGCGGAGTTTCTTGCCATCATCATTCAGGAAAGTCAACGCATTTCCCGCCTGATCAATCAGGTGCTTGATCTGGAAAAAATGGAATCGGGCCACGCAGACTGGAACCTCACCCAACTCGATGTGGGACTCGTGGTGCAGGAGTCGGTCAGGCGACTTCAGTCCCTCATCAACGAGCAGGAAATCAAACTCCATCTGGATCTGCCCAATCATCTGCCCCTGATTCGTGGCGACAAAGACAGGCTCATGCAGGTGGTCATCAACCTGCTTTCTAATGCCATTAAGTTTTGTAAGCCCGATCGTGGGGTGGTAAATGTCAGGATGGTTTACACCGACGAAGACCTGATTCTCAAAGTTTCTGACAATGGTGAGGGAATCTCGCCAGAGGTGCAGCCTTATATCTTTGATAAATTCACCCAGTTCACCGATCATCGCTCTGGAAGACGGCAGGGTAGTGGACTCGGGTTGAGCATTACCTGGAGAATCGTGAGGTATCACCGCGGTAGTATCGAGGTGGAGAGTAGTCCGGGCGAAGGAGCTACCTTCACAGTCACTCTGCCATTGTCTGAGACAAGACGACTGCCGATGAAAACACCTTCTTTCAACCGTACCCCATGACCTCCTGCTGAAGTTTTTTTTACTACTACTCAATCCCCCGAAATATGAAAAGCAATGATTCCGCCTCGCCAAGGGTTATGATTGTAGATGACGAGCCCAACATTGTGACTGCCATTGATTTTCTCATGCAGCAGCAAGGCTTTCAAACGGCTAGCGCCTACAATGGGGCAGAGGCTCTCCGGATGATGGAGGCTTTTCAGCCCGATTTGCTCATTTTGGATGTCATGATGCCAGTCATGGATGGCTACGAAGTGGCTAGTTCTATGAGGAAAGAGGATAAATGGGCAGGTACCAAAATCATTTTCCTCACAGCCAAAGGCGCCGAAAAGGACAAAAGCCAGGGATATGGAGCCGGGGCAGATGTGTATCTCACCAAACCGTTTGACAACAAGGCGCTTGTCGAAAAAGTGAGGGATTCCCTCGATCTTGATTGGTGAGCCAAATAAATTCTCTAAGAACAAGCCGCTTTCTGGTAGATTTTATATGTAAAATTCTGTATATTCATTGACGCCCCCGGGTACTGGCCCAACCCAAAGATCTACTCGGTATGAAGTCATTGAATGCAGATTGGTTCGTAGAAGGAACCCTTGATTTTGAGTACAAAAAGTATGTACTCCTGGCTTATCTCCAGCATGTGAGCAGAGAGTTTGCCGATTATCGACTCTATCCAGCTCTGGCAGAGTTGGTGGCTCATCATAATGCACTCCTCAATTTTCGGGAGCAGCGGCATACCCTGAGCAAGCAATTTCCCCGCGAGCTGGATCATGAGGCGTTTAAGCAGCTAAAGCTTGATTTCCATGCGCCTGTCTCTGACAGCAGTATCCACGAGATCGATTCGATCATTGACTACTCGATTCCGAAAATCAAAATCAATCTCCAAGAAGGCATTGGACGATTCGAAGAGGTGGAAAATACGCTCAATATTGAACCCATCGGCATCACGCCTTTATACACCAAAGAAGGCTACTTTTTCGTGCGGCAGGAGCCTGATCCCGCGGTAGCGATTTACGAATACAAAGTGCTGTTTCTTGAGCATGTCAATGGCAACCTTCACGGGATTCATGTAGATCAGGTCGATACACAGGTGGTCTCTTTGACTCATACCTATGAGCATATCAAGTGGCACCTCGTGAAGCAGCGAAAGCAACTCCCCAACCCAGCTACCTTTTTGGTGAGGGCCTCTCTGCGGTTTCCGCAGCAGGAGGCCGTGCTCCCTGTGGTCAAGCGAAGGATGCTCACGATGCTCAAATCAAGCTTGTAACTGTAGCTTCTGGGCGCTTGTAATACGAAACATGGGTCATCCTGATTTCTCGGAATGACCCATGTGGATGCTTACGTAGTGGCCGACCACTACAATGGTGTCACCGTCACAGATTCTCTCTCTTTTTTCTTTGCTTGCTGGTTTGACAGCAGGTCAAGGTAATTGATGATCGTTCGCAGAGAATTTTCGTCTGGGTTGACTGTCACAATCCTCATATTGCTTTTGATCATGCGATCATTGGGCTTTTCGGCGTAGGTCTCCATCTTCAGGATCGGAAACTCCCGGAGGGCTTCTTCTCGCTTGTTACGTGGCAGCTCTTTGGATAGATGTTCCTTCAGGTCTTCAGAGATGTGTTCCATGTCTATTGCCATGACGGTAGGATAATTTCGGGCGAGTTTGGCAAGATTAGCGGGCAAGTCACTCATTCCTTCTTCGGCGAGGAGTGCCTCAGCATGAGTCATATTGGAAACAAGGAGACGATCCTCTTCGAGAATCAGCACGATTTCGCTTTTGTCGATGGTGTACACATTGCCCCGTTTACTCAAGCCTTGATGAGATACAATCGCGTCGAGGGCTTTTTCTACTTCTTCCCGGTCTTCTATTCCGAGGCTGCCTACGAAGGAAGGAGATGGCTCCTTGGAATAGGAGTAGCTATTTTTTGTGTTGAGCTCCAGACGGTTGAGCACAACCCCGGCGTCGCCAGAGAGCGCTTCCATGAGGTCTTGAAGCTCAATTCCTTCGGACTTGAGCTCCTGCTCCATTTCCTTGGCCAATCCTGTTTCATCGAGGAGGTCGTAGAGATTGTCCATCTCCATGGCGACCGACATAAAGGCGATGGGAAGGGGGCTGCAAATGCCATTCATGATATCTTGATCAAAATCGCTATCCATGACATCTGCATACCTGCTGCCATCTTTTCCATAAAATAGGGTCATATCGAGGTTGGTTTCTCCATCTTTGAAATCCAGCCCCATGGCCATCTGTGCGTCTTTCAGGCCAGCCTGGGCTACCATAGGATTAAGAAGGCCAGCTAGCGGGGCAATTTTCTCATAATCGAGGAACATGGCGGCATCGTGCTGCTGCTTGAGCAAGTCTTGAAATTCATGGCTCGCATCTATCAATTTATCCTCACATCCGTGCTCAAAAGTTGCCAGGGCCTCTTCGAGCAGGTCTTCGCTATCGCCAAACAAACTGGTTTTTTGCAGGAGAAGTGCCCGGTCATCAGTCCAAACAATGAGGCCATAGCCATCACCGAGCACTGCATGGCGCATGCCGTTGGTTGTGTTCATCGTGAATGGAAGCCCTTCCTTAGCAGAAAGATCACGAAGAGTATTTGTGAAGGCATCAGCATCGGTGAGGGGGATAATGGCGCCCGTGGTGGCGCCAAAGCCGCTTCCGGTGGTCACATAGAGATAAAACTGACCGCCGAAGTCCATGCCGGAATTCTTGATCA
>JANQTF010000007.1:0-19243 GCA_030731845.1 Bacteroidia bacterium | reverse complement strand
AGCGACAAAATTTGGATGAGGTCGTAGTTGCTGATGATATCGAGGTCTCCATTGTCGAGTTTCACGAGCACAGCGGGATTGTCTTTGTTGATCATTTTGGTGATGGCATCGAGGCGGGTGGAGCCGAGCACAAACGGCAGACCATCGCTAAGCACTTGCGTAATGGGGGCCTCTTTCATTGAGGAGTCTTCCAAAAGGGCTTCGAGTACGCGCGACTCGTTCACGCTTCCGATAATTTCTCCATCGCGCATCACGGGGATTTGCGATACATGATGGCTTCTCATCACTTTCACGGCCTCTGCGAGGGTTTGTGAGCTATCCAGGGTGATAAGGGTTGCAGATGGCTTGTTGGCCAAAATCTGAGCTGCGGTAACCATGGAGCCTTCGTCGAGAAAGTTGTGGGTCTGCATCCAACTGTCGTTATACACTTTGCCTAGATAGCGGGTGCCATGGTCGGGGAGAATGACCACCATGAGGTCATCTTTCTTGAGGTGCTCTCGTGCATACTCAAGGGCGCCGTGTGCAGCCGATCCACAAGACCAACCTACAAAAAGGCCTTCGAGGCGGGAGAGGCGGCGGGCCATGAGGGCAGCATCCTTATCGGTCACTTTGATGATATGGTCGATCACCTCCATGTTGCAGTTTTCGGGAAGAATGTCTTCTCCGATTCCTTCTGTGAGGTAGGGATAAATCTCCTGAGTATCAATTTCGCCGGTTTCCTTGAGTTTCTTGAAAATGGATCCGTAGGTATCGATCCCAATGGTTTTGATATCAGGGTTTTTGGATTTGAGGTAAGAAGACACACCACTGATGGTGCCACAGGTGCCCATGCCAGCCACAAAATGGGTAATTTTTCCTTCGGTTTGTTCCCAGATCTCAGGTCCGGTTACAGCTACGTGTGCGGCAGTGTTACTTTTGTTATCATATTGGTTCATGTACACCGCGTTGGGGATCTCGCGTGCGAGTCGTCGTGCTACGGAGTAATAAGATCTTGGATCTTCTGGCTCCACGTTTGTGGGACACACGACCACCTCAGCGCCTACGGCTCTGAGGATGTCAATTTTTTCTTTAGACTGCTTATCGGCCATGGTAAAAATGCAGCGATAGCCCTTCACGGCTGCTGCGAGGGCGAGTCCCATGCCCGTGTTGCCGGAGGTGCCCTCCACGATGGTGCCACCGGGTTTGAGCAGGCCGCTGCGCTCTGCATCTTCGATCATCGACATTGCGATCCGATCCTTGATGCTCTGGCCGGGATTGAAATATTCTACTTTGGCTACCACGCTTCCCTTGATGTGAGCGGCCACATGATTGAGGCGTACAAGGGGGGTGTTGCCGATGGTCTCGACGATATTGTTATAAATCATGAGGAAGAATACTTGAGGGTAGGATTGGGAACATAATGGAAGTGGAGGGGCATAAATAGTTACATCCACCAACGAAGGCCAAAGTAGAGCAAATCGTAGATCACGTGGGTCCACATGGCCATGGCAGGGCCCCGCCATACAAAGATAGCGTACATGAAACCTCCGAAAAACATTCTAAAAATAAATCCAAAAAAACTGAAGTGGTCACCGAAGGGAAGGATAAAATGCGAAGCAGAATAGACCACTGTACTTAGGAAAACCAATAGAAGGTAGGGATTGCTTTTTCTGTCGTGCTTGGGAACTTTGATCGGGAATGGTTTGAGTTCTTCTTGCTTCAGATCAAATTGCTTAAGGAAAGCGATTTTTTTGCCATAGCTTTTCGCCAGATGAAACATGAGCATAAAAAACATGGCCCGGAACATGATTTCCTCAAATACGCCAGCACCGAGGGCTAGCGCAATGTCCTGCAATGCATTGGAGTTGTAGGCATAGAGGCTTTCCATCGCATCAAATGGCCGGGGAACTTCGCTGTTTTCGCCAAATACTTGGAAGCAGAGCTGGAGCAGGTCTGGCAAGAGCGCAAAAATAAGGCTGCCCCATAAAATGCCCTCAATGGTACCAAACAGAATGTAATAGGGGTTGACCCGAAAAGGCGCTTTATCCTTGGGGGAAAAATTCTTGTCTTTTGCCTTCTTCTGACTGTCTTCCCGCCTTTCGCGCAGGGTCTTGATTCCCTTGAGGTCCTTCCACACGATGTCGCCCATCCACAAGGCAAGGATTGCCGATACCAAAACAGTGCCTCCATAGGGCACTTGCTCCACCAACCAAAACCAAATATCCACGCCATTGTAGGCCACCACATTGGGGGTTCGGCCCATGAGCATAAACAGGATATAGAGCACAAGCAAAATGGTGGCAGCGCCATATTGGTACACGCGTTCTCTGGTTGCCTTGTGATAGGCTTCCCAGGCTTTGAACGCAGCTGTTTCTACCAGGATCAACATGGGCACAAGATATGAAATAAGCTGTGGAGGACATCCACAGCTTATTTTATTTATGGTTGGAAACCTGGATTAATAGCGAACTGTGACGCGTTGGTCTCTCATGCCAGCGCCTTCGATGATGCGTGCAACTGCCGGAGAGAGCGCAATGATGCTTCTGGTACCCGGAGCCAACTGGCCGATCACTTCTACTTCAATAAATCCGGCATTGTTGGGAATATACACCTGGATCTTGCTACCAACGGGCAGCTCATTGTGGTAGGCATAATAGGCAGAGGTAGTGCTTCTGTAGCGATCTTCGCGCACTTCATAAGGGCCACTCACTTCTACTTCATCAAACATGGCTTGAGGTTGTGGCTGTGCATTGCGCTGGTAGGAGTTGGTTTCATCTATGCCGCGGGTACGGTTGGCACCGGGGCTGGGAGGCAAGAGGTAGGTGTCGTAGGTAGCCCGCTCCATCAACCATCCACCTTCTTCTGTGACAGGGGTTTGTGAAGTGGCAGGATAATAGGTAGGAGAATCCTGGCCGTAGCGGCTGTTGTTTTGTGTCTCTGTCTGGCCAAATGGTCCCATAGAGAGGCTGGAAATATGTCCTACTGGCTCCATGCCGATAGAGGGCGCTGCTTGTGTAGTCTCTTCCATGCCACGTGTGCTTACTCGCTGATTGGCAGAGGCAATGCTGCCACGCAGCGCATCTGTGGCCACGGTTTCATACCACTTGTCCACGATCAGGGCCTGACCAGGATAGATGTCAGCGGTGGTGTTCCATTCTCTCAATCGATCTGGGTGAACGCGAAACATGGCTGCCACGTCTTCGATCTTATCGCCGTCCTGCACCTGATAATATTGCCTACGCTCCACTTCGGTATAGGGACTCACAGGAACATTCTGCTGCGTGGTAGCAGCTGCGGTTCTCAGGTTCGCCCCGGTAGTTTCTGGGGCAGAATTCTTGACGAGCAATCGCTGACCAGGAAAAATGGTGTCATCCTTCAAATCATTGAGCTCGCGAAGGTCATCAACGGAGATACCATGCTGCCTCGCTATGGCATACAAGGACTCTCCTGGCATCACCTTATGCGAAAGGCGATAATCTTCAACTTCTCCCAAATATTCAAAATCGCTGATCTGTGCCGAAACCGGCATAGCCAGCAGGCAGAGTAGGATCAAAGAAAGGTGGGACGTAACCCGAAGCAAAACTGTCTTGTACATGAGGTGAAATTTGTCTGATTTGTGATTGGATTTGGGTAGGTGACAGAACCTGGGTTCTGTTTACTAACCGCACAAAGGACGTGCCGAGATGAAAAAACAGAAATCCATCGGCAAAATGCAAATAATTTTGCAACTAAACTGCCTCATTATCAGGATTTGCCGCCCCTTGACTTAATCTAATAGTATAGTAGCGCTTAAGGGCTGGTCGGTTGCTGCGATTTCCTGAAAGGTAGCCCTCATGTTCAATGTTTTATTTTTTCGCCCACTGATCATCCCTTCAGCGCCTGTGTATGCAACGGCAATCGTTTTGGGAAATTGCATCTCTACTTCATAGCCTAGTTGGCTCAACATGGCTGCTACCTGCCTCTCTCCCCTCGCTTTGTTCACAAATGATTCAGAGATCATCATCCTGTCGGCCTTGTAGGCCCGTAGCCATACCCCATTTTCTTTACGGAAATAGGAAAACACCTCGGTGCTATCTGTGAGCAGAATTCTACTCAAAGCATGATTGAGGGAGGTCAGACTCTCAAAACGAAAGCTCAGACCAAAACCCTGGTGGTCCTTGGCAGAAGTCAGGGCTACCTTGGTGATGCCTGGGATGAGGCTGATCACCTCTGCCAGGGAGTCAAGAGACCACGTATTGGGCAATAGATCGTGCTTTACATCTTGAAATGTATCATCCACCTTGTTGAAGGCAACCTCGTAGGTCATGGTGCCTGCCCCATTTTTTTTAAAGGAATAGGTCTCCTTAATCGTGAGACAACCTGAAAGCAGGATGCCGAAAATGAAAAAGCCTGAGAGGGTAGAAAGTTTCATGTTCTATATTTAAAGAGAAACGGTTCTCATTCCTTTTTCGTCAAATCTACAACAATTCTTCCTTGAGTATTTCCACGTAGCATCTCCTCAACATAAGGATCGAGTTGATCCAGGGGGACCTCTGTCGTCAGAGAATGCATCTGCGGGAGGCTCCATTTGTTGGCGAGAAGGGACCAGAGCTGCTTGCGAAGGGGCATGGGGTAGGTCGCAGAATCGATGCCCAGGAGGTTCACGCCATTGAGGATAAACGGATACACCGTGGTAGGTAGTTCGGGGGAGGCCACGAGGCCACATACGGCTATGGAAGCTTCCCGGCGACTTGTTTTGAGCAGGGTGGCGAGGGTGTTTCCCCCCACCGTGTCAATGGCGCCAGCCCACCTGCTTTTCAGGATTGGTCTTCCAGTGGTGTCGTTGACGGCTTCGCGTGGGAGAATTTCGTGTGCTCCTAGCTGCCTCAGCATATCGTAGGCCGCAGGCGACCCAGATACCGCTGCCACCTCATATCCTCGCTTGACCAGCAAGGCCACTGCCAATGAGCCCACACCACCGCTTGCACCCGTCACAACCACAGGTCCATCCGATGGATTCAATCCGTTTCTCTCTAGTTTATACAAAGCCAGGGCAGCAGTAAACCCTGCCGTGCCCAATACCATGCTTTCAAATAATGTCATGCTTTGAGGAAGTCCCACAACCCAGCTTGCCGGCACCCGAATGTATTCTCCAAATCCACCATCGGTATTCATGCCAAGATCATAGCTCGTCACGATCACCTTCTGCCCGGGCTTGATATCCGGGTGTGTACTTTCTACTACCACGCCAGCGGCATCAATGCCCGGTGTGTGCGGATAGGTTCTTGTGATGCCTTTGTGGCCCGTCGCTGAGAGAGCATCTTTGTAGTTGAGGGAGCTGTAGTGAACCCTGATGAGGACCTCCCCCTCGGGCAGATCTGTGAGTTGCCGCTGCACCATTTCTCTCCGAAATCCCTCACGGGTTTCCAATACCCTGATGGCCCGAAATGTCATGTCTTGCATGAGACTAAATTGATTCTGTTGCCGGAAATTTAGACAAAAATTATGTTTATGATCAACAAGAAGTGAAGGAATCTGGCTCATGAGCTTCCTGATTGACAAAGCTGTTGAGCGATTTATCCGCGGAAATCTCGCAGGATATCTGGGCTATCTGGCGGTGTTTTTTCCATTTCTGGTTAATAATTCTCCGAATCGCCGCATTCCAATAAGCCCGTATTCGCGGCTTTTGCCTATTTTTCCATGAACAAAACCTTTTACATGAAATATTCATCCTTTCTTGCTTGTCTGGTGGTGCTTTTGATGCCGCTGCCAGGGAGTGGGCAGACCAATCATCCCGAAGATCATCTCACACGTGCTGAGGTTGCAGCTCACATGCGATTCTTAGCTTCTGACGAGTTGGCAGGCCGTAGAACCGGATCGCAGGGAATCGAGATCGCTGCCAAGTATCTTGCCTCCCACTTCGCAGCCCTGGGGCTGCAACCTGCCCCAGGCATGGACTCCTATTTTCAAGCTGTGCCGTATGAGGAAGTCACCCCTCCCTCCATGGGAAGCGTTGAGTGCGAAGGCAAAATATTCACTCATGGCGACAATATGCTCTTTCTCAAGGCGTCTCCTGTCAATGATTCCAAGGTGAAATATGTCTTTGCTGGTTATGGGCAAAAAACCTCCGAAACCAATGATTATGAAGGATTGGATGTTAAAGGGAAGGTTGTCGTGACCTTTCTCGGGTTGCCGGGAGAAGAAAATCCCAACGTGATTTTTTCTTCCATCACAGACAAACGCAAATGGGCCAAAGAGGAAGGAGCCATCGGACTCATTGAGTTATACCGCCTTCGCTTTCCCTGGGGCTTTGTCTCCAAATATTTCAACAAATCCCGGATTCAGCTAGCCGATGAAGAAGAGGCAGGTGGAGAATTTTTCTATGGATGGATTCGGGACGAAGGTGGTGCCTTCGGTGAAGAGATCGCCGCAAAAGCAAAAGGGAAAATGGGTGTCAATTGTGATGGATCGGTGCGCCGCACCTTTTCTTCTCCCAATGTCATTGCCTACCTGCCCGGTACCGACTCCGCTTTGCGCGACCAATTTGTCATTCTTTCCTCTCACTACGATCATGTGGGCGTGGGAGCTCAGGGAGGCGGTTCCTATACTGCCGAAGACAGCATTTTCAATGGCGCGAGAGACAATGCCTTCGGCACCGTCTCGGTCTTGGCTGCTGCCAAAGCGCTATCTGCTGAGCCTGTCAGGCGATCCATCTTGTTTATCTGCTATTCTGGAGAAGAAGTAGGGTTGTTGGGATCGGAATATTATGCCGCTCACCCCGTAGTGCCTCTCAATCAGACCGTTTTTAACCTCAATACCGACGGAGCCGGCTATAGCGAAACAGATGCTGTTTCCATCTTTGGGTATGGTCGCATGGACACCGACGGGCAGCTCGATCAGGGAGCAGCTGCATTTGGCCTTCGCGTGATTGGAAACCCCGCACCTGAGCAAGGGCTCTTCGACAGGTCCGATAATGTCTCTCTCGCCATCAAAGGTGTGCCAGCTCCTACCTTTAGCCCAGGGTTCTCCTCTTTCAACTCTGAGATCAATAAATACTACCATCAGGTGACGGACAACCCTGAGACCATTGACTTTGACTATCTCAAGGTGTATTGTCAGGCCTATGCCTATACCGCTCGCCTGATTGCCAACCGCGACAAGGCCCCAACCTGGAACGAAGGCGATAAATACGCCCCGGCAGGTGCTGCGCTATATGGGCAGTAGGCATTCCATTGTTAAGCCTATCACTCAGGGAGTCAGTCCAGCGAAATCCAATAGCCAGACTGGCTCTCTTGATTTTTATTCCCTCCTTCACCTTTTCCAGAACCTTCTGCATGAGCAAATTAGACCAATACACCACCATTTTTAGCGATTACGCATGGGGCATGCCACTGTTGATTCTTCTGATCGGCGGCGGGCTCTTTTTCCTGATTTACAGCAGATTTGCCCCATTTTTATATTTGGGCCATGCAGTGAACGTGCTTCGTGGAAAATACGACGATCCCGATTCTCCCGGTGATATCAATCACTTTCAGGCACTCTCTACTGCGCTCGCTGCTACCGTAGGTATGGGCAACATTGCCGGGGTGGCGGTAGCCATTACCACTGGTGGTCCTGGAGCAATCTTTTGGATGTGGATCTCTGCAACCGTGGGCATGGCCACCAAATTTTTTACCTGTACCCTTGCCATCATGTTTCGGGGCAAAGATAGTTTGGGCCACATTCAGGGAGGACCGATGTATGTGATCAGGGAGGGCCTTGGCAAAAAATGGCAGCCATTGGCCGTATTTTTTTCGCTTGCAGGCCTTATTGGGTGCTTGCCATTGTTTCAGGCCAATCAGCTGCGAGAGTCTGTTTTTCAGGTGTTTTTGGCCCCAGCAGGGATAGAAGATAGCACCAACCTCCGGTTGATTATTGGAACAGGAATGGCCTTGGTGGTGGGATTGGTGATCTTTGGCGGTATCAAGCGAATTGGGAATGTGGCCGCCAAAATGGTGCCTGCCATGGTCCTGCTCTACGTAGGGTCTGTGCTCACGATCATCTTGCTCAATGCTGACAAAATCGGGGAAACCTTCGGCCTCATTTTTTCAGATGCCTTTACCGGTTCAGCTGTATTGGGAGGTGCCTTGGGAGAGTTGATTCGCACGGGCGTGAAGCGGGCAGCTTTCTCCAACGAAGCAGGCATCGGCACAGCACCCATGGCACATGGCGCCGCCAAAACGGAGGTTCCGATCAGAGAAGGGCTCATCGCGATGATGGGGCCATTTATCGATACCATTGTGGTGTGTACCATGACTGCGCTCGCTCTCATTATCACGGGTGCATGGAGTTCAGGCAACACACAGGGCATCTCGGTCACGCTACAGGCATTCGAGATTGGATTGCCGGGTGTGGGGTCCTACCTGCTCATGCTCTGCGGAGCCATTTTTGCCCTTACGACCCTTTTTTCTTATTCATACTATGGCGGAAAATGCCTCGGCTACCTCGTTGGTGCGCAAAACCAACATTGGTACAATTACTTCTACGTTGCCTCGATCGTATTCGGATCTGTGGTTTCAATCACCTCGGTGATCAACATCATCGACGGTATGTTTGCCCTCATGGCCATTCCTACGATGCTCTCCACCATCATGCTCTCGCCCAAAGTGGCCAGTGCCGCGAAAATCTATTTTCAGGAGTTGAAGTTGGAGAATAAGATGATGCGATGATTGATGATCAGAGAGAGAGCCATAAAAAAGCTGCCCCAACTTATGCTGGGGCAGCTTTTTTATGTAGAGAAGGATTACACTCCATGCAGAAGCACGAAGAAAATGAGCCAGGTCAGGAAAAGGATAGGCAGGAGAATGATGAGGCTGTACTTGAGGATATAGCCAAAGAAGGAGGGCATGGTCACCCCGCGCTCTTCGGCGATGGCCTTGACCATGAAATTTGGGCCATTTCCGATGTAGGTAAAAGCCCCGAAGAAAACCGCTGCAACAGAGATTGCCCGCAGGTAGTCTTTGGTTTCTGGTATGGCAACACCGTTGACCATCCCTTCTGAGAAGGCTTTGACGGCAGCTGGGTCGCTTACCGAAGCGCCAAACTTGGCCAGTGCTGCGGAGAGGAAATTCACATAGGTTGGTGCATTATCCAGAAAACCGGAAAGCGAACCCGTGACCCAATACATAGAATTGACGGTGAAGAAGCTTTGGCCTTGTGGCGAGGAAGCAAATTCCCCAATGAGCTGCAAGGCAGGCATCATGGCAAAGAAGATTCCAGCAAATAGAAATACCACCTCGTTGATTGGTGCGAAGCTAAATTCATTGCCGCGAAGGGCTTGTTTGTCTGCCAGAAAGTAGGAGGCAAATCCGGCAGATAGCTGAATGATTTCTCGCAGGAACGAATAGCGGGAGCCATGATACTCAATAGCCGGCACCCACTCTAGCACATTGGGATCCAAAAATACCGCCCCAACGATTACCGCAAGCCAGAAAAAGCTTCGCAGCCCACGTAGGACCATTTTACCAGAGTAGAGCGTTTCTACGTGGTCAAGGTCTTTTTTATTTTTCCTATCATAAAAGAAAAAGACCACTGAAAGAAGAACAAGGGCAAAAGCCCATTCTGGAATGACATGGATCAAGGTCCAGCTAAAAGGGACGCCTTTGAGGAAGCCCAGAAAAAGGGGTGGATCACCAATGGGAGTGAGAGACCCCCCGATGTTGCTCACCATGAAGATGAAAAAGATGATATGGTAGGGCTGAAGGCGGTCGCGATTGAGGCGAATAAAAGGGCGAATCAGGAGCATGGAAGCGCCTGTAGTGCCAATGATGTTGGAGATGATCGCGCCTACCCACAGCAGAATCAAGTTGGCTTTTGGGGTTCCTTCCCGGTCAATTTGAATGAGAATTCCGCCAGAGGCTATGTAAAGGGGCGCCAATAGGGCAATGAAAGAAATATATTCAGAGAGTGCGTGGGCTGGCTCATGGGCCTCAGGAAGCATGATGAGGTAATAAGCCAGGGTAATGAGCCCGAGGCCGGGGGCAATAATCTTGTAGTACTTATGCCAAAAATGTTCAAAGAAAACAGGCCCGGTAGCAATCAGCACGAGCAAAACGATAAAGGGAATGACGGAGAGTAAATTTGGTGAAGGGTGGCTTGTTTCTTCGCCGTGGCCTGTTTCGTGTTCGGCTCCTTGTTCAGCATGCGCATTGTCTTGAGCTTGAGCCTCATGTTGCGCAATGTTCAGCGTATCAGGTGCTTCTGTGTGGGGTGGAGTCGATATCTCCGTAGTCTCGGCGGGCGAAACTTGGGGTGGAGGAGACTGGGCAAAAGAGGTGGAGACCCCGATGGCAACCCAGGTGAAGAGGAAAATGATCCAGGTTCTGGTGCGTCTTGTCATGCTGGAAATGGGAGTTCGGCCTGAAATAAGCACGATTCAGATAAACTTACAAATGAGTCTCGGGGGGCCAAACCAATTACTGATGAAGATCTTGAAGCACCCAATCCAATGAAGCCTGCCACCATCCCGTGGTTGTGGGCAAAGCCTCCCGGGTTCTACGGAGGGCTTTCAGAATCGTTTGTGAAACATCCTGAAAAATGGCCTCATCGTCAAGAGAGACTTCTGGCTGCATCAGATAGGCAAATGTACGAGCCATTCCGCAATTCGCAATGAAATCTGGGATTACCCCCACCTGATTGTCGAGCCATATTCCAGTTTTTCCCAGAAAAATATCGGGGTCGGCAAAGGGCACATTGGCGCCACAGGACACTACTTGCAGGCCATGGGCCACCATGGCCTCGCACTGGTTTTGAGACACCATTCTTGAACCCGCCGCCGGGATAAATACCTCCGCTCCCATAGACCAGATTTCGCGGTTTACAGCCTCAAATGGAAGCACTGTAGCACCTTTGAGAATGTTGCCATCCCGACTCAGGTAGAGGGCTTTGATCGCCTCAAGATCCAACCCTTCGGGATCCATAATGCCGCCACGACGGTCCAGAATTCCCACGATCTGGAATCCCTCTTTGGCAAGCGTGAGGGCCGCAGCTCCTCCTACATTCCCAAATCCCTGGATGATGACTCGCTTGTTATTTTTCGGAATATCCCAAAGTTCACAGGCGTGCACCACAGCCATCCCTACCCCAAAGCCAGTAATCATGTCTGAAATTGTGATCACCTTCTCAGAGGTGGTGGGCGCGTAGTCCCAATGGGTCACCTGCTTGGAGACGCCGATTCTCAGCTGCTCAATCAATACATCCCGATCATCAGGGCGAAGCTTGAGGTGGCCATTGACCACTCCTTCCTGCGGATGAAGCAAGCCCAGATCATAGGTGATGGGCATCACTTCGTGCACTTCATCTACATTAAGGTCGCCGCCTGTGCCATAATAATTTTTGAGCAAAGGCATGATGGCCTGGTACCATCTTTTGAGCACATCGGCCTTGCGAGGGTCATCCGGATTGAAGTTGATGCCGGATTTTGCGCCGCCGATTGGCGGCCCGCAAACGGCAAATTTCACCTCCATCGTCTTGGCCAATGAGAGCACTTCATCCAAGGTCAATCCTTCCCGCATCCGCGTTCCGCCGCCCGCAGCGCCATTTCTGAGGGAATTGATCACCACCCAACCCTCCGCCTCCGACTCTCTATCTTGCCAGTGAAATACAATTTCTGGTGATTGATGCTCAAAGGATTTCAATTGACTCAACATGGGGCAAGGTGGTTAGAGAATGATCGGCAAATATACTTTTCGCTTGAGCAAACTCGAAATTTTACGGGAGGGATTTGGCAATCTTCTTCGGTGATTGTGTTTATGGCAAAGAAAGTACTGATCCACTGGCTGGAATCTCTCGGTGATTTGTTTGTGATGCGCAGCTGCCTCGGCTGCGAAACAGCGCTTACAAGGCAAGAACAACATCTCTGCCTGGGCTGCTTGGAGGGGCTTGAGCCCACTTTTTCTCATCACAAACCAGATGACAATGATATCTATCGTCGAATTGCCGGTAAGGTGCCCATTGCCGGCGCTTTTGGCATGTTCTACTTTGATAAAGGCGGCAACCTGCAACGACTTCTCCAGGCGCTCAAATATTCAGAACAGCCAGAAATCGGCGTGTGGATCGGGAAAAAGTACGGCAGAGAGCTTCAAACTACCCCCCTGATTACGCAGGTGAATGGCATTCTTCCTGTGCCTTTGCATCCCAAAAAGGCAAGAAAAAGAGGCTATAATCAGGCAGAAAAAATTTGTGAGGGATTGAGCGAATCTCTGGGAATTCCGCTGCGCACAGATTTGCTGATCCGCACCAAACATACCGGATCCCAAACGAAGTTGTCTGGGCAAAACCGCTATACCAACGTGGCTACGGCCTTCAAGGTGGTGAAAGAATGCCCCGAATCGGTGCTGTTGGTGGATGACGTGATCACCACCGGAGCCACCCTGGAAGCTTGCATTAAGGCGCTGTTGGCGTCGCCCGTGCCGCCGAGCAGCATCCAGATTTTGAGCATCGGCGTTGCCCGATAGCGAGTTTGCTATTGTTCCAGTGGGTTGTAGATGGAGGTGAGCATGAGGAGGTAGGAAATGACAAGCAGGATGATTCCTATTTGAAGGAAAATCGGGTACATGTCTTCTGATACGCGAAACTCGCGTGCCTGCTGTCTCGGTGGTTGTCCCGGCTCCAGTTCGTTCCAGAGCTGCTCTAGCTGGGTGCGTGAGTTGGCCAGCACAAAAGCACCACCTGAACGGGAGGCTACCTGGGAGAGCAAGGCCAGATTTTGCTGTTGTCCGTTTTCTGCGATTCCTACGCAATGAATCGGAATGCCCGAGGCTGCGGCAAGCCGAGATGCAGATAAGGGGTCGAGGTCGCCACCGTTTGCGCCACCATCGCTGAATACGATGATGATCTTACTTGTGGCGTCGCTCTCCTTCAATCTGTTCAAGGCCACACCCAATGCTGGCCCCAATGCGCTACCCTCTCCTGGCAATAGGTTGGACTTGGCCTTGTCAAGAATGCCTAGCAAAAAATCGTGGTCAAAAGTGAGCGGCGCCATGCTCAAGGCTGTCGGGCCAAATACCACCACGCCAAATCGTTCGGATTTTCGGGTTTCTATCATGGCGCGGATCGCCGACTTGGCAATCATAAACCGAGAAGGTGGTACATCTTTGTTTTCCATGCTGCGGCTCACATCCAGCACAATGATCACATCGGCACCCAGGTCTTGCTGCTCCGTAACTTGTTGTGAATGTTGAGGCCGAGCTAGCGCGAAGATGAAAAAGGCAATTCCGGTGAGTTGAAAAATACGCGGGAGCAGCCGCAGCCAGGCAATCTGATACTTCGGCGCTTGCAATTTGTCAGGGTCATAGCTCAACCGCACCACCAATCGCTGACGACGGTAGTAGCGCCTGTACCAGAAAATGTACAGTGGCCCCAATAGCAGCAGGAGGAGGGCCTCCGGCTGGGCAAAGTAGTCGATTCCGAACCAGGAACTCATAGCCTGCAAATTAGTGCATGGCGCTCTCCTCTTGCAAGTCAATGGCACAACAAATCGCGCCGTTGGGGTGCGATTACTCGATGCCGGCCACCAAGCGGTAGAGGTCGCGCATGTTCAGTGCGCAGCCGAGGGATTTTAGTTCCACAGTTTCATCCAGCCCGCGAATGGTTTTGATCTCCCACAGATCGCCTTTTTGGCGGTAATAGCGATCTACCATGGCCATGTTTTGGTGAACGAGAATGTATTCCTGAAAGGAAGGCAACTGCCGGTAATAATTGAATTTTTCGCCCCGGTCATATTTCTCATTGCTGTCTGAGAGAACTTCCACGATGAGCACCGGATTGATCACCGCATGTGGGTCTTTGTCGCTCACCTGAGGCTCTTCACACACCACAGACGCATCAGGGTAAAATGTCCTGTTCATCGCGTCTATCCTCACCTTGAGGTCACTGTTAAAGACCCGGTAGGGCTTGCCAGCGGCATCAAGTGCGTTTCCCATGAACCTGACAATGTTCGCTCCGAGCTGACTATGTGCGGGGGTTCCACCCGCCATGGCTACGATGAAGCCATCGTGAAACTCATACTTGGTATCCGATTCTGCCTCCAGGGCGAGGTAGGTTTCGTAGGAGGAGTTTGCCAATGCTTTTTCTGCCATGATTGCTGAACTTTTTTTGAAGGTACAAAAAATGAAAGGGAGGAAAATGAATCTTGAGTAGTTTTTTATAACAAAACATGAGTCACCCCGGGATTTCGGTGGCAACTCATGTTGATGAACAGGTCGTTTTTGGACTATTTGGCGAGCAGGCTCACGGCGGCTCCGCCACCTTCTGCGAGTGGGAGGGTAAGGACATCTCCTTTTTTTACCTCCCGGGTTTCTATCACCAGATCAGTCAGGTTGCCTTTATACCCGGCATCGGGGCCGTCGAGGTAAAGATTGGCAGTAAAGGTTTTGCCTTCTGGCAAAAAGTCAAGGCTGACGCTGACTTCACGCGCGTTTTCATCGGTAACAGCGCCTACAAACCAGTTGTGGCTGTCGCGCTCCTCCCGCGCCATGACCAGAAAATCGCCCACTTCGCCATCGAGAACCTTGGATTGCTCCCAATCTACCCCCACGTCGCGGATGAATTGCATGCCGGGATGATCGCCAATGTGCTCCGGCAAATCGGCAATCATTTGCACGGGGCTGTAAATCACCACGTAGAGCGCAAGCTCGTGCCCGAGGGTGGTGTTGAGCTCGTTGTCGCGATAGGGGCGCAGGTCGCGCTTGAAGATGCCGGGGGTGTAGTCGATCGGGCCAGACAGCATTCTGGTGAAGGGCACGATGGTGAGGTGCTCGGTGGAGTTGCCTCCTTCCACAGACCAGGTGTTGAACTCCTGACCTCTCAGCCCTTCGCGTGCGATGATGTTGGGCCAGGTGCGGCGCAGGCCTGTTGCGGCAATGGGCTCGTGGGCATTGACTGCCACTTTGTGCGCTGCGCCAGCGAGCTCAGCGCGGTGATAGTGTTGTACCATCCACTGCCCGTGATGATGTTCTCCCTTCGGAATAATGGGGCCAACATAGCCCGTTTTTACGGCATGAATACCCAGCTTTTCCATCAACGCATAGGCCGTATCCATCTGCTGATCATAGGTGCGTGGAGCGGCAGAAGTCTCGTGGTGCATGATGATTTGCACGTTGTGCTCTTTTCCGTAGCTCACCACTTCTTCGAGATCATAGTCTGGATATGGGGTCACGAAATCAAAGACACCTTCGCGGTCATCAAAGCCGATCCAGTGTTCCCAGCCAGTGTTCCAGCCTTCTACGAGCAAGCCTTCGATGCCATTGGCCGAGGCGTAGTCGATCATGCGCTTGGCTTCGGCAGTGGTGGCACCGTGCTTGCCGGAGGCATAGTCCCAGGAGTTTTTGTTGAGGTGCATGTGCCACCAAATGCCCATGTATTTGATCGGGGTAAAATAATCGGAGATGTCGCCGAGCTTGTTGGGTTCGTTGAGGTTCACGGTCAGGTTGGACTCGATGAGGTCACCGGCCCGGTCGGCGATGTGGATGCTACGCCAAGGGCTGTGAAAAGGCAGGCCCACCTTGGCCTTGACATCGTTGAGGCCTCCTACTAGCTCTGTCTCCATGCTGAGGGCAGCAGGATCCACTTTGAGCGTGATGCCGGGATAATCGAGCAGGGCCGCCTCGTGAAAGCTGAGATAGACGCCATCGTCCGTTTTCATGGTGACGGGCGTGTTGACGGCATTTTGGGGGATATAGGAAGCGATGAGGTTGGGATGATTGGCCTTGCTGAGGGCATCTATGGCCGAAAAGCGGGTGCTGTTGTAGAGATGTTCATAGGAATCCCAGTCACCGGGAATCCACCATACCATCGGGTCGCTTGTGAGGGCAAATTGGGTGCGCTCGTCCATGATGGTGATGGAGTCGGTGCCGGGCAGTTCATAGCGAAAGCCCAGTCCATCATTATAAACCCTGAAAACGAGGGTCATGCTGCGTGGATTCTCTCCTTTTTCCTGGAAATCAACGGACAGCTGATGGTAGGTGTTGTTGACCATGCGTTGCTCGCCCCAGGGCATTTCCCAGGTTTCGGAAAACTCACTGGAGGATGCGCTACTGATGGTCATATTTTCGCCCAAAAAAGGCTGTCCGGCGATGTCTAAGCCCAAGGTGGAGGTGTCGATAAGGATGGCGCCATTCTTTTTGACGAGGTAGGCAGGTTTGCCATTGTCCACGAGCATCATATCGACTGATAGCTTGCCATCAGGAGAAGACACGGAGGTGGAAGGAGCGTTTGGGGATGGTTGGCAGGCAGATAGCAGGATGATCCCTGCAAGAAAGTAGAGATGAAAACGGTTCATGTGAGTAGGAGTAGTAGAGTTGGTCTGTGAGAAAGTTGCTACCTGTCAATGGTGGTCATTGTCAGGGTAACACAAGGCTAAATGAAGTAAAAAAAGCCCGGCAATCGAGGATGCCGGGCATTTTTATCAACGAAACCGTTATCGGTTGGGGCTTAGAGCAGCCCATCAACGGCCTTCATGACGGCGTCATAGTTGGGCTGATCGGCGATCTCGGTCACGAGTTCGGTGTACTGGATTTGGTTGTTGGCATCTACCACAAACACAGCGCGAGCGCTGAGGCCACCAAATGGACCTTCTGCGACTTCGGTGTTGTATGCTTTGGTGAATTGCCCAAAGCGGAAATCGGATGCGATGGTCACGTTTTTGATTCCTTCTGCCTCACAAAAGCGGTTCATGGCAAAAGGCAGGTCTTTGGAGAGAATGAGGCCCACGGCACCGTCGCGCTTGCTGAGTTCTTCATTGAATTTGCGGGTCTCCATTTGGCACACGCCTGTGTCGAGGCTTGGGACTGCGATCAATACTTTTACCTTGCCTTCATAATCGCTCATCTTGCCTTCGGAAAGGTCAGACTTTACGAAGGAGAAATCAGCAGCAGTGCCGCTGGTAGGCAGGTCGCCAATGAGGGGGAATGGGGTCCCTTTAAGGGTTACAGTAGCCATATCGTGGGTGAAATTTTGTGAATGAATATGAGGAACCTGACGAAGGTCTTAATTTTTTAAAAGAAACTGTAGAATCATTGTAAGGTTTTCTATTCTCCCTCGACAAATTTCGCCAAACTCTCAGCCTTGACTTCCGTGAGCAAGAATCAGGAGCCATTTCTGGAAATTATTTCTACCCACCAACGCATCATTCACAAGGTGTGCAGACTCTATGCGCATACCGAGGACGACCGGGCAGATTTGTTTCAGGAGATTTTGCTCCAATTGTGGCGCGCCTTTGGGTCGTTTAAAGGAGAGTCCAAAATCAGCACATGGATGTATCGGGTAGCCCTCAATACCGCCATTTCCGGATTCCGGAAATCGTCGCGAAGACCTGCCACCACGGATCTCGATTCCACGGCCTTGATTGCCGCTGCTGATGCTCCCTCATCGGATGCTGAGGAAGAGACACAATTGCTCTACAAGGCCATTGCCATGCTTTCGGATCTCGAGCGAGCCATCATCATGCTATACCTCGAAGAACAAAGCTACGAGGAGATTGGCGAGGTGATCGGGATCACGCCCAACTACGTTGGCGTGAAAATTAATCGCATCAAGTCCAAACTCAAAGATATCCTCAGTCCTCACCTGCGTGAAACAAGATCATGAAGTTAGATGACCTAAAAACATTGTGGGACTCCGCTACCGCTCCTGATCCAAACTTTGATCGGGATCAGCTCCGGAGGCTGCTTCAAAACAAGAGTAGCTCCACCATCGGCAAAATTCGCCGAAATATCATCCTGGAGATCATATTCCTGGCTGTGGCGGCACTAGCTGTGTTGGCTTGGTTTGCCTTTCGCTCCTTGCCTGTTCATTGGGGTGAATGGGTCTTGTTCACCATGTTGTTTCCGCTGAGCGGGGTCTTGTACTGGTATAAATTCAGGGCATTTGTCAAGCACGACAGTGTTTCGCAGGATCTCTTCCATTCTCTCGATACCTATATCCAGTCCTTTGACCGATACCTGAATTTGTATAAGGCCACGATGGTGTTTCTGATTCCGGTCTTGTCCATTGTCGGGATCATGTATGGGTTTACCCTGGCCCGCGTCGAAGACGGGAAAGACCTTACCGGCGTCCCAACCGGCGTTTGGGCGTTGCTTGGAGGGGTCACCATTGTCTATATTTTTCTCGCCATGTGGTTCAGCAAATGGTATGTCAATAAATTATATGGCCGCCATTTGCGAGAACTCAAAAGCATCCGGGCCGAATTGGAAGAAGGTCAGTAGCAACCTGCAATCATTCTCCATTTTCTCATCGTTTATCAAGATATGAGCAAGCAATTTTCTCACCTGGTGATCGCCAGCATGGTGGTCCTGGGTTTTATGAGCGGCTGTAAAAGCAGCAAAAAGGTGACAGAATCTCCTGCAGCCGCTGTGGAAGCAGCAGAACCAGTCGTGATTCCCGTAGCGGAAGAGGGGACGTCCCTCCTATGGCAAATTTCGGGCAATGGCCTTGCTGAGCCCAGCTACCTTTTCGGCACCATTCACCTCATCGGTAGCCATGACTTTTTCTTCCCACAAGTCTGGACCGATGCCTTCAACCAAACCAAGCTCCTCATGCTCGAGCTCGACATGGACAACCTGGGTGTGATGATGAAGATGATGAACGGCAGCACAATGAAGGACGGCAAAAAAATCGAAGACCTCGTCTCTGAAGAAGAATTTCAGATGATCGAAACCTTCTTTACCGACTCCCTTGGGCAGTCATTTGGGATCTACAACAAAATGAAGCCCATGCTCGCAAGTAGTGCGGCCTATAGCAAAATGGTCAATGGCGATGCCATCTCCTATGAAATGGAACTGGTCAAAAAAGCCAAGAGCAACAATATGGAAGTGGAAGGCGTGGAGTCGGTTGACGATCAGCTCGCGATGGTGGACCAAATCCCCATGGAAGATCAGCTCGAAATGCTCATGGCCTACGTCACCGATTTTCCTACCGAGCGCAATCGCTTCAAAGAGATGACCGATATCTATCTCACCCAGAATGTGGAAGAGCTGTTTACCTTCATGATGGACTCGCCTGAAATGGACGAGGAGTCTCGCGCCATCATGCTCGACGCCCGTAACAAAAAATGGATCCCCGTGATCAGCGAAAAAGCCGCAGCGATGCCTACCTTTTTTGCCTTCGGTGCAGGCCATCTGCCCGGCGAATTTGGGGTGATCAACCTCCTGCGTCAGGCCGGCTACACCGTGAAACCCGTTCGCTAAGGGAGTCGTCCTCACCTCATTGACCCAATCAGGCGTCATTCCGAATTTCTCGGGGTGACGCC
>JANQTF010000006.1 GCA_030731845.1 Bacteroidia bacterium | reverse complement strand
GATTCTCTCACCGCCTCTTCCACACTGAGGAGATATAAGCCAGTAGAAAAATTGTCTTGCGGCCAGGGCGCCACCGACAGGAGCAGGCTGTCTTGTGTATGGGCTGCGAGGGATATACGAAACCTGTTTCGTTCCCCCAATGCTTTCCCCGCTGGGTAGCCCTGCTCGGTTCCCAATTGCTCGTGCCGGAGCAATATTCCTTTCCGAATCTGATAAACATCGAGTCGAGGGTGCCAACCCACATCGATCATGACATCATGTGTCTCGGAAGAGGTGTTGGAGAGCACCAGCCTAAGCCAGCCTGTCCCTTTCTGAGGGCTCAGAAGAAGCTGTTGTTCCCAAGGCTTCAGGAGCAGATCCTGCCAAGAATACTTGTCAGTAGGATCACTAAAAAGCTGAAGTTCTTCTACCCCAATGCCAGTTGGACGGATGTCTTCGCTCAAGAGTACCGGAATGGCCAGCAGAGAATCACCCGTCTGCCCGGAAGCAGACAAGCAGGTCAAACACCAAAGCAGACATATAGATCCTCGCGTTCGCCTCCGGTTCATGCGCTGAATTTGCAGAAAAATTGAGCAAATGCCAGCGTAGAATTCGTCAGAAAGCAACTAGCGAGAGGGCATCATTCCTGCCCTTTTGTCAACCATTTGGTGACATCCGGCGCCACGTACTGCTCCATTTTCTCCAGCAGAGAAAGCGGGCGCTCATCATCGACGAGGAGGCCTCGGTTTTCGGCCCGGAGAAAGCCCTGTGTCACCATGTGGTCAAACATTCTCAGCAACGGGTCAAAATATTGGCCGGAGTTGAGAATCCCGATGGGATTGCGGTGAAGGCCCAGTTGGGCCCAGGTGAGGATCTCGTTGAGTTCATCCATGGTGCCAAATCCGCCCGGCATCGCGATGAAGCCATCGGCCATCTCAGCCATGATGGCTTTGCGCTCGTGCATCGTATCCACCAACAACAATTCTGTCAGGCCTTTGTGCCCTACTTCTTTGTTCATCAGAAAATGCGGAATCACCCCAATCACCTCCCCACCATGATGGAGCATCTCATCGGCGATGGCGCCCATCAAGCCCACATTTCCGCCGCCATACACCATTTTGATTTCGCGTTCCACCAATATTCTCCCCAATTCCTGAGCAGCTTCCACATAAGCAGGCGAAAAACCTGTATTCGATCCGCAAAACACACAAATAGACTTCATGGGGAAATGGTTGAAGGGGTGAATAGTTGACTGGGTGAATGAGGGGAGCAAGTTGGGAAAATGTGCCTGTATTTCCGCATTTTTGAATGAAAGAAGAGTTCAACACGGAGGCACCCAGGGCACAGAGAGCCACGGAGGAAGAAATGATTGAGTTGTTGAGTTGTTGAGTTGTTGAGTTGTGGAGTCGTTGAGTTGTGGAAGTTGTGAATGATGGAAGGTCTTGACAGGATTGCTGGATTCCAGGATTTTCAGGATGAAGAGAGGAAAATTGCCCTATACCTCCATTTCCCCTATACCTTTCCCAACCCTACCTTTCCCAACCCTACCTTTCCCAACCCCAACCCTATACCTCTATTTCCCTTATACCCTTCCCAATCTTCTTCCCCACCTTAGCGTCTTTGCGGTGAAATCACACCCACTCCCCCAAAAATTACCTAACTTTCAGCCAAAAATATATGCCCAACGAGATAGCAACCCTTTCGCCACAACCACTTTGGGGACATTTTGCCAACCTCAATGCCGTGCCGCGCGCCTCTAAAAAAGAAGAACGCGTGATTCAATTCATGGTTGATTTTGGCAAATCACTCGGCTTCCCTACCCATGTCGATGACATCGGCAACGTGATCATCAAAAAGCCCCCAACCGCAGGCATGGAAGACCGCCAAACCGTGGTGCTGCAAAGTCACCTCGACATGGTGCACCAAAAGAACGCGGATACCACCTTCGACTTTGCCACCCAAGGCATCAAGATGCTGGTGCAAGGCGATTGGGTGAAAGCCGATGGCACCACCCTCGGTGCCGACAATGGCATCGGGGTCGCCGCCATCATGGCCATTCTCTCCTCTACCGATATTCCACACCCCGCCATAGAAGCTCTCTTCACCATCGACGAAGAAACCGGTATGACCGGGGCCCTCGGCCTCAAAGGGGGCCTGCTCGATGGCAGCATTCTCCTCAATCTCGATACCGAAGACGACGACGAGCTCACCATCGGCTGCGCCGGTGGTGTGGACGTGTCTGCACGTGGCAGCTACGTGGCACTCGACACGCCCGCCGGCATGAGCGCCTTTGCCCTCACCGTCAAAGGCCTCACCGGAGGCCACTCCGGCATGGATATTTACAAGGGGCGAGGCAATGCCAACAAACTCATCAACCGGGTGCTCGATGGCTTGAGTAGCTACGGAATGCGCATTCACAGCATCGACGGTGGGGGGCTTCGCAACGCCATCCCGCGCGAATCTCACGCTCTGATCGTTCTGCCAACTGACAAGGTAGCCGCCGCCACAGCCTTTGTGCAGGAACAGCAAAAAGTGCTGGCTGCCGAATATCGAAGCACCGACCCAGAGCTTTCTCTCGTGTTGGAAGCTAGCACACCGCCCTCCACCGTGATCGAATCAAGCTTTCAGAAGAAGCTGCTCCAGACCACCTACGCCTGCCCCAATGGCATTTATCGCATGAGCCCAGAGATCCCCGGCCTTGTGCAAACCTCCAACAACCTGGCGCGCGTGCTGGTCAAGAACGGGAAATACGAAATTCTCTGCCTCACCCGCAGTGCGGTGGACAGCGAAAAGAATGACCTGGCCCGCATGATTCACAACACTTTCTCCCTCCTCGGAGCCGAGGTGGAGACAAGCGGTGACTACCCCGGTTGGGAACCCAATCCCCAGGCACCCATCATCGCGACCATGGCGAACCTCTATCGCGAGATGTTTCAGGGCGAGCCCAAAGTGGCGGCTTGCCACGCCGGGCTGGAATGCGGCATCCTGGGCACCAACTACCCGCACATGGACATGATTTCTTTCGGACCCAACATTCGCGGCGCACACTCTCCCGACGAGACCGTGCAAATCAGTTCCGTGCAGAAATTCTGGACCTACCTCCTCGAAACCCTGGCCCGGGTTCCGATGAAGTAAGAAATACCCTGATTCATAAATAAATCGCCTGTGAGATTCGAGAGAATGTCACAGGCGATTTGTGTTAGAAGAGGAAGGTAAGCTCCTACTCAAAACGGCAGCGGCTCGCCTTCGCGGGCGGTGCGGGCATGAAAGGCCGCTTGCAGGCGCTGGGTCACCGGGCCGGGCTTGCCTTGGCCAATGCTGCGGCCATCGAGCAGCAGCACCGGGCTCAGTTCGCCCATGGTGCCCGTGGTAAACATCTCGTCGGCGCTGTGGCACTCGGAGGTGGACACACGGCGCTCCTCGAGCTTGATGCCAAGCTCAACAGCAAGCTCCATCACAATTTTGCGGGTGATGCCTGGCAGGCAGGCGTCGGGTAGGGGCGTGATCAGCACGCCATCCCGCACGATGAACACGTTGGTGGCATTCGTCTCAGACACGAAGCCGTCGAGGTCCAGCATGAGGGCATCGTCCACCCCGGCTACGTTGGCTTCGATCTTTGCGAGAATGTTGTTGATCAGGTTGTTATGATGAATCTTGGAGTCGATGGAGGAAGGAGAATTGCGGCGAATGCTGGACGAGATGAGGCTGATCCCTGCGCTGTCATAGATGGGCGGTTTCCACTCAGCCAGCACAATGAGGCAGCAGCCAAATTGGTTGAGCCTTGGGTCCATGCCAGAGGTGGTCTTGAGCCCGCGGCTCAGCGTGAGGCGAATGTGTGCTCCGTCTCTCATGCCGTTGGCTTTGAGGGTGGCAAAAATGGCCTGCTTCACTTCCTCATTAGAAGGCACATTGGCAAATGCCATGGCCTTGGCTGAGCGTTGCAGCCGATCGAGGTGAAGATCCAGGCTAAATATCCTGCCATTGTACACACGGATGCCTTCCCACACAGCGTCGCCGCCTTGAACCGAGCTGTCAAACACAGACACCTTGGCATCGCGGCGATGCACGAGTTGCCCATCTACATAGACGATCAGGTTGTCGTTTTGGGAATTGTATTGTTGCATGGGAGAGTTGAGGGTTGGGAGTTGGGAGTTGGAAAAGTAGGAATTTCATGACTATTCCTGTAAATCCGGAGATTAAAAAAAAGAGCCACCCCAAGTTTTTGGAGTGACTCTCGTGTGGTTCTCAGAACGCGCTCGGCAATTATACGAAGCGGAACATCTGATTGGCATAAACAGCCGCGTCACCGAGTTCTTCTTCGATGCGAAGAAGTTGGTTGTATTTGGCGATCCTGTCGGAGCGGGAGGCAGATCCGGTTTTGATCTGACCAGCGTTGAGCGCTACGGCGAGGTCGGCGATGGTGGTATCTTCGGTTTCACCGGAGCGGTGAGAGATGATGCTCGAGTAGCTGTTGCGGGTAGCAAGCTGCACCGCCTCGATGGTCTCGGTGAGAGACCCGATCTGGTTCACTTTCACGAGGATGGAGTTGGCCACGCCCAGGTCGATTCCTTTTTGAAGGAAATCCACGTTGGTTACGAAGAGGTCATCTCCTACGAGCTGCACCTTTTTGCCAATGGCATCGGTGAGCAATTTCCATCCGTCCCAGTCATTTTCGTCACATCCATCTTCGATAGACACGATTGGGTAGCGGTTGCTCCAGTCTTTCCACATATCCACCAGTTCAGAAGAGCTGAGCTCGTCACCAGTAGAGTGGCGCATGATGTATTTGCCTTTTTCGGCATTGTAGAGCTCAGAACTTGCCACGTCGAGCGCGAGGTGAATGTCTTCACCAGGACGGTAGCCGGCATTTTCGATCGCTTCGAGGATCACCTTGATGGCATCTTCGTTGGAAGGAAGGTTAGGAGCAAATCCACCTTCGTCTCCCACGTTGGTAGAAAGGCCACGCTTCTTGAGCACAGACTTGAGGGAGTGGAAGGTCTCAGCGCCCATGCGAAGGGCTTCGCGGAAGGACTCAGCCTTGAGCGGCACGATCATGAATTCCTGCACATCGACAGAGTTGTCGGCGTGAGAACCTCCGTTGAGGATGTTCATGAGAGGCACAGGCAGGTAGCGACCATTTACTCCGCCCACATAGCGGTAGAGAGGCATGCCGAGGGTTCCGGCAGCGGCACGGGCCACAGCGAGAGAAACCCCAAGGATGGCGTTGGCGCCGAGCTTGGATTTATTTTTGGTGCCGTCGAGGTCGAGCAGGATGTGGTCGATGCTTGCCTGATCATAGACAACATAGCCTTCCAGTTCGGGGGCGATGATGTCATTGACATTGGCAACGGCGTTCATGACGCCTTTGCCCAGATAGCGCTTGTCTCCGTCGCGAAGCTCCACGGCTTCGTGCATACCCGTAGAAGCGCCAGAAGGGACAGCAGCTCTGCCAACGGTGCCGTCGGCGCACATAACCTCCACCTCGACTGTGGGATTGCCACGGGAATCGAGGATTTCACGGCCGGTAATCGAAATGATATGGCTCATGATAGATGAATTACAGTTTGATAAATGAAAAGAGTGTTCTATAATACCCACCGCGGCCGGAACCGCTGCGCATGGCGCCACTTTTTTTGAGTGATGCCAGTGCGATTATGGCAGCGAAGATATAACTTTCATCTTCTAAAACCCTACCGTTCTGCCATGCCTGATAAAAGTCTTCATATCGCTTGCCTTCAGATGGATCTCCACTGGCAAAATCCTGCTTTGAATCGTGCCAACGCCGATCAATGGCTCGCTAGCCTGGCTGCGCCCACCGATCTGATTCTCCTCCCGGAGATGTTCAGCACCGGCTTCACCATGAATGCTGCCGAGGTCGCCGAAGAGATGCAGGGCGAGAGTGTGTCATGGATGCAGAAAGTGGCCCAGGAGCATGATTGCCTCGTGGGCGGAAGTCTGGTAATCAGAGAACATGAGCACTTCTACAACCGGTTTGTGTGGATGAATGCCGAGGGAATCCTGGGGCAATATGACAAGCGCCACCTATTTGCCATGGCTGGAGAAGACAAGCCTTATGAAAGTGGAAGCCGTCAGGAGGTGGTGTATTGGCGTGGGTGGAACATCGCCACCCAGATTTGCTACGACCTGAGGTTTCCCGTGTGGGCACGCAACCGTTTCGAGCCCGACGGGCAGGCAAGCTATGACTTGCTCGTGAATGTGGCCAATTGGCCCATGACGCGAATCCACCACTGGGATACGCTGCTGCAAGCCCGGGCGATTGAAAATCTCGCCTTTGTGGCGGGCGTGAACCGCGTGGGCAAAGATGCCAATGGCTATGACTACACGGGATCTTCCCGCATCATTGGCTTTGATGGCAAAATTCTCAGCTCCGCAGTTGGACAAGAGGCCCTGCTCGTGGCCGAGCTCGACCCCGAGGCGCTTGCCGCTTATCGCGCGCGATTCCCCTTTTGGAAAGAGGCAGATACCTTTGTGTGGTCTTGAGAGGAGCGTGGAGGGAGCGGTGTTCAACCACAGAGTACACAGATTCTTACAGATTTTTCTGTGTTAATCTGAGCAATCTGTGGTGTTAACTTGTTTACAGTGATTCTTTGGCTGCAACTCACCCAGCGGTAGGCGAAGCCCCATGCACCACAGCATTTGTCCACTGGTTTCGACTCTGCTCAATCGGTGGATAAAAGGATGTTTTCTAGCAATCAGGTAGCAAATTCCAGAAATACGAGAGGAAGGAGATTTTTTCGCTACTCCTTCACAGCGGGAGCAGCAGCTTCGGGTGTGAGCAGCATCCGGAAAGAAGAAGCGAGCTTATCTTTAAGCTCTTTGCGATCTACGATATAATCGAGGAAGCCGTGCTCGAGCACGAACTCGGAGCGCTGAAAACCCTCGGGCAAGTCGCGACCGATGGTCTCCTTGATCACCCGCGGTCCGGCGAAGCCGATGAGCGAGTTTGGCTCTGCTATGTTGAAATCTCCCAGCATCGCAAAAGATGCAGTAACTCCACCCGTAGTCGGATCGGTGAGGAGAGAGATATAAGGTAGTTTGGCAGCGGCGAGGCGGGTGAGCTTGGCGCTGATTTTGGCCATTTGCATGAGGCTGAGGGCCCCTTCCATCATGCGGGCACCGCCGCTTTTGGAGATGATCATAAATGGCGCTTTGATTCGGATGGCTTCGTCGATAGCCACGGCAATTCTCTCTCCTACCACAGAACCCATGCTACCGCCGATAAAGCGGAAATCCATACAAGAAATCACGAGCGGCATGCCGTTGATCTCACCTACGGCTGAGCGAAGCGCATCGGTGAGCCCGGTTTTGCTCACGGTTTCTATCAATCTGTCGGGATATTTCTTTGTATCGACAAAGGAAAGAGGGTCGCCAGAAATGATATTCTCGCCGATTTCCCGGAATTGATTGTCGTCAAAGAGCAACTCAAAATATTCTTCACTCCCAATGCGAAGATGATGCTCACAGTGCATACACACGTAGGCATTTTTCTTCAATTCACGAGAATTAAGGGCCTTTTTGCAATTGGGACATTTGGTCCACAAGCCATCAGGCGTGTTGTTTTTCTCTTCTGTTTTGGTGAGGATATTTTCCTTAACCCGCTTGAACCAGCTCATATGTAATCCTAATTGGAGGATGGAATACCTTGGGAATCATTGGCAAAGATCGTCCTTTCTTGGGAATGCTGCAAAACAGGAAGTCTTTTCAATCAGATTCGTCTGATCTAGAACCAAATATAGCCAATCCGATGCTGGGACGAAACCAATATGGTGGCTTGTGTTAATTTTTTTCGCTTCCTGAGGCTGCCATCAATAAAATTTCTTCGTTGCAACATTGAATCGAAATTGCAAAAGCCGAAAAGGCGCCTTATCATTGTTGCTATTAATAATGGCAGCAAAGCTATCATTATTAATTTATTAAACTTTTCTTTGCATTTCTATGTTAATGAAAATTGTCTGTTTGAAATTTTCAGATGCCATTCAGACAAATTCCCTTCACCATATTCTTGTTGAGAAAAACCGTCTCGGAATATTTTCTCTCTTGAGGTCTGGTGAGCGATTCTAGAAAAGTCATTTCTCCCAAGGCTGGCTTTCTCAGAACCAATAAGTTGCCGGGTAAGAGGCAATGGTTCAAGTTCTTTTTGAGTGTGCATGATTGTCAAACCAAATGCTTTCTCAGATGAAACGTTTATGTATGTTTCTTGCAGTACTGGGATTTGCGCTGCCTACACTTTGGGCACAGCGCACAGTCTCAGGTACTGTATCGGA
>JANQTF010000005.1 GCA_030731845.1 Bacteroidia bacterium | reverse complement strand
GCCCTCAAGCTCCATCTTTCAGGTTGCCCCACGCTGACCTTCACGTTCTGATCCTAATGAGATCCCCTCAATGCCATTCTTTGAGTGGGCTGCAACTTCAAGGGAGGCGAAGCCTCAGAAACATGTTCCGAACCTGGCACAGCCATCATTTTTGAGGGAGAAGTTTTCATTTCCTACCTTGAGAAACAGGGAACAAACACCATGAGTGATGGAAGATCAAATTGAAATATATCGGTCGGCTGACAACCAGATTGAACTACAGGTCAACCTGAACCACGAGACCGTATGGCTTAACCAAGTGCAGATGGGGCACCTTTTTGGTAGAGACCAATCAGTCATCTCGCGACATATTCGCAATGTATTCAAGGAGGGAGAATTGGAAGAGAAAAGCAATATGCAAAAAATGCATATTGCTAATTCTGATAAACCAGTGACGTTCTTTAACCTTGAAGTAATCATTTCAGTTGGCTATCGAGTCAATTCTAAGCGAGGCACCCAGTTCCGACAGTGGGCTACCCAACGTCTCAAAGACTACCTCGTGAAGGGCTACGCCATCAACGAAAAACGCCTGGCCGAAAAACAGCTATAGGTAGAGGCCGGGTAATCGCTCCCCTACTCATACCCCAAGTACCTTCCTCTCACCACCTTGAAGGCCTCCACTTCCTGCTGCCAACTGTCGTAGATGGCTTCGGGGCTGTCGCCAGCTTCTATCTGGGCGCGAAAACGGCTGTTGCCGGGCCAGCGCTCAAAATTTTGCTTGAAATAGCCCTTCTTCTCCGAAGCCGGAGCCGATTCATACAGCTGCGAAAAAAGCGAAACGCCCAGCAGCATCAGGGCCTTGCCCGACGAGCGCTCGTGAATGCGGTAGCCAGCAATTTCGCGGTCCTGATATTTTGGGGAAGTGGATTTGCCCGGAAGTGATCGGGGCGTGAAGGTGAAGGGAAACAGCGCGTGGCCATACAGCTCAAAACTCCCGCTCTCGTCGATCCGGGCAGTGGGCGCGGACGCGAGCCAGGAAGAGCCCACCATTGTGAAGGCAGAATCCGTTCCGCGGCCAATGGAGACCGGCGTCGGCTCAAACCAGCACAGAGCAGGATAGAGATACGCCGCGTATTCCGTGGCGAGGTTGGGCGAAGGAGCCACCCAAGGCAGGCCCGTCTCCGACCAGTGCATGTCGTGGCGGTAATGCTCACAGGCCACCACTTCCATCTCAACAGAGACCTTGCCACTGAGCCAGCCTTCGCCATTCACAATGCGGGCATAATCGCCCACAGTCATGCCGTGCACAATCGGGATGGGGTGCATCCCGATGAAGCTCTCAAACCGAGGATCGAGCACCGGGCCGTCCACATACCAACCATTGGGGTTGGGGCGATCGAGAATCCAGATGGGCAGCTGACTTTCGGCACAAGCCTCCATCACATAGCTCATGGTGGAGATGTAGGTATAAAACCGGGCGCCCACATCCTGGATGTCGAACAAGACGAGATCCACATCGGCGAGCTGCTCCTTGCTGGGCTTTTTGTTGGAGCCGTAGAGCGACACAAGCGGCAGCCCCGTGGCGGGATCCACACTACTGCGCACCTTTTGTCCGGCGTCGGCATCGCCGCGAAATCCGTGTTCCGGGGCAAACACCTTCACAAGGCTCACGCCTTGGGCGAGGAGCGCATCCACAAGGTGGGTGCCGTCGGGCAGGCGGGTGGTATTGTTGGCCACCAAGGCAATGCGTTTGCCCTCTAGCTCGGGCAGCCGCTCTCGCAGCAGCACCTCAGCCCCGGTGACCACCTGTTTGGGCGGTTCGGGTGCCACCACGCGCTCATTCACAAATGAAGTATCGGCGACCGCCTCCGTCGTGGTCGATTCGCTCCCTTGACAATGAAGCAGGAAGAGCGGGAGAAGGAAAAGAAAACGTTTATATTGCATTGATTTTCGGGCTATGGGAATAAATTTACATCCTTATCCTACCCCGGTCCAAACCGCCGAAACCATTAGCCTTGAATTTCGAGTTTTTTTTCGCCCGCCGCATCTCTTTCCAGACCCAACGTAGCGCATCTGCCTTGGTGGTTCGCCTTGCGATCCTCTCCATCGCGCTCGCTGTGGCGACCATGGAGATTGCCCTTTCATTTGTGCAGGGCTTTGAAACGGAGATCGAAAACAAAGTAGCAGGCTTCAGTGGCCACATCCTTGTGACCAACTACGCCCAGGAAATCAAATCTGAGCTGCTGCCCATCACCTATAAACAGGAAGAGGTCGCCACCATCCTCGCCATCCCCGAGGTGAGCTCCGTCTCGCCCTACATCGAGCACACAGCCCTCATGGTGAGCAGCGACTACTGGGATGGTGTGCGCCTCAAAGGTGTGGATTCTTCCTACCATTGGCAGTTTCTCGCCAAAGCCCTCATTGAAGGAACTCTGCCCAACTATCAAACCGCAGAGGCATCCAAAGAAATTCTCATTTCCCGCAAAATTGCCCGAAAACTCAACCTCAATCTTGGTGATAGTCCCAAACTCATTGTGCTTCAGGAAAACGACATCACCCAAAAACGGGTGACCGTGGTGGGGATCTACGAGACCGGGTTAGAGGAATTTGACAACACCATTGTCATTGCCGACCTGCGCATGCTACGCGATCTCTGGAGCTGGGAAGATGACCAGATCGCTGGTTATGAGGTGAATACCTGGTTTCTTGACAAAAACATGGACTACTATGTGGACGCAAGCAGCTTTCCATTTTTTCACAAAGACTCCCTCTCCAAAATCGACTATACCTCGCTCGATGTGTCGGCGGTTTCGCCTAATTTCCTCGCCACGCCCGTCACCTACTCCTTTCAGGAAATCTTCGATTGGCTCATGCTCCAACACCAGAATGTGTGGGTCATCCTCATCCTCATGATGATCGTGGCAGTGATCAACATGACCACCGTGCTGCTCATCATCATCATCGAGCGCACACGCACCGTGGGCATCCTCAAGTCCATGGGCATGGAAGGTGGCAAAATCCGGCGGATGTTTGTCTTTTACGCCCTCTTGCTCATCCTCGTGGGCGTGGTACTCGGCAACCTGCTCGGCCTCGGGTTGCTCGCCTCACAAGACAAATGGGAATGGCTCAAGGTAAATCAGGAAGACTACTTCATCACCACCGTGCCCGTGGCCTGGGTTTGGATGCGCTTCTTCCTCGTCAACCTCGGCGTAGTCGTGATTTGCACCCTCGCCATGTACCTGCCCAGCATCCTCGTGCAGCGCATCACGCCGGTAAAGGCGATTAGATTTTCGTAGGAAATAAGAATTTCACCACGGAGACACAAAGGGCACAGAGCTACACAAAGCTTTTCTTAGCCTTAGTGAACCTCCATGGCCTCTGTGCCTTAGTGGTTATTGCCTTTTCCAAATCGTGTCCAACTCCGCCACAGACCCAATCACCGCCGTCGGATTCTCCTGCATCAGCTCCTCGTGCGTGAGGGAGCCACTTGTGACGCCTACTGTCCAGCCGCAGCCCAGGGCCTTGCCCATTTGGATGTCAGAAGCAGTGTCACCGGTTTTGAGCACACGTGCCGGGTCGGTGACGCCGAGCTGCTTCATCAGCTCAAACCCCATCTCAGGCGAAGGTCGCCCGGCGCTCACCTCATCAGAGCAGATGCTCGCATCGAGCAACTCGCGCCAGCCCAACCGGTCGATGATCACATCGGCAATGTCGCGGCTAAAGCCCGTATCTGTGGCGATCAGGATGCCCGCTGCTTTCAGCCGATGAAAAAGCGCCGTCGTTCCCGGAATTTCCTGCACCCGCTCATCATTCCGATAAAAAGCCAGCATATTTCCCAAAAACACCTCGTACAGCGAGTTCACGAGCTCGGGCGTTGCCGCTTCCCCGCTCTTGCTGAGCAAGTGCGCAATCGCCACGGGCTTGGGCAGGCCCATCACGTCGTTGAGATCGGCATAGCTGGGCTGAATGCCAATGGTCTGCATGGCCATGGCCAGGGTTTCGTGCACAAATCGGTCGTCGCGGACCGTGGTGCCAGCCATGTCGAAAATGATGAGTTCAGGAGTCATAGGATGATGAATGGGTGAGTGAATCAATCCTTCAAGCTACCCTAAATAGATGAAGCCAGGGTAATGCCCGACATTAATTTCCCGTGAAGAACGCCTTGGATCAATCATATCTACTGCTCCTTCATCTTCTTATTCTCCGAAGGAATCACAAACTGATCGAGCGGAAAAAAGAAGTCCCAGTCCCCTTCTGCCGTCTGTTGGCTCAGTTGCAACTCCTGCCATTCTGTTGATGGCACGATCGTCACTGGCTCTCCAGCTATGGTCACCCTCACCTTCAGCTTGTTGAAGGAAGGCGCAGTATTGGAATAGCGATAAGACATTTTCCCGGAATCGGTCACGTGATATTCCAAGACAGGGATCTCGTTTTGTTTGAGATAATGGTCAAAAAACCAGCTGTAATCCTCTCCTGTCTTCTCATTCACCAGGTTGATAAAATCTGATGACTCCACGATTTGGTAGCGATAGGTTTCAGCAAATGTCTTGAGGATATCCAAAAACAAGGGATCGTTTTCCATCTGCCTGCGAAGGGAATGAAGCGTCCAAGCGCCCTTTTGATACACATCAGATCCGAGCTTGGAGTCGAACCAGCGCCGATCGCGCACGCCCACGAGGGGATACTTGTTCTTGATGAAGATTTTGTAAAAATTCAGATGCGACTGATAGGCGCCTTCCCCTTCTGTTGATTCGAGATAGAGCGCTTCAGCGTAGGTGGCAAACCCCTCTTGGAGCCACACATCAGCCATGTCTGTGGCCGTGACGCTGTTGCCCCACCATTCATGAGCCACTTCGTGCAGCACGATGTAGTCGGTCGTGGCGTTGAGGTCATTTCTGTAGCCATTGCCATAGGCAATGGCTGTTTGATGTTCCATGCCCGCATAGGGCGATTCGACGAGTTTGAACCCGTCGCGATACCAGGGATATTCTCCAAATCGCTTTTCGTAGAGAGCGAGAATGGGCTTCACCTGCTTGAAATGCGAGGTGGCAATGCCCACATGCTCGGGCAAAACATAGTAGCTCAGCGCCAGCTTTTTGCCCGTTTCACTCACAAATTCGTCACTGATTAGCTCAAAATTTCCCACATACACCGTCACATTGTAGGTGTTGATGGGGTAGGAAATAAACCAGTCGTATCGGGTTGTGTTGCCCAGGTCTTCTTTGCCTTCATATTGGCCGTTGCCCACGGCCACGAGCCCTGTTGGCACCGTGTAGTGAAGCCTCATGCTGTCGGGCTCATCGGAGGTGTGGTCCTTGAGCGGCCACCACAGGCTCGCCCCATCCGACTCACAGGCGACCCCCAGCCAGGGATTTTTTTCTTCATCATTCTCCCACACAAATCCGCCATACCAGGGTGGCTTTTTGGCCTCCACAGGCTTGCCCGCATACGCGACCTCAATCACAAATTCATCCCCAGCCTGCTGCGGCAGCTTCACAAACACGGCTCGCTCCCGCCGCTCGTAAGGAAGGGCTTCGCCTGTTTCCTGATTCACCAGCGAAAGAATCGCCAGGTTAGGGTGCAGATCCAGCTGCAGTGTATCAATATCTGTCACAGCCGCGGCATGGATGCTCACCTTTCCTTCCAGCTTTTTTTGATCCGGCAAAAATCCCACAGAGAGATCATAATAGTGCACATCAAAGCAGCTACGGTAGCGGGTGAGCGCCCCGAGCAGCACCTCCTCTTCCGAGAATTTGGGCATTTTGCCGGGTTTTTTCGGATTGTGAAGGGTGAAATGAATACCAAAAATGGCGCAAGACTGCAGGCCCATGGTAGCGAGGAGCATCAGCCCCAGGAAGATCTTCCGATTCATGCGGTTGTAGAATAATGATTACACCGTGAAATAGACACAATCTCCCCACAAAGCCAAGATCTCACCGGGAATTCATGTGAGGAGCCATGGGTTCCCGATTCTCGGGATTTCGCTTCGCTCAACAAGCGAGAAGTCAGACAAGTGCGCGTTGGCGCTTGCCTTCATCCGGAGACAAGCGATGCTACGGATGAAGGCGCGGGGAGCATGCTGCCTAATGGTTCCCCTCATTACTTCCTGATCTCAAACGGACTGGCAGGCAGGCCATTCGAAGAATACAAATTTGCCTGGAGCGGGTTGTTTGCCCAGGCATACCTCACAGCCACAGGCTGTGAAATCTGGTCATTCCATACGGTCACTTGATTGCCTTGGATGGAGGCTTGAGCCTTGACGAAAGTCTTGCCATCAGCTGATATTTCAAAATAGCTGAGAGGCTCCTTATTTTTCGCCATCAAGGCATCTCCATCGTTGGCAAAGGTGATTTTTACCTTGCTCTTGAGGAATTTGTGGCTTTGGGGAATCGGGCTGAAGGCGGTGTTGGCTTCACCATAGGCCATGGCAAAGGCTAGCTGAGCCAGTCGCTTTCCTACATCTTTTTTGTTAAGCGGATGAATATCGTTCCACACGCCCAAGTCGATGCTAACGGCCATCCCGGTATTGGGTAAGGAAAGCGTACCCAATTGAGCCTGTCGCAACTCAGCCCAGGCACTTTCTGTGGGTTCAGGCGTTTCTTCCATAAAGTTGGCCAATTGCACAAACAAGAAGGGAAAATCGCCTATCTGCCACGCATTTCTCCAATCCTGAATCAAATCCGGAAAGCTGGAAGCATAGGTCTTGGGATCATTGGTATTAGATTCTCCCTGATACCAGATCACCCCTCGGATCTGGTAATTGGTCAAAGGTGCGATCATCTTGTTGTAGAGGCCACCGGGTTTCCAGCGAACAAAAGTAGGGCCCTGAAGGGGGCCCATCTTGACACCGGGTTTGTATTTCCACATGCCACGGAGGTCAATGCTGTCCTGCGCCACAGCCAGAAAATAGGGTTTGTCGTGAATAAACCCACCGCGACCTGCCTGGTTGATAATCCTGACGGTGATGGTGTTTTCTCCAGACGTTAAGATACCTGCTGGAATGGTGTATTTTCTGGGCGGATATTGGTATCCCGTTGTGCCGACAAATACGCCATTCACATACACAGAATCCTGATCCACAATGCGGCCCAACCACAGGCTGGCTTCCTTCCCCGCCATATTATTGGACACGTTGACGGTTTTTCTGAACCACACCACGCCGTTCATGTAGCCCAGGTCCTGATCGGCCCAGGCATTTGGAACCTCCATTTCTTTCCAGTCGGCATCATCAAGATGCGCAGTAAACCATTCCGCGCCTTTATTCAGGCCCTGGTCTTTGTCGGCAATATCTTCATACCATCTATCTCGTCTGGCGTTGTCTTCTTGCTCTATTTCTTGAATGAGGCTCGGGTTTTTGAAACGCTGTAATTCTGCAAAAGCATCGGGAAACTTCCGGAGTGCGTCTTCGCTCATCCAGGCTTCTACTGGCGAACCACCCATGGCGGCATTGATCAGGCCAACGGGCACCTGATACCGATGGTATAATTCCAGCGCATAAAAATAGGCCACGCCCGAAAATTCAAAGATCTGATCTGGATTGGCTTCTTTCCAGGTGCCAGATTCCAGGTCATCGTTGGGCCCATGAAAATCGTACTTGTCGGGTACGAGAAACTGCCTGATCTGCGGATTGGCGGAATTTTTGATGATGTCAGGATACTGATCCTGAAGCCTTTGCATCGTCAGCTCCATGTTCGATTGGCCAGAGCAGAGCCAAACCTCCCCAAAAAGGAGGTTGCGAAGGGTAATTTTATTGCTTCCTTCAAAGACCATTTCATAGGGGCCACCTGCTGGCTGAGGAGGCAAATTGATCCACCAATTTCCCAGCTCATCGGCCTTGGCAGAATAGGTTTGCTCATTGAAATGCAGGGCAATGACCTCATCAGGAGCTGCCCAGCCCCAGAGCTTGAGTTCGGTATCTCGTTGCATCACTGCTCCATCACTGATCAATCTGGGCAGACGGATTTCACAAAAACCCATCAGGCTGTGGATGCTGAGGATTACAAGGAGAAAGCTAATTCTAAGATTCATACGGATGAGATGACTGGGAAATGATCGAGCTTTTTATTCATCGTAATATAGCTCAACTCGCTGGATTCACATGTCGGAGGTGGATCAATCCCAATGAGGTCTGATGCCCGGTGCAAAGGGGAATCGCAGCGATTGAAAATGCTTTAGTGTCTCGGTTGGCTGTTCGACTCCAGCCGGAAGTTCTCTGTGCGAGAAGGTCCGAAAATATAGCAAACAGGCATCCCGCCACCATTTTGCCTCGGTCAGCTGTATCTCCAGGAGCATGGCCACCTCCTGATATTGCGCCTCGCT
>JANQTF010000004.1:5324-8307 GCA_030731845.1 Bacteroidia bacterium | reverse complement strand
ATCCATGCCTTGGTCAAAATGAAAAACTACTATTGAGCAACCTCTGTCAAGGAAATAAAATGAGCAGCCAAGCGATTACTTGGTTGCCCATTTTGTTCTAAACAATTGACCGACTATTGAAAAATAGACTCGCCATCATTGTCAAGGGTACCAGGATTTGTAGTTTCGAAATAGGGACACCCACCATAAAAATACCTTGCTCCACCACACCATCTATTGGCGCAAAGTTGTCTAACCCCACAAGTGTAAGCTTGAAGCGAAGATGGCCTATTCCGAAATTGCCCTAAGGAAGGAATCGGGATGAGAGGGGCAACATAATCGTCTCCGCCAAAATTAACTAGGTCAAAGAGGACTGTTACATTTCGAGGAGTAGCTTGATCAAGAGGTTTCCCCATTTCTTTCATAAATCTTTGGAAGAGAGGTAAATGGATGCCGTTTACCTCATAATAATCTTTTACTTCGGGATGTTCCTGAACAAAGCGCCTTACGGCAAGGCATTGTTGGTTTGCCTCAATCAGATCTGATCCATCTGTTCTCATGAAAGCGTACTCTTCAAATGTTTGGGATTGCGAAAAATAGCGTATCTCTTTAAGGTCTTGATCATAGATACCAGTGAGATTTTCGTCCTTGATTGGTTCGCTCAATGATATCCTCACTCACTCCATCCATACTTACCGTAGGTTCTGTATTAAGTTTCGGAGGTATAGGATCTGGGTTGCAACCAGCCACAAACGGAAAAAGACACAAGGCAATAAGATGATTTTTCATAGCTCTGAATGGGTAAAGATCGTATCCAGTTATCTTCACCTTTTTTTAGTTATCAAACAGGAATGAATTAGTTTTAAGGATGTTTTTCAAACAAAATGATGAGAGCTATTCACAAGTTTTTAAACCATCCAATAGTGGAACGGTTGTGGATGATCGCCTTGCTGATCTTCCCGTTTGTGCTGTGGGTATTGCCCTCGACTTTTTTTGATGAGAGCGAGGTGATTATGTGCCCTTCCCGCTTGTTTTTTGGGGTAGAATGCTTTGGCTGCGGCATCACTCGTGGCGTCATGCACATGCACCACGCCGAGGTCGCCGATGCCCTGTATTTCAACTTCGGCAGCCCCTTCGTGTATCCTGCCTTGATTGCTCTCTGGGCATTTTGGGTCTATCGTGGCGGACAGCGCCTCAACTGGTGGAAAGGTATTGGCAAATCTGCTGCCTGAGCCAGTTGCCTCAGGCATTCTCCCTGTTTCCACACATGCCACGCACCTCTTCCAGGCAGCGCTCAATTTTAGCGGGCCCCATGTGCAGATTTTCCAGTAAATAACTCTTCTCCCATACATCCCGAGCCAACACCACGCCTTGGCTTTTAGCAAATGCTGCTTATCCGACAGCTTAATGGAGCCCAGCGCTGTGATGGGATGGAGGCTACTGTCATGGTGATCGCTTCCTTAGGGAGAGGACTGTACCAGCAGACTCACGAAATTTCTCCTGGAAATCAATCATGGCGTGAACATAGCCTCAGGGCTGAGGGAAATTCGCTGCCCAGGCCTCAAGCTCTGTCAAGAGCGACGACACCTCCGGCCAATGCGCCACATACAGGCGCAGGACGAAGCGATCATGCAGAATGAGGGTCGCCTCAGCCTCTCCCCGGAAACCAACGGGTCTTTTCACCAGGCCATGATAAGAAGCGCCTTGAATGACCTGGGTAGAAACATCTTTTCCGATGTCGTGGATCTCCTCCATAAATTGCTGCCAGCCATCAGGATGCCCCGCAAAGTCATAGAGCGTCCACTGACAGCTGTGATGATCAGCGTCTGAGAGGACAGTACGGATCCCGCGGTAATGATCTTCAAAAATGTATTTTGAGTCCAGGTTGCGATAATTGCCGAAGCTTGCCGGGATCATGTAGATAAATGCCGGATCAATCCAGGACGGGAGTTGGCTTGGATCGAGCTTGTCAGAGCGAGCCGGAGCCAGATCCCTGAGGCGAGCCAGCGAGGAGCTTTGAAAGTAGCCCGTGAGAAAATACTCATCGGGCGGGAAATCCCAGCCCTGAAAGAGCATGAATACCTGATAGCGATCGTTGATCAAAAAGATCGCCTTCAATTCTCCTCCCTTCCTCGCCTCCCGTGTGATGCGAAGTTTGACATGGTCGTCCAGAAAATACTGCCGCTCGGTTTGGCTTCCGGCTTCGCGCTTGATGAGTGCGAAGTGATCCATCCCCTGTCGGATTCGCCTGCTGCAACCGCCATAGTCGCTGATCTCAATGAGCAAACTTTCCTGAGAATTCCCCCCCTCGGCTTTGTCACGGGTGTAGAGCATCCCCGCTGCGTTGAGTTTACAGGGAGTTTGTCCATCGAGGGGGAGTAGTTGTTCCACTGTCTGCACCTGCATACGGTAAAACCCGCCAATTCGCTCGGCGTCGCGTGGCACATAAGGGCTTCGGGGCGTAGCAGACCAGCGGGCAAAATCGCCCAATTCCGTGGGGAGAAAAGCCGCGAGCATAGCTGAAGACGCCAGCGGGTGAGTGGATTGGCACCAAGAAGTACACGTATGTAGGGAAAGGGAAAAGACGACTAGAAAGGATTTCATGCAGGGTTTTTGCCCTGAAAGACGCATAGGACCCCAAAACTACACGAGCCAACTGTGCTTCACACCGAGACCTGGTGCGGGGAGATTTGCGGGGAAGAAGGGGGAAGGGAAGGTATATGGGTATGGGGTATATGGGTATAAGGCGAGGTTTTGGGGAAGAAGGGGGAAGGGAAGGTATATGGGTATGGGGTATATGGGTAGAAGGCGAGGTTTTGGGGAAGAAGGGGGAAGGGAAGGTATATGGGTATAAGGCGGGGTTTTTGGCTTGGTTTAGGTTCCTAATTCTCTCATTCGCTAATTTTTTCATCCAACCACTCAATCATTCGTCCATTTCCCCTTCCCGCATTCAACCATTTCCTTTGCGTCTTGGCTGTTAAATGGTCAATTTTGCAGAGAAAGC
>JANQTF010000004.1:0-5224 GCA_030731845.1 Bacteroidia bacterium | reverse complement strand
TTCAACCATTTCCTTTGCGTCTTGGCTGTTAAATGGTCAATTTTGCAGAGAAAGCTGACTCGTTGATGTCCCAAACTTCAATTCCCTCCCTTCTCCTTCCCTTATTCAAGAACTCAGCAACTCACCCATTCAACAATTTCCCATGTCCTTACAATTCAAGACCAATATCAACTGCGGCGGCTGCATCGCCAAGGTGACTCCTTTTTTGGATGGCGAAGCCGCCATCCAAACATGGTCTGTCGATACCGACAACCCCGACAAAATCCTCACAGTAGAAACTGCCTGGAGCAGCGCCGAGGTCATCGCCCTCGTCCAATCGGCGGGCTTCACCGCCACCGAAAAGAAAAAAGGCGTGTTTGGAAAGCTCTTTGGGTGATCATCCAAAACGCTGACAGGGTTCTCCAAGCGGCCCCCAAACCCCCTGTCAGCGTTTATCATCCCTTTCCATCGAGCCGCATTTTCTCCACAGCGATGATTCCGCTGAGGCAGGCACCGGGAATTCCCTGTCCGGGGTAGGCGCTGTCGCCACAGAGGTAAGCGGCCTTGTGGTCGAGGCGGGCGTCGAGCATTTGCCAGGGCTTGATCTTCATAAACTGCGGGTAGCCGCCCACAAAGCCCCATGACCGACCGGTCCACTTGTGCCAGGCGCCGGGCGTGGAGGCATGGGCAAAAACGATGTCTTCCCGCGCGATCAACCCATGATCCACGAGTGCGTCAATCATCTCATTCTGAACGGCTTCCTTGTCTGTGATCAACGTATTCTTTGGGTCTGGAATGTGGGTAGTCACCGACGCCACGACCTCGCCGTTGGGGCTGCGAAGGGTGTCTTTGATGTGTGACATGCTAAGGAAAATGCTGGTCGAACCCGTCTGGCTCAGGGGCTTTTTGAGGTGAATTTGATGGTGAATGGCATCAGTGGTTTGCCTGTTTTGAAGGACAAGGCTTAGTTGGAAGGCGCTGTTGAGTTGGGGCGAATGCAGCACTTTTTTCTGAAGCCGCGAGACAGACGAAGGTGGCTCTGGCCAAATATTCAACAAGTCATTGATGGGAATGGCCGCAACGAGGGCGGGCGCAGCATAGCGTTTGCTTTCTTTGCGAAAAGTCGTTTCCACTTCGTAGCCTTGTGCAGTGGCGACGATGTTGGTGGCAGGTTGCTGGAGCAGCACCTTCCCACCTTTCGATTCAATAAATTCTACCAAGGCTTCTGCGAGTTTGATCATGCCGCCGTCGAGGTAGTAGTTGCCATAGTTGGTGTAGCACAAAGCCGCCGCTCCGAAGAGCACATTCACCTCTTCCATGGTGTTTTGGGCGGTGATCATGAGCTGCTCGTTCACAAACCTGACGAAAGGTTTATTCTCTAGCAGTCCGTGTTTTTTCAACAGATCTTTGGTCGAGGAAAATGCTTTGACGGCAAATCCAAGCTGCTTAGGGCGAAAGTGGCTAGCCGCAAAAAGCAGATCCGAGAAGGAAGAAGGCGGGAAAGCCCGCTGAACAATAGAAGTCTCCCAAACAAACTGGCTGATGCGGAAGCATTCTTCCCAGAATGATTTTTGCCCCTGTTTTCCAAATACCTTTTCTGCTTCTGAGATCCAGGCAAAAATGTCTTGAAACCTTGTGACCGGGGGCTGATCAGGGAAGTGGACCTGCATCGGGATGGCGAGTGACCTCGCTGGGAGCTCAATGCCGATGGTGTCGAGCAGGTGCTTTAAGGGCATGCCTTCATCGAGGCCTACGAGGGTGGTAGCCCCGCTTTCAAACACAAAGCCTTTGCGGGAATAGGAGCTGGCGCAGCCACCCGGGAGCCAATTTTGCTCCAGTACAAGGACGCGTTGGCCTCGGTGTGCGAGCAGGGCAGCAGCGGTGAGTCCGGCCATGCCGGCACCAATCACGAGGGTGGAGGGAGAGAAGTCGAGAGGTGTGTCCAATAGGATAGGTGGAAGTATTTGTTGAATAAATGATAGGGAAAGTTAAACAAAACCAGGGTGGCATTGTTCTTCATTCCGCTATTAAAAACCGGATGATGGACAAACCCAAGCCGAATCAGGTAAGCATACTTCCCAAAACAAATAGGTTTACGGAATCGGTTTAACGAAATAGGAGACCTGTCGTACAACCTTCCGTCTTTAGACTTAGAAGAAAAACTGTTCATGAGCAAAGTTGCCGTTATTCGAAAAGCCCACTTCAATTCAGCCCACAGGCTTCATAATCCGGAGTGGAGTGAGGAGATGAACAAGAAGGTATTTGGCAAATGCAACAACCCCAATTATCACGGCCACAATTACGACCTTGAAGTGAAGGTGATTGGCGAGGTGGACCCCCTCTCTGGCTATGTCATCGACATGAAAATTCTGAAGGACCTCATCGAGGACCATGTTTTACAACGTTTTGACCATAAAAATTTAAATCTGGACACCGAAGAGTTTCGCAACCTCAATCCCACAGCAGAGAATATCGTGCTGGTAATCTGGAATATTTTGCGGAGTCGGCTCGAAGACCAGTATGATTTACACATTAGACTTTATGAAACCGAAAGAAACTTTGTGGAATACCCCGCATAACAACGGAAACGGTTCCAACAACGGCCACTCCAATGGCCACCACCATGCTCATGATGAGGACGCGATGGAGGAATTGGGAGACCATCATGTAGGGATGTCAGTTGATACTCCGCTGCGAGACGATGCGTTTTTGTTGGACGATGACACGAAAATCGACTTGATTCAGTCGAAATTTCGCGACATCATGGAAATTCTAGGGCTTGATCTCACAGACGACAGTCTGAAGGGAACGCCCAAAAGAGTAGCGAAGATGTATGTCAAGGAGATTTTCAGTGGTTTGAACCCTGAGAATAAACCGGAAGTACGCCTTTTCGAGAATAAATATGACTATCACGAAATGCTGGTAGAGAAGGACATCACCTTCTTCAGCAATTGTGAGCACCATTTTGTGCCGATTTATGGCAAGGCTCATGTCGCCTACATTCCCAATGGCGATGTGGTTGGCTTGTCCAAGCTCAATCGCATTGTGCAATATTATGCTCGCCGGCCACAAGTGCAGGAAAGGCTTACCCGGCAGATTGCCGAAGAGCTCAAGACTGCCCTCGGCACCGAGGATGTCGCTGTACTCATCGATGCCAACCACATGTGCGTGAGCTCACGTGGGGTGCAAGACACGGCTAGTTCCACTGTCACTGCTGAATATTCTGGAAAATTCAAGAATCCTGAAACACGGGCAGAGTTTCTCCGTTATATTAATCAGTAGTAGTAGTAGTAGATTTTATGCAAGACGCGAAGCCGAGAGTTTCGCGTTTTTTTTTGCCCTCACTTTCGGGGTTTTCTCCCAGTTTGAGGTGATACTTTGCCCCTCTCTATGCTAATTCGCAGTCATGAAATCATGGCTTCCCGTTGTTGCAATGGTCGTTGGGGCTTGTCTGCCCCAGGCATCCGCGTTTACCTTTTTGGTTCGCTATTCGGTCATGATCATGCTGTTCATGTCCTTTTTGGGCGTAGTGCCCAGGTGGGATCTCCTTAGAGTGAGCCACCTGTGGCTTCTCATAGCCAATGTGTTGGTCGCCGTGACAGGCTATCTCGTGGTGAGCCTGTGGAGCACGGAATATGCCTTGCTCGCTTTTTTGACTGGCATCATGCCTACGGCAGCTGTAGCACCGGTCATTGCCGGACTTCTCAGTGCGCCCGTTGGCTACGTCACCCTCGCGTTGCTCCTGAGTAATGTTGGCATGGCACTCGCCATTCCGTTTTTGTTGCCGCTGCTAGGCATCGAGGGGGTTGGCCTCACCACTGCCGAGCTCGTGGGGCCTGTCATGATCACCGTCATGATGCCCATGTTGTTATCTCAGGCGATCAGGGTGTGGCTTCCCTCACTCAAAACGTGGTTTCTTCGCGGCAGCGAGCTCACTTTTTGGCTCTTTATCAGCAATGTTGTGATCGCCATGGCAAAGGCTTCCGACTATCTGCAACATGAGTCCAATGCCAGCTTGCTGGAGCTCTTGTGGGTGGCCCTGATCGTCGTGGCCATCACGACCTCCAATTTTGGACTAGGATATTTTCTCGAGAAAAAAGGCTTTCGCCAGGCTTCCAGCATCGCTTTGGGGAGAAAAAACACCATGTTTGGCGTTTGGGTGGCCGTGACTTTTTTGCCAGCATCGGCGGCACTTGGGCCCATTGCCTACGTGATCACCCACAACCTCTGGCATAGCTTGCTCATCGGTCGGAAGAATCCAGATGCTGCCTAAGCAATTATTCAGAATATTTTGTTGGCTGATAAAACAACCGAAGGTTCCCTCGGTTCACAGCTTGTATCTTTTTCAAGGGTCGGACCATATCCGATTTCTTATACATAACTGTTTGTATCAATCGCATGGAACTCATTCAAGGGAAAAATATTCTCATCGTAGGTGCCACAGGAGGCATCGGGAGAGAGGCCGCCAAACTCATCAAAAATTCTGGAGGAAACCTTTTCCTCACGGGTCGCGACGACGACAAACTCGCCGCCCTCGCCAGCGAACTCGGCGTGCCTCATGCCCAAACCTACGTGGTTGACCTCGCAAACGAAGCCGATGTAGCCGATCTCGCCAATAGCATTCATCAGCAAATCGGTCAGGGAATAGATGTATTGGTGAATGCCGCCGGAATCGGTATCATCAAACCGATGGAAACCCTCAGCCTCGAAGATTTTCAGCGCTCTCTCTCTGCCAATCTCACCGGGCCGTTTTTGCTACTCAAGTATTTTCTCCCTGCCATGAAGGAGAAAAAAGAAGGGCTTATTATCAACCTCCCAGGGGTATTGGGAAAAACACCCATGGCAGGCGCAGCCGCCTACGCCGCCTCCAAATATGGCCTCAACGGGATGCTAAAGTCAGTGCGCGAAGAACTCAAACGCACCAATATTCGCATCACCAACATCTACCTTGGCGGCACAGATACGCCTTTTTGGGATGAGATCGACCTGCGCGTGCAACGCGACAAATTCGTCACTGCCAAAGAAGCAGGCCGCGCCATTTGGTTCCTTTGCCAGCAACCCGACTCCGGCGTTGTCTCCGAAATGGTGATTCAACCATTCAATCATCAAGCTATTTGAGGGGGCAGAAGTCAGGGGCATAGCCGTCCGGTTAAGGCCAAAGATGCTTTTGTTTAGGTTGTAAAGATCTCTGAGTAGCAGGATCTGGGAAAGGTGGCAGTCGCTATGCGCCTGCAAATCCCACGAG
>JANQTF010000003.1:2758-8371 GCA_030731845.1 Bacteroidia bacterium | reverse complement strand
CCCTTGCCGGAACTCCCAGACTTTGCCCTCGTGCTGAAGCGCCTGGGTATCAACCCACAAAGCCATGTGGTGGTATATGACGACAAGCATGGCGCCAACGCAGCAGCACGTTTTTGGTGGATGCTCAGATCCATTGGTCATGACAAGGTGCAGGTACTCAACGGCGGCATACAGGCGGCAGAAAAGGCCGGATTTCCCATGAGCCATGAGCCTATGAAGCCTGCCGTGGTGGATAACTATCCCGTAGAAGGTTGGAAACTCCCGATGGCCGATCTCCCCGAAATTCAGGCAAATACCGAAAATGGTGAATATCTGATCGTGGATGTGAGAGAAGAGGGAAGATATCGGGGAGAATTTGAACCCATTGACCTCGTAGCGGGCCATATTCCGGGCGCGATCAACCTACCTTTTTCTACCAATCTTGGGGAAGATGGCCTCTTTTTGCAGCCCGAGGAACTGGCACAGGCCTTCCACAAGGCATTTCACCACACCAGCCCAGACAAGGTTGCGGTACACTGCGGGTCCGGCGTCACTGCCTGCCACACCCTCCTGGCAATGGACTATGCCGGATTGGTCATCCCCAAGCTCTATGTGGGGTCGTGGAGTGAATGGTCGAGAAATGACCTGGAAATCGCGAGGGAAGAATAAGCAATTCTGGCGCTAATCTTGACTGGTGCAACTTCGTTGTGTCATGGAGATCGGCCAATCCACACTTACCTTCCTCCATCATGATTGATCAGCTCATCCGATTTGAAGAGATCCCCTGGGAGAGGCCAGCAAATGGCGTAACGCAAAAAATATATGCCACCGATGGTCAAAGGCTCCGATTGATCCGGTTTGGGGATGATTTTGTTGAAAAGAAATGGTGCATGGCAGGCCATATAGGATTCGTTTTGTCTGGTGAAATGAGCATTGATTTTGACGGGGCAATCCAGCATTATCGGCAAGGAGACGGCCTTTGGATCGTGGCAGGGGAAACTTCGAGGCATAAAGTCAGGATAGACCAAGGAAAACAGGTTGAATTAATTCTATTCGAAACCATGACATGAGCAGCCAGATACCTCTGAACAAACGTGTACATTGAGCAAGAAACCAGCGTTTACCCACCTTCACTTCGTTACCAATCCCCCTTATGACCCAGCGTCAGATCATCTCCAGCATAGCGAACAGGCTAGCAACAGTGCTCCTTCTTCTCCTGATTTCCGGATGCACAAGCAAGCCGTCAGCATTGGCAGAGTCGAGCATCTTTACCTCTGACATTGACAACTTTTGGGTTGCATTTGACAAAGTTAACTCCACCGAAGATTCCCTTCAGCAATTGCAATTTCTGAAAGAGCTTTTTATTGACAAAGGGACGCCTGGCTTAGCAGCCATGATGGAGGCCAAAAACTACAGCGCCGAAGAGTATCAATATGTCATTCTTCATTACCCTAAATTTTGGAACTCAATCAGGCAACACACGCAACAAGCCACTGACAACCGAGCTGCGCTGGCGCTTGGCATTGAAAAACTAGCACAGCTATACCCCGACCTGGCACCCGCCAACATTTATTTTACCATTGGGGCCTTGAGAAGCAACGGAACGACCCTTGACAGCATGGTGCTGATCGGATCTGAGCTGGCATTTGCCAATGCTGAAACGATCACTGAGGAATTTCCCGACTACTTGTCACACCTTCGAAGCTATTTCAATACGGTTCCGGGCCAGCATCTTGTGTTCTTGAATATTCATGAATACGTCCACACACAGCAAAAAACAACCATTGGATACAATCTGCTGGCTCAGACAGTGATCGAAGGGGCTGCAGAATTCATTGCAGAAAAGGCGCTCAATATTGCGTCTCCCAATCCCCAAATAAGCTTTGGAAGGAACAACGAGGAGCGGATCAGAGAGGCTTTTGCCCCAGAAATGTTTTCGCCCAACTTTAACAATTGGCTTTGGAATAGCCCAGACAACGAGTTTGGCATGCGGGATCTGGCCTACTATGTGGGCTATGATATCTGCCGCCATTACTACGAGGCCGCTGCCGACAAGTCTCTGGCGATCAGGCAAATGATAGAGCTGGATTACAACAAGGAAGAGGACCTGATCCAATTTGTCGAGCAATCGGGGTATTTTCAACAACCCATTCTGCCTTACAAAGCATCATTTGAGAAAAGTAGGCCCATCGTTGAGCGAGTGTCGCCCATGGTGGAGGGCGATCAGGGGATCGACCTCGATGTTACAGAGATCACCATCCATTTTGATCAGGAAATGGATGATCGGTACCGAGGCTTTGATTTTGGGCCATTGGGAGAAGATAATGTGGTCCGAATTACCCGCATTCTTGGTTTTGCTGAAGACCGAAAATCCCTCCGTGTCGAAATCGAACCTCTCGAACCCAACAAGCGGTATCAGGTCGTTTTCACCTCCAGATTTGTGAATGCTGCGGGGATTCCTTTGCAGCCTTTTTTGCTCGATTTCAAAACGGGGGTCCAGTGAATCGGCCTGTGTTGATCGTAGCTTGAACAAATAGGCACAGACCGCGAGGTCGCATAAAAAAGGCAGCCCGATGGGGCTGCCTTTTTAAATTTCCATCCCAACCTGATCAGGCCAGGTCAAAGCGATCGAGGTTCATCACCTTGGTCCAGGCAGCGACAAAATCTTTCAGGAATTTCTCCTGAGAATCTGCACAGCCATACACCTCAGCAAGCGCACGGAGCTCTGAGTTGGAGCCAAAAATGAGATCGGCGCGTGTGCCAGTCCATTTGACTTTGCCAGTCAGGCGATCACGACCTTGGAAAACCTCCTGGGAGTCGGAAGTAGCATTCCAAGTGGTGCCTAAATCGAGCAGATTGAGGAAAAAGTCGTTGGTAAGCGCCTCAGGCGTATGGGTGAAAACGCCATGTTGAGACTGATCGAAGTTGGTGTTGAGGACGCGCATTCCTCCCAGCAAAACGGTCATCTCGGGCACGTTGAGCGTGAGAAGCTGAGCGCGGTCCACGAGCATCTCCTCAGCCGAGGCCTTGTGTCTTGGCTTATAGTAGTTGCGGAAACCGTCGGCAGCAGGCTCCAATGCCGCGAAGGAAAGCACATCCGTCTGGTCCTGGGTAGCGTCTGCACGTCCAGGTGTGAATGGCAGGGTCACGCTGTGTCCGGCATTCTCTGCGGCTTGCTCAACCCCTGCATTTCCGGCAATCACGATGAGGTCGGCCAGAGAGACCCTTTTATCAGTTGCCTGGCTGCTGTTGAAGGCGGACTGGATCGCCTTGAGGGTTTCCAGCACAGTGGCCAATTGGGCAGGGTTATTCACTTCCCAGTCTTTCTGAGGAGATAAAGCAATCCGAGCACCATTGGCACCTCCACGCTTGTCTGATCCACGGAAAGTAGAAGCAGACGCCCAGGCAGTAGAAACCAACTGCGACACGGTGAGTCCTGAAGCGAGGATATGGCGCTTCAAGGTAGCGACATCGGTGTCGTTGACCAGTTCATGGGTAACTTCTGGGATCGGGTCTTGCCAGATCAGCACTTCGGCAGGAACCTCTGCGCCGATGTAGCGGGCACGTGGGCCCATATCGCGGTGGGTGAGCTTGAACCATGCGCGTGCGAATGCGTCGGCAAATTCATCAGGATTCTCATAAAACCTTCTGGAAATCGGCTCATAGATGGGGTCCATCCGCAAGGCGAGATCGGTGGTGAGCATGAATGGCGCATGGCTCTTGGAAGGGTCATGGGCATCGGGCACTGTGCCAGCACCTGCACCCCCTTTAGGAGTCCACTGATGTGCTCCCGCAGGGCTTTTGCTCAGCTCCCACTCAAATCCAAAGAGGTTTTCAAAATAGTTGTTGCTCCACTTGGTGGGCGTGGTGGTCCAGGCGCCTTCGAGACCACTGGTAATGGTGTCTGCACCATGTCCAGTGCCAAAAGAATTTTTCCAGCCAAGGCCTTGCTCCTCCATGGTGGCGGCAGCGGGTTCTGGAGCTACATATTTGTTAGGATCGGCAGCTCCGTGGGTTTTGCCGAAGGTGTGCCCGCCTGCAATGAGAGCCACTGTCTCTTCATCGTTCATGGCCATGCGGCCAAAAGTTTCGCGAATGTCACGCGCTGATCCTAGTGGATCGGGATTGGCATTTGGGCCTTCTGGATTGACATAGATCAAGCCCATGTGAGCCGCACCAAGCGGATTTTCCAACTCATGCTCTTTGTTGTAGCGCTCCTGATTTCCCAGCCATTCTCCTTCAGATCCCCAGTAAATATCTTCTTCTGGCTCCCAGACATCTTCACGTCCACCAGCAAAGCCGAAGGTTTTGAAGCCCATAGACTCGAGCGCAACGTTGCCCGCGAGGATCATGAGGTCTGCCCAGGATAATTTTTTGCCATATTTTTGTTTCACAGGCCAGAGCAGCAGGCGTGCCTTGTCGAGGTTGGCATTGTCGGGCCAGCTATTGAGTGGTGCGAAGCGCTGTGTGCCAGCTCCTGCGCCTCCGCGACCATCGGCGATGCGGTAAGTACCTGCACTGTGCCATGCCATCCGAATCATAAAAGGACCATAGTGCCCGTAGTCTGCGGGCCACCAAGCCTGCGAGTTGGTCATCAGTGCTGCGAGGTCTTGCTTCACAGCGGCAAGGTCAAGGCTCTTGAATTCTTCGGCATAATTGAAATCTTCCCCCATCGGGTTTGAGAGAGAAGAATGCTGACGTAAAATATTCAATTTTAGCTGATTGGGCCACCAATCGCGGTTTGACCGACCCGCACCAGCGCTGTGCTTCACCGAGCCACCGCTAAATGGGCATTTGGCTTCGCCATTGGTGCTGTGGGACGAGTGGCCTGAATTTGTGCTATTTTCCATGTTAGATAGGATTTTTGGATTAGAGGATTCCAATTTATGTTTTTCTTTTCGATAGTTTTTATCTATAATTCCTATATCCACATCAGAAAAAACTATGTGAGATAAAATAGGCCTTCCCGATCTCTGACCTTTCCATTTGTACTAGACACTTGTGTATAAAACGGGATCATGTTAAGATTTACCATTGTGACATCAGAATATGTTTGATCACCATCTACCACAATGAAAGAATCCACCTCGACCCCAAATCCAATGATGACTCACAGTTTTCACAAGTTCTGGCTCAAAATCACGGCCATCGTTGTAGGATCTTTCGGGCCCATTTTCTTTTTGGGGACGATGAGCGCCACCATGGAGCCAGCGCGGCTCACGCTTGATTTATTGAGTTGGCCCATAGATGGCCTCAGCACCTACGATTCCCCTGACACACGGTTTCTCTCCGCGCTTACTGGCGGTTTCCTCTTTGGCTGGGGTGTCATGATTTGGTGTTTATCGGTGTGGGGATATGACAAAGCGCCCGAGGCCATCCGCAAGTCTGTGCTCATCGGGGTTTTGGCCTGGTTTGTCTTGGATAGCTCGGGATCTATTGCCTCAGGCAATACCTCAAATGCGTTGTTCAACATCCTCGTGCTGCTGCTGGCAGTTGGTCCTTTGTGGCGCCCCGCCAGAGAGTAGGGTTCGAAGCGGGCGCAGGACCCGCTTCCCAGTAATTTTTGTGGTCGTAGACGCGGGTCTTGCGCCCGCGATTGGGTCTTGCGCCCGCGATGAGGGCAAGATCCGAGAA
>JANQTF010000003.1:0-2658 GCA_030731845.1 Bacteroidia bacterium | reverse complement strand
GGGTCTTGCGCCCGCGATTGGGTCTTGCGCCCGCGATGAGGGCAAGATCCGAGAAGCGGGCGCTTTCCTTAAAAGCGGGCGCTTTTATCGAAGCGGGCGCAAGACCCGCAGCTACGCTTTTTCCATCTCAATATCTCGCTTCTCAAAAGCGGGCGCAAGACCCGCTTCTACGCTTTTTTATCTCAATATCTCGCTTCTCAATATCTCTCCCGTCTGACATCTCACTCAATTTGGGTAGCTTTCCTGCGAAGAACTGAATGGGGAGCAAACACTAGCTGCGCTCCTGTTTTGTAGGTTCTCCATGCGAAATCAAATTCATGAGCAAAGAGCCCATCGCCGATAGACCTACGCCGATCTCCTTGGAGAGCCCCGCCATTCCTTTCAAAAGAGGAACAGATATTCCCGAGACCCTCGAGGCCCTGCGAGCAGGTAAGCAGGTCCTGATCACCGAGTTCTACTCCAATGGGTTGGACCTCTTGCATGCGCTACGTGCATCGATCAAATCCCAATTTCCCGGTTCTTCTTTTCAGGAGCAAAGAAGTTTTAGGGGAGAATACCAGAAACTGTCCCAATTGGTGCTGCTTGAGGTGAAGCGGCACGCCCTGACCGTGAAACGGTCGCCCGACATAGGCTGGCTAGCAAAACTCTACCCGGAATTGGACCAATTTCGCCTGCCATTTCCTCAAATACAGGGCCTCAACAGCGCATGGCAATGGTACCAAAACGGTATTTCCATTCCGGGGCTGAGAAATAAAATCCATCCTTATTACGGAACCTATTTCCCCACTCGATTTGAGCACGTCACCATGTTTGACAGGTGGCTCAGCCGCTATCAGGGAGCCAAAAAGACGGCCATCGACGTGGGCATCGGCAGCGGTGTCCTTGCCCTGCTCATGATCAAAGCTGGTTTTCAGAAGGTGTTTGGCACCGATACCAATCCCAATGCCATCATTGGCCTGCACGAGTCTTTTGAGGGCACCAAACTGTCTCGAAAAATAGAGCTCGACTACGGGCATTTGTTTGGCAAATGGGAGAAGCCAACCGAGCTCATCGTCTTCAATCCGCCTTGGCTGCCCATTTCCGCAGAGGCCAACCGACTCGACGAGGCGATTTATTACCCCGAGACGCTCTTCCCCGATTTTTTCGCAGAAGCGAAGACCCACCTGCTGCCAGATGGCAAACTTGTCCTGCTTTTCTCCAACCTCGCTCAACTCACCGATGCCAGTGCCACCCACCCCATCGAAGTAGAGTTGGCCGAAGGCGGAAGGTTCAAACTGGATTTTTCCCTCAAAAAAAGCGTGCAGAAAGCCTCTGAAAAAACAACGAGAAACATCACCACGCGGGCTTCCGAGGAAGTAGAGCTGTGGGTTTTGACGCACAAATAGACGGTTGTATATTGACTTTCGGCTCGTCCTGCATTCACTCCCATTGCTGGTGACAACGTACCCTTTTGCTTCGCATGAACTACTCCCTACGAACCCTCCTCATTGTTGGCGTCTTGGCCGAAATCGCGATTTTCGTAACCGCTTATGCTCTTCATCCTTCTATGGAGGAGGCCTTTCGTTTTGCCGCGAGATATTCCGGACGACTGTCTGCCGCTGTTTTCCTGTCTGCTTTTTATCTCTTTGCAGCGTCCTATCCGGCTCCTGTAGAGACCAATACCAACCTGCGCAATCGCGTGAGCCTGTTTGCTGTGCTGCATCTGATCCATTTCGGGTTTTTGGCTGCAAATGTGTACCTCAATGATATTCCGCTCGTGCCCGTAAAACTGACAGGAGGTGCGCTCGCCTATCTCATGATTGTGGCAGCCCCTTTTTACCTTCACAAGGCAAATTTCAAGCTCCAGTTGACCTACTTTTACTACGCAAGTCTGGTCATGATCTTGACCTATGTAGCCCGAATCAAAGGTGATTTTCAAGGTGCCGACCCCTTCTGGTTTCACTACGTTATGATGGGAATTTTCCTGGTCAGCTGCATCTTATTTGGATGGCAGATGTTCCAAAAATCAAGAAAAAGCATAGCCGGGTGAGGGGATTTGTGATTCCTCCTGCCCGAAAGAGACATCATCATTCAACGCAAAACGCATGGGAAAGAAACTAACCGTATTCATGATTGACGGCACTGCCTACGGACCAAGACTTGGTGAAATTGGTAATTGGGTAGGGTTAGGGCGAAATTCGAATGGTTTTGTTGAATGGGTAAACAAAGCAGGATTCACATTTAAAGAAGTTCAGGAAAAGCTAAACCGCTGATGCCACTCACCCTCTCCAACGCCAGGCTCCGCCTCCACCTCGACCTGCCTCATGAAAACTATCAGCGGTCTCGCTTCGATTGGAGCGGCAAAATCACCCAGGTATTCTTTCAGGGAATTCCGCTGACTGCCGTCGAAACCACCGCAGGCGAGCCCGGCCAATTCTACGGCCAAGGCTTCTACAATGAATTTGGCATGGATGCCCTGCCCGGCTTCCAGGAAGCCAACATCGGCGATTGGTGCCACAAAATTGGTGTCGGACTTGTCCGAAAGGAGAGCGAGACCTATCTTTTTCACCAGGACTATGACATCAGGCCAGCCACGTTTGAGGTCAAAGCCGAGCCAGAAAGATGCGAGATCAGCTGTGAATCTGAGCTGGTGAACGGCTATGCCTATCTGCTCCACAA
>JANQTF010000002.1 GCA_030731845.1 Bacteroidia bacterium | reverse complement strand
GGGAGGCTGGAGCGCCCTGTTCAAGGACGGTTCCGCTTTCGCTCTGTTGTGGAGAAAGGCCTTGTGGCGAGAGATTGGGGGCAGGCGATCCAGACTCAGCAGCCCTCATTTTGAAGGCATATTGGCGAATCAGGTCGCGTTGCGGCGCAGCAAGGAATCCGGCTCCGAGCAGGAGCAGGCCTCCAAAGCAGGCGGCAAGGAGCCACAACCGGCGCCGCCGGTTGCGATCGGCATTGGCATCAAGGATGCCAGCCATTTTTTCCCAATTGGGCTGCGGACTACGGGCTTTGCCCAATAGTATTTCCGCTCGGATATGTTCTTCCCAATTAGACATGTCCCAGTTTTTTTTCATGTTCCCATCCAAGTTTGGTTAGCATTCCCCGCACTTTCTTTTTTGCCTCCGTGAGGTAAGCCCGCGAGGTGCTTTCCTGAATGCCCAGTTTATCTGCAATTTCTTTGTGGGGATAGCCCTCCACCACATTGAGATTAAATACCATACGCAAAAGAGGACTCAGAGAATTGACTACGTCCATAATCTGATCCAATTCCATTGTGTCTGAATCGGTGGTATGCGACTCATATTCTCCTACGACATCAAGCTCTACCTGGGTGGGTAGTCGCTTCATTTTTCGGAGATGATCGAGGCAACAATTCACCATGATTCGTTTCATCCAGCCCTCCAACGAGCCTTTGGACTCAAAGGAGTCAATTTTCTGAAATACCTTCATGAAGCCTTCATGCACGATATCGTCCACGAGACCTGGATCTTTGAGATAGCGAACACAAACCCAGGACATGGCCTGGAAGTATGTTTCGTATAACTGCCTTTGGCAGTTTCGATCCTGGCGACGACAACCGTCTATCATATGTACTTCCGAGAATGGAATCACCTTTGCGGCCATGGGAGTTGTGGTGGCGGTTCTGATAGCTCAGACGACGCCTAATGGAAAAACGCTGGCAGAGGGAGCAATTTTTTTTAAGATATCTATATTAAAGGAACTGGCAAGCAGCGGTATGCGGGAAAGCCTGCTCTTTTCCTGCTACTTTTTTGACACCAAAGACTGGATTTTGCTGGCAGCTTTGAGCCCGTGCCCGGTGAGCACCGTGAGGACTTCTTCATCAGCAGGGGCAGTGGACACATATTGGCGTGCCCCAGCCATCACAGCTGCGCTTGTGGGTTCTACAAAAAGCCCCCTGGCACAGAGCCATCTGAGCGAGTCGATGATTTCCTCTTCTTCGACCTCGATCATGTGCCCACCGCTTTGTTTCACCGCCAGAATCATTTGTGCGCCACGGCGCGGCTCAGCGATCGCTATTCCTTCGGCCACCGTGGAGGATGTAGCTATTGATATGGGTTCTGCGGAAGACCTGCGCCAGGCTTCCACAAGAGGTGCACAGTTTGCTGCCTGCACCCCAATGAGTTTCGGGATTTTATTTACGATTCCCATCTGTTTCAGCTCCACAAACCCAATCCAGGCCCCGAGCAAGAGGGTGCCATTGCCAGCTGGCAGCACCAGGGTGTCTGGGAGGATCCATCCTCGCTGCTCTGCGATTTCGAAGGCAAAAGTTTTGGTCCCCTGAAGGAAAAAGGGATTCCAGACATGGCTGGCATAATATCGGTCCTTGGCGGCGAGGAAGGCCGCATTTGCCGTGTCCTCCCTGCTACCGGGCACGAGGGTGAGCGTTGCACCGCAAGCCCGCATTTGATCGAGCTTGGCTGGGGAAGTGCTATCAGGAACAAAAATTTCGCACTCAATCCCAGCCACTGCTGCGTAGGTGGCAATGGCTGCTCCGGCATTTCCGCTACTATCCTGCACCACCGATTCTATGCCCAGAGCGCGAGCCTGACTCATCAGAAGAGTAGCACCACGGTCCTTATAAGAGCCCGATGGAAATAAATAATCTAATTTAGTCTCGATGGTATGCTTCCCATCTACCAACCGCACAATTGGAGTCAACACCTCACCCAAGGTGATTCGGTCCTCCGGATTGGAGATTGGGAGTGCCTCGTGATACCTCCACAATCCCGGTGGCCGGGTCAGAATCTCCATGGGGTCAAAGGCCCCATCAAATTCTATGTCGAGAATTCCTCCGGACTCACTTCGCCAAATGGGGCTATCAAGCGGATAAGATTCTCCCGTTTGGTGACAGATTAGTTGTTGCATACGGAGCGGGTTGTTTAATCAGGGAAAACTAATGAATTTATCCTTTCAAAGCGGAACATCCACCAGCCCCCTGGCTTTTTTAGGCTACTCATCCTTGTCTTTTACTTCAATAACAAATCATGATTGCTACCCACCTCTATCAGCGCTTCCTCACCAACATGTTGACCATGGGGGTTTGTCTGTTGGTTTGCTTGCCAGCAACCTTTGCCCAAGACGGCTGGACACCACTGATCCCCCAAAAAGGGCTGAAAGGCTGGAAGCAGCTCGGAGGGCAGGCGACTTATGTGAATGATGGAGGCACCATTGTAGGAACCACAGTGGTAAACACTCCCAACAGCTTCCTGGCAACCGAAAAGACCTATGGCGACTTCATTCTGGAAGGCGAAGTAAAATTTGACGATACCAATACGGGCATTCAATTTCGTAGTCTCAGCAACACCGACTATCAAAATGGCCGCGTTCATGGCTACCAGATGGAGCTGGATCCCAGTGGCAGAAAATGGTCTGGAGGTATCTATGACGAAGGTCGCAGAGGCTGGCTCTACCCGGTAGAACTTGCTCCTGAGGGCCGAGACGCGCTCGCCCTAGGACAGTGGAACACCTTTCGCATTGAGGCCATCGGCTCGGTGATCAGGACCTGGATCAATGACATTCCTACGGCTCACCTCATTGATGAGATGACCGCTGAGGGCTTTATTGCTTTGCAGGTGCACAGCGTGGGGGCAGAGGAAGGCGGGAAAACCATTTATTGGAAAAATCTCCGCATCAAGACCGAAAACCTGGAGCAAAGGCCCTGGGACGATCTTTTTGTGGCCAACCTAGTTCCCAACACGCTCTCTGAGCAGGAAAAAGCACAAGGCTGGGAATTGCTGTTTGATGGCGAATCTACCGAAGGGTGGCGCGGTGTAGGCAAGGAATCATTTCCAAGCAGTGGCTGGAAAGTGGAAGATGGGGCTCTCAAAGTAGAGCCCTCCGATGGCTCGGAATCCCAAAACGGTGGTGACATCGTCACGATGGGCTCTTACAGCAGCTTTGAGTTTCAGGTTGACTTTAAGCTCACCGAGGGTGCAAATAGTGGCATCAAGTATTTCATCACTGAGTCTTATGGCACGACCGGATCGGCGATCGGGCTGGAATATCAGATTCTCGACGATGAGCGCCACCCTGATGCCAAGCTTGGCACAGATGGCAATCGCACGCTGGCCTCGCTCTATGATCTGATTCCCGCATCGGCAGGCAAGCCCGCCAAAAAGCCAGGAGAATGGCAGCATGCCCGCATCGTGGTGTCGGGTGAGTGGGCGGCAGATTGGCCCAATCATCTATATAAGGAAAAAGCACCCGATCGGCTCGTGGGCACAAGCGTGGAGCATTGGCTCAACAACCAGAAAGTGCTCGAATACGTGCGTGGCAATCAGGCATTTCATGCCCTGGTGATGCGAAGCAAATATGCGGAGTGGGAAGGATTTGGCAACTGGCAGGAGGGGCACATCTTGCTGCAAGACCACGGAGACGAGGTTCACTATCGCAGCATCAAGGTGCGCAAGCGATAGTCACCAGACCTCAAGCGGTTTGGGGAGCGTGATGCGTTGGCGGCAGTGCTCGTTTACAAAAATCGTGAGCGTGACATCATAGAGACCCGGGATATCGTAGCTTTTGAGCGGGTGAATTTCGGTGGAGGTGGTTCCATCCCCAAAATCCCACAGGAACCGATCACCGTGCAGATAGCGGGCGCTAAATCTGGTAGGCTTCTGGTGATATATTTTATTTCCATCAGTTCTGATCCAGATCGATCCCACAATCGAATCGGCAGGAAGTTCCTGAATTTTCACCAGCCAGAAGTCCATGTCCTGGGTCTGTTTTCGGGTAAATTGATTTTTTTTCTGGCCCAGGGCATAGTACACGCCCGTGCGGTATTCGATCACATCTACGCAGCGCTCGTCGGCAGATCCCCCGAAGGTGTCCTTCCAGATCACATGGCCGTCTTGATCGAGTTTTATCATCCAAAAATCTTCTCCTCCTTTGGCATACTCGCTTTGGGATTTTCCGATGGTAGAGTAGCCTCCGAGCAAAAATCCGTTGTCCACGGGCAGGGCAGCGGTAACATATCCTGGCTGTGGGCCATTTAGCAGTGACTCGCGAATCACGTGGCCTTCGGGACTCATGAGCAGCCACCAAAAGCGTTGCTCCCGATCGCTGCTGCGACATTGGCCCGCCACCATGATTCGCTCGTTTTCCAACTCTTTGACCTCAGAAAAAAAACCTCCCTGTGGACAAGGGTAGGCACGTATCCATCGAAGCTGTCCGGCGGGGCTCACCCTGATGAGCAGGCCATTCCCAAATGGACTTACACGTTCTGCCCCAAGGTCGGGCGAATCGGTGTAGCCTGCCATGAGGAAATCCCCATTTTTGCATAACGAGGCTGCGAGGGCCCAGTCATCTCCTTTGCCTCCGTAGGTTTGGCTAGCTTTCACCCGCCCCTGCGCATCAATCTTAAGACTCCAGGCATCGGAGAGTCCGGCATTTTTTTGCACTTCTCCATTGCTGCTGTGCGTAAGCCCAGATATTAAAAACTCGTGATAAGGCCCTCGCACAAGCTGATAAGCCTGATCTTGGTTGCTGCCTCCATAGCTTTGGAGCCACTCGATTTGCCCTACGGAGTCTATTTTGCCAACCAAAGCATTGGACCAAAACCCCTGATCGCCGCGTTCCGGATGAGGTATGAGGGAGGTCGTGATACCCGTGAAGAGGATGCCACCATCATCTGTTTCCGCAAAATCTCGCAACTCTTCGCAACCGCTCATATTGAGCTCCCGCTCCCAGAGGATGGTGCCAGTGGTGTCAACTTTGATGAGCCAAATGTTTCCACAGCCTGTGTTCACAGAATCGTAGGTCACGGTGTGGCCTCCGATGAGGAGATTGCCATCGCGACTTTTGATAAGCCGAGTGGGCTGATCTTCCCCAAAGTTATCAAAGAACTTTTGGAACGTGAGTGCAGGAAATGATTGACTGATCAAACAAGACGGCCATGACAGACACACCGTCCACAGGATAATTCTTAGGATCATAAGGAAATGCCAGTCACCAATGGAAGGGGGATTGAAAGGTAGGCAAAAATCTAAAAAGGACGCACTTCCTCCCTTCCGAAAATCGCATTGAGATTCGCTCCAGATGTAATTGGTCAAGCAAAATTGAAGAAGACTAAATATTCCACCCACAAAAATAGTCACTCTCTAACGATAGTCGGGAAGATCCCCGGGCAGAGTGCCTGTTAGTCTTTCATTGATATGAATATTCAATTAACAAATAATCCAAATAGATTTGATAAGTAGGTAGGAGGGATGCTCACAGCACACACAATCAAGGAGTTCTTAACCATGCGGAGACAGCTTTTTCTAATCATGGCAATTGCCATCACTTTTTTATCGTGCCCCTTGCTCCTGCTTTCTTTGCCATACTCACTCGACATTCGAACCATCAAAGGCGGCTATTTTGAGCCCGACCGCTGTGGCGCGGGGCTTTTCACACGGGTGTTTTACGACCCAGCTAAGCAGACGCTGATCGCATTTCCGATCGATGATGAGTCTCACATTTCATTTGCGTTGAAGGAAGACTACAATGCGTTTTATAGTGAAGACAAGACGGGTCTTGCCTACTATGAGATCTATGTAGTGGCGGAGTCAGCTGATGAGCTACTCGTATTTTCCAGAATCAACTATCCCGATGCGTGCAGCCGCCGTTTGGAGATGAGATTCAGAAGAGAGCCATCTTAGGTGGTCGGCTTTTTTTCCTGACGTTGGAGCACCTTGCTGCGATAATCTGTCAGTGCCTGCCCTTTGAGTGCGGAAACATCGTGTAGCTCGTCGCCAATCATAATTGGCAGCACGGGATGTGCATCGCGGCGCATGGCATATTTCACTTCCTCTTGCAGGTTGAGGTGAACCAGCCGTTGGTAGTGGGAGGAGTTGCGGAAAAAATAGCGTTTTCGGAGGTTGGCAGATTGAAAGAGGGTTTCTGCTACGAGGGCAGTATCTTGAAACCGCCGGAAATTGTGACGCAGCTTGCGTGATACAGCACCTGCAAAAATGGTGTCTTCGAGGGTTACGTGATCGCGCCATCCGGCGCACACGAGGCACACATGCTCATTGCGCTCAATGAGATAGTCTGTGAGCATCGAAATGTTGCAGAATGATCCAGCCACAATCTCCTTGGCACCGCGCTCTTGAGCTGCTTTGATGGCGTGCGTCCCGTTGGTGGTGGTAATCGCGATCTTTTTGCCTTTTACATTTTCTGGCGTAAAGGAAAAGGGAGAGTTGCCAAAGTCAAACCCATCGATTTGCTCCCCGCTACGCTCTCCGGCGATCAAATATCCCTGATCGCGGAAAGTCACACACTCATCGATGTGCTCTACTGGCACCATGAGTTCTGCACCGTGATCGAAAGCAACACACATGGACGTGGTCGCTCTGAGAATATCGATCACCACGACAATCGCATCCGATACATCAAATTGGTCGATAAGCGCTGGAGTGAGGCATACGTGGACGAACTTTTTCATTTCCATGAGCGCAAAATTAATACACAGAACGGAGAATTGGTCTATTATTTATTAAGATCCTTCCTGAAGCATCTGCCGAAGGAGGAATCATTCTGGGCTTGGAAGGCACTTCCTACGATTTTTCAAACTAAACAAACTGTGGCAAAAGAACAAAGTCTGGGGCTAACATAGGCGAATTAGAAAATATTCACCAATTTTCTCCCATGCCACTTAGCATCCTTTGCATTCATCATAGCCCCCGGTTGACATATTCTCTGGAATTAATTTTCCGGCATATTCTAGCTATTCCCTATCAGCTTGTTTCTTCTGCACCGTCCCATTCTGGCCCGATGATTTGCTATGGTAGCCACGATGAGCCAGGTAGCTTGCACATTCCGGATGCCGGATTGCTGTGGGAAAAGGGTATCCATTGGCCCACTCCTCTTGTGAGGGGAACCCATTATCCCATTATTTTCTCATCCTCTGAGGCGGCTTATGAGTCTGCTGAGTCGCACACCTTTCCCTTTGATATTTTCTCCTCTGTGTTTTGGCTATGCTCCGAATATGCTCATTATCAGCACCCAGACACCGATCAGCATGGTCGATATCTCGAAGGGGAACTCCTGACGGCACTCATGCCAGAAGACGGGCCGCTTGTGCATCGATGGGTGCATGAGCTGAAATGCTGGCTATTTCAAGCCTTTCCGCAGCTTGCACAGGAGCAGGCGAAGCAGGTTCGCGCACACAGAATCACCTTTGACCTGGATCAGCCCTGGAAATACCGACACAAAGGCCTGCACATTCAGCTAGCCGGGCTGCTGCGTGATATAGCCTCAGCCAAATGGGCCCGCGCAGGAGAGCGAATCCAAACCTTTCGTAGTGGACATGATCCCTTCGACACGTTTGACCGCATACAGGAGCTATGCCCGATTTCTCACACCACCTTCTTCATCTTGCTGGAGCGCAGACACCTGCACGACTCACGCTTCACGTGGCGACATCCCCTTTGGCGCGAAAAAATCGCTTCACTACATCGGGCCGGATATCAGATCGGCATTCACCCCAGCTATTCCACTTCTGATCATCAGGGACTAATCGAAGAGGAATCACACAGATTGAAGGACATCACCGGCGAAATGCCCACCACCGCCCGGATGCACTTTTTGCGATACCAGCTTCCCGACACACGTCGCCAACTCCTTGAGGCAGGCATCCGGGAGGATTATACGCCATGCAGATTTGCCACAGGTGGATTTCCCAACGGCATGGCCATCCCCTACCCATGGTATGACCTGCTGCTAGAACGCCAGACAGACCTCATGCTCGTGCCCAGCACCCTGATGGACCGAACGCTCGTCAGCTACTTGTCTCAGACCCCAGAATCAGCGAGAGAGCTGCTAGGCACATACCTGAAATGGGTGAAATGGGCAAACGGTAGCTTTGTGGTATGTTTGCATAATGATTGCTTGAGTGAATCGGAAGAATGGAAAGGCTGGTCTGCTCTTTTCACTGATTTCATCCAACAACTGATCACAAGCCCATCCAATGAGCCCTTATGAGGTCGTGCTAAGAAACGGTCGGGAGATTGATCCCGTCCTGTGGGATGCCTTCATCGGGCAGTCTCCCGAAGGGGCTGTGTTTCACCTCCATGGCTATGCCTCGATCATCGCGGCAGGATGGGAAGCCGTGATAGTGAAGCGAGGCGAAGAATGGGAAGCCGTGCTACCATTTCTGAGATCTTCGCGAATGGGCTTCTCCAGATCGCTACAACCTCGGTTTGCTCAATATTGGGGGCCGTGTATGGCACCTTCTTCTCTCAGTGGCTATGAGGGTCTGAGCAGAAAAAAGGCCTTGCAAGAGCTCCTGATTGAGCACCTTCCACCGCTCAAACAAATCATCTGGCAATTTTCGCCCATGGTTGATTATCCGCTTCCCTGGTATTGGCAGAGATTTACCCTTCGCACGAGATATACTTTCCAATTAGATCTGAGCCAAACAGAGCCACATCTGCTCTCTCAAACCGCTTCTACCCTTCGGCGCTATCTCAAAAAGGGGAAAACACTCCTGTTTGAGGAAGAAAATGACCCGGAGGCTCTCGTTCAACTTCTCAAAAAGCAGCAACAAGAGGGGCACGAAATCATCGGAAGCAATGACCTTGATTGGGTAACATTTCCCGCACTGGTCCGCTACTTGCAGGAGAAAGGCATGGGACGGATGCGCGTCGTCAAAAACGGTGAAGGCCAGGTATTGTCTGCGGGCTTGTTTGTTCGCTATGGCAAACTGGGCATGTACCTGATCGGGACCTATGACCCAGAGTTGGGAGACAGATCTGCCATGCCGATATTGTTGTGGAAGTCGATTTGCGAGGATCAGGCCGCAGGAATGCGCAAATTTGACTTCGAGGGGTCGATGATCCCGGGCGTAGAGCGATTTTTTCGCAGGCTGGGCGGTCAGCCAGTGGCCTACCTTCAGGTTGAGAGAAATGACTTACCTTTAGTAATACAATGGATACACGCGTTACGGTAGTCGGGAATCGCCCCTCATACCTCAATCAAATTATTTTCGAGATGCGGGACCGCAAGGTTCAGCAAGATCGAATGCGTTTTCGTCGAAACCTGAGCCGCACAGGTCAGATTTTGGCCTATGAGATCAGCAAGGAGCTGGAGTACGAGTCGCGTACGGTGACAACTCCTCTTGGGGAGCTCGATATGCATCTTCCCGAGGCACAGCCGGTGATTGTGTCTATCCTTCGGGCGGGTCTTCCGTTTCACCAGGGGTTTCTGGAGCTATTCGACGAGGCTGACAATGGCTTTATCGCGGCTTACAGGCACATAACCAAGGGCAACGAGTTTGAGATCAGGATCGAATATCAGGCTATGCCAGAGATCACAAATCGGACCATGATCCTGGTGGACCCCATGATTGCGACAGGCAAGAGCCTGGTGATGTGCCACCGGCAGCTGTTGGAGCGGGGCCGTCCTGAGCGGATTTTTGTAGCGGGGGTAGTAGCCAGTGAAGAAGGACTGGAATATGTCTTGAGAAACATCCCTAACGCTCGTATTTTCGTAGGATCAGTTGACCGCGAGCTTACTGCCAAGTCCTACATTGTTCCTGGACTAGGAGACGCAGGAGACCTTGCTTTTGGTCCTAAATAATTTGCACAAAAATACAATGATCAATTTCTGGCTAGGCAAAATTGGAGGGTTCTTGCTCGTAACTACTTCAGGTGCCGGCATCATGATTTATGCTTCGGTGTTCTTTTTGTCGATGTTGAAATTTCTGGTGGCTCTGCTCACCGCAGCGGCAAATCCCAGGTTTGGGTTTTGGGAAGTGGTGATTCCTGCTGGTGCGGGCGCATTACTCAGTGTGGTGATCTACACCATGTTTGGTACACAGATTCGATTGTGGGTACAGCGAAATTTCAAACGCAAAAAATCGATGAGTTTCGCACGTCGCCGACAAATATTTAGCATCTGGAAAAAATATGGCCTGATCGGCATTTCTTTTCTCTCAATTGTGCTGTCTCCGATGATTTCGGTTGGGATTGCAGTCTCATTTCAGGAAGATCCCCGAAAAATTATCTTCTGGAATAGCCTCAGCATTGTCTTCTGGACATTTATGTTTGCTACCTTTAGGGAGCTGGTGGTAGGCTTTTTTTAAGTTATTGCTTTCTGGATACCAGATTATTTCTTTTTTTCGGAACTTCCCGAGGTGAATCCCTTATTTCACGCCCATAAACAACCAACTTCACTATACTTCGACTTTCAATCCTGCGTTAGATTGTTGTAAAACTGGAATGGTTTCATTTGTGAGGGTTTTGCCTTATTTTGTACAACGGTGGATCAGGATTGATTGAACCTGCTTTTCATCCTCCGGAACCGCCCAACGTACCTATCCATATCAATTCCTATGAAAAAAGTCCTATACGCTTCTGCATTCTTTGCGATTCTCACTTTGGGATTTTCCCTAAGGGTGGTCGCACAGGGGCCTGGATATCAATCGTATGTCCAGGGCGAAAACTTCCGTAAGCAGAACAACTGCCGGGATGCCATCCAGAAGTACGATGAAGCTATCCGGCTCGAACCAGGCAACTACAAATACTACTTCCAACGTGGTAAATGTCAGTACACGCTCAAGGATACCGAGGCGGCCATCCAGTCGTTTAAAAACACTGTGGAGTACCAACAAAACTTTACGCCAGCCTACTCCCTTCTCGCAAAGATCTACAAAACAGAAAACGACAACGCCAACGCGATTTTCTACTACGAGCAGGCAGCTAAGTTTGAGTCCAACACCAAGCGGAAAGTACAATATCAGCTTTTGCTGGTAAATCTGCTCCTCAAAGAGGATCGCGTGTATGACGCCAAGCGTCATATTGATGAAGCACGTCGCATTGACCCCGACAATCCCAACATTCTCTACTACAGCGCCGAGATTGATCTGCAAGACGGGCGTTGGGATGAAGCCAGAATTGCCTACGAAGCCGCTATTAACTCTGAACGCCTCAAAACTGCACCGCCCGCTGAGCTTGCCAAATATTATTATGGACTCGGCCTGTCTCTGAGCAACCTCGGTGATGCCGCTGGCGCGCAGAAGGCCTGGACCAAAGCCAACTTTGGCCCTTATCGGCAGCTCATACAGCAGCAGATGATGAAGACCAACCACGTCTATTTCTACAAAATAGCCGTTAGCTATTATCTCAATGGCGAATATCGCGAGTCCGAAAGCTACATCGCCAAGGCCCTTGAGCTTCAAAAAGACTTTAGCAGCGCTTTTATTCTCAAAGGAAAAATCGCTCAGAAAGAAAACAACGTGCGTCAGGCCGTTCAATACTACGAGCAAGCCATCAACAGTGAAGCCAACCCTGCCCGCAAAGTGCAGATGTATGCCCTTATCGCCAATCTTCAGCTCTCCAATAATGATGCTTTTGGTGCCATCAGCACCATCAATCAGGCTTTACAGATTGATTCTAAAGGGAGTGCCACCCTTTTCTATCTCAAAGCCAAAGCTGAATATGACTCCGGGCGATTCAACGATGCCATCAATACACTCGAAATGCTGCTCGCCGCAGGCGTAGATACCAAGTCGAAAGCCAAATACTCCTTTATGCTCGGGATGGCCGCCAAAAAAGTCTCTGACTATGGCAAAGCCAAAGAGGCATTTAAAAATGCCCTGTATGGCCCATACAAACCCGCTGCCATGGTAGAAATCACCAAAATCGAAGAACGTGGATAGCAACCGCTTCTCCATCTATTGACATAAAAAAAAACTCCAGAGCAGTGCTTTGGAGTTTTTTTTATGCGATGAAACAACAAACGTGTTCTGCGTATTCGCGGATACATGCTGTAAGCAATCAGCCAAATACGACCGTCTCTTCCCCCTCCACTGTCACCTTGGGATGATCAGAAGGGTGGCAGACACCCACAATCCTCGCTCCAAGCTCAAAGCTTCCGGCGATATCAATGATGGCTTTAGCCGTCTCTTCGTCAGTATAGATCTCCATCCGATGGCCCATGTTGAGCACCTCATACATCTCCGCCCAGCTCGCACCAGAGGATTGCTGAATGAGAGAAAACAAAGGTGGAGTGGGGAATAGATTGCTCTTCACCACATGGACCTGATCGATAAATTTTTTCACCTTGCTCTGACCGCCTCCAGTGCAGTGGATCAGGCCGTGAATCTTGTCGCGATATCGGTCCAGCACAGGCTTCATGACTGGCAGGAAGGTGCGCGTAGGGCTTAGCAAGGCCTTGCCAACAGGGATAGGCATGGAATCCACCTGATCTGTCACCAGATACTTACCCGAATACACCAGATCGGAGGGGATATGAGAATCGAAGGTCTCGGGATATTTCTCTGCATACACGTGAGAGAGCAGATCATGGCGGGCATTGGTGAGGCCATTGGAGCCGATTCCGCCGTTGTATTCTTTCTCATAGATCGTTTGCCCAAAAGAGGCCAAACCCACGATCACGTCCCCGGCACGAATGCCTTCGTTGGTAATGACCTGCTTGCGTGGCAACCTGGTAAAAGCCGTGGCATCATGAATCAACGTTTTCACAATATCTCCCACATCGGCGGTTTCGCCACCAGCATTGGTCACACCCACGCCATGACTACGCAGCATCTCAAAAAACTCCTCCATGCCCTGGAGCATCTCGGAGAGCACTTCGCCGCCTACATAGAATTTATTGCGCCCAATGGTGTTGGAAAAAATAAAAGGCCCGGTAGCACCTGCACAGAGCATATCGTCGGTATTCATCACGATCGCATCCTGGGCAATGCCCCGCCATACCGACAAGTCGCCCGTCTCTTTCCAATAGAGATAGGCAAGAGCAGACTTGGTGCCTGCACCATCTGCGTGCATAATGCTACACCAATCGGGATCCCCGGTGCTCAGATCGGGGAGGATTTTGCAAAATGCCCGGGGATACAACCCTTTGTCGAGGTGCGAAATCGCTGCGTGTACTTCCTCTTTTCCTGCGGACACACCGCGTTTTGCGTAATTACTGCTCATGGGTTTGGGAGGTTTGGGCGCAAGTTCGCCAACTTAGTCAAACAAAAAAAACAAGCGTCACCTTCGATGAGAAAGATGACGCTTGTCTGTATCAGCCCGGCAAAGAAAAATCACCGGTACTTTCATGCATCAGTCGAAGCTGATGTTGAGGATTCGAAATTCAGTGCGGCGATTTGCCTGTTCGTCTTCATCGCTTAGCTCAGGAAAAATCATCATTTGAGATTCTCCATAGCCAAACCAGGTAAGCCTGGAAGGAGAGATTTCATTTTCCGCGAGAAACTTCACCACCGCTTTTGCCCGGTTATTAGACAGGGTAAAGTTGTAGGGTTCAGTGCCATTGCTATCGGTGTGGGAGCCCAGCTCGATGTCGATGTTGGAATTGTCATTGAGCAGCTTGACAAGTTTTTTTAGCTCAATGAGGGCATCCGCCCGGAGATAATACTCATCAAAGTCATAGTAAATATTGGGCAATGCGATGGCTTGTCCAATGATGATCGGCTCCAGCTCGATGTCGATGTTCTGCACAAGCTCCGTATTCTGCTCAATGCCCATGGTGCTCACGGCCTCCTCGTTGGCGAGGTAGTCGGGAGCATTTCCTAGCACCACATATTCTTGTTCGGCTTCGAGAGCAAACTCATAGCGTGCGCGCTGATCGGTGCTAAAGGTATCGATTACCGTTCTTCCTCCGTCTTCGAGAAGATAGAGAATTGCTGTGGCAAATGGGATCGGCTCTTTGGTGTCTTTGTCGCGGATAACGCCAGTTACAGAGATGTCATACTTCACTGCTTTGCGAGGAATGCGACGGCCCCAGTAAATATCGTCACGGCCAGCACCTTCGGGGCGATCGGAGGTAAAGAGGACAGTCGAGTCCATGTCCATCCAAAGGCTACCAAAGTCATTGTAGCTTGTGTTGATGGGCGCTCCGAGGTTGGTGGGTTCTCCCCAAGCCCCTACGGCTCCTTCTGCAAAAAAGAGGTCATATCCACCAAATCCGGCAAGACCTTCAGATGCGAAATAGAGCTTGTCTCCTGTGCGATTAACGAAAGGCGTAGCCTCGTTAAAGGGGGTATTCACGGTTTCCCCAAGATTGATTGGCTCAGACCACCCGGTGCCCACACGACGGCTAAACCACATGTCGTTGCCTCCTTGTCCACCCGGGCGATCAGACACGAACAGCAGCGTGCGACCATCAGGGGTCACAAATGGCTGACGATCGTCGGTAGGCTCCGGCTTGGTTTTGCCACGGGTGTTGATGATCACATCTTTGGTTCCATTGACCACTTCGAGGAAAATGGGTTTGCCCCATTCTTTGGCTACCGGGTCATAGCGAGATTCGTAGATAGAACAACCGTCGGCATTTTCCTTGGTGTTACACTGGGTGAAAAACATGGTGAGTCCGTCGCCGGTGAAGGTGGCGGGTCCATCATTTCTCTTGGTGTTGATTTTTTTGGAAAATAGGCTCGAAGCCGGGAAGCGGGTGATATCACCATATACCGAGTCATTTTCCATGACTACGAAGTAGATATCTGAGTCTTTGGCTTCACCGGATGCGGCATCCTGCTTGGCCTTCTTCTTAGGAAGGGGCCGATAAGAGGTGAAGGAGATGAACTTGTCTTCCTGCCGCTGATCGAGGAAGGAAGGGAATCGGTCACTGTGTGGGGAGTTGAAGTCCACAGGTTTCACGCGAAACTCAGGCTGGGCTGAAAGAGAAGCCTCAGCGATATCGCAGCCTCTGGTTTCGAGCTCGGCGCGCTGATATAGCTCGTCTTGCGTGGTGTGGCGCTTCTTGAATTCGTCAAAGTATTCCTTGGCCTTGCGATAATTGGCAAGTCGCTTGTAGGACAGGCCGATCTGTAGGTAGAGGGTATCGCTACGATCTGGATCAATCTCCGATGCCTTCCGATACCAGCGAAGAGCTTCGCGATAATCTTTGACATAGTCATTGATGCGGCCTAGCTGATATGCCGCCCGATAGTTATTCGGGTCGAGCGTCAGCACCTCTTGATACAACTCTTCTGCATCTACCACATAGTAGGCAGCAAAATAGTCATCGGCCTTGCGGAGCAACTTATCTACTTTCCCGCTGTCTTGTGCCATCAGGCTCAATGGGCCCGTGCAGATGAACATTAACAGCAAGATGAACCACAGCTGCTTAGGTCGAAAAGCATTCATATGAGTGGGTGGATTTGCTTCGTAAAGGTGGAAAGTTTGGAGCAAGATGTATATCAGCAAACATATAAAAAATAACCCACTTGCTCAATCACTTTGGAACAAAATGATCCAAAGCAGGAAATCTCCGGCTAATATACAGATTGATGACGTGACAAATGACGAAATTGTCGCTTTTCCTAGTCCTCCGGCTCCATATTTTGCATTCATCCCCTTAAAACAGCCTACCAGTGAGATGATCATGCCAAAAAAAGTCCCTTTGAGGAGACCTCCCAATAAGTCTGCTACCGAAAAAAAATCCCGAAGAGAGGCAATAAATGTCTGCGGTGTGAGGTCGAGGAAAAAATAGCAGACCCCAATTGCCCCCAAAAAGGCAATCACCACGGAGAAAAAGGTGAGAATTGGCATCATCAGGCTCAGGCCCAGAAAGCGAGGCATGACCAGATACCGCACCGGGTCCACAGACATGGTGCGCAGGGCATCGATCTGCTGAGAGAGTTTCATTGAGCCGAGCTCGGCTGTCATGGAGGCACCGATCCGGCCAGCAATGACAAGTGCCGTGAGCACGGGCGCCATTTCCATCATCACCACCCGCATGACCTGCCCCCCCAGCACCGAGAGCGAGATCATGCCCCGAAACTGATAGGCGGCCTGCCAGGCGATAATTGCTCCGGCAAATAGCCCGATCAACCCCACTAGTGGAATAGAATTGACCCCCACAAAATCGAGTTGATAGATCACTCGACGGCGGTCTCTCCACACAAATCGCAAAGCCAAGACTACCCGCGACAACAGGTAGCCAAATTCTGCGAGGGGAAAAAAGAGGGCATTCATTCGCTTATTTGCTTCCTCAGCTGCTCTGTCGAGGCCCTCATGGCTCCAGCAGGTGTCAAGTCAGCCATCAATGTAGTGGTGATGCTATTGGCCATCGCTGCCTCATAGGGCTGCTCCACTTTGATATAATTATCCGTGAAGCCGTGCATCACACCATTGACCTCCGCCTCTTCCCACAACACAGGCCGGCTGTCTCCTTCAAATTGTGCGTAGAAAGCCCGTCGCTTCTTCTCTGACAAGATCCTCAGCATCTCATTGCGGCGATGCCGCTCCTTTTTGGGCACACGCCCCTCCATGTCAATGGCCAGGGTGTTTTCCCGCTCTGAGTAGGTAAACACGTGGAAGTAAGACACATCGAGCTCGTTGAGAAACTGATAGGTGTCGAGAAAATGGGCTTCGGTTTCACCCGGAAACCCCACTATCACATCCACACCAATGCACGCGTGGGGCATCAGCTCCTTGATTTTGGCGACCCGGTCGGCATAGAGGTCGCGACGATAGCGCCGGCGCATAAGCCCAAGCAACTCATCGTTTCCACTTTGCAGCGGCACATGAAAATGAGGCATAAATCGCTGTGAGCCGGCTACATACTCGATGATCTCGTTGGAGAGCAGATTGGGCTCTATGGAGGAAATGCGAAAGCGCTCGACTGTCTCGACCTGATCAAGGGCCTTGACAAGATCCAGAAAATTCAGTTTTTCGCTGAGGCCGGTGCCGTAGTCACCAATGTTGACACCGGTGAGCACGATTTCCTTCACGCCCGAATCGGCGAGCTTGGTGGCATTGGCGAGCACATTGGCCATGGTGTCAGAGCGGCTTTTGCCGCGGGCCAGGGGGATGGTGCAAAAGGTGCACTTATAGTCGCAGCCGTCCTGCACTTTGAGGAAGGACCGGGTGCGGTCCCCAATCGAAAACGCATCTACAAAACCTTCAACATCCTTGATTTCGCTGTTAAGCACACAAGGATTGTCCTCTTTGGTAAAATCCTGCACCAGCTCGTGGATGCGAAACTTATCGCCTGCACCGAGCACGAGATCCACCCCGGGAATGTCGGCGATTTCTTGCGGCTTGAGCTGCGCGTAGCAGCCCACCACAATCACGTATGCCTCTGGGTTGAGCGTGAGGGCCTTTCTGATAATCTGCCGGCACTTTTGGTTGGCCTGCTCCGTCACAGAGCAGGTATTGACCACATACACATCCGAGGGTTCAGAGAATTCGGTTTTAGAGAATCCCTGATCCAAAAATTGACGGGCAATGGTGGATGTTTCTGAAAAATTGAGCTTGCAGCCCAAGGTGTGAAAAGCGACGGTCTTCATATCATTCCCTCTGGTAATTCGCCTCACAAAAGTAGGGCTTTCCGGTGAGAATGAGAAAGTTGGAATGGTTGGCGAAACAAGCCCCACTCAACTAGCAGAGATGTAGGCGCGAATTTGACCTAGCAGGGTGAGCGGCAGAGCCGTGATTTTCTCTGACAACGAGTACACGCTATCACCCGGATAAATCACCCAAAGATGATCTAAATCCAAATCTTGTATTGCTTGTTGCATGGATTTCGTGGACTTAGGCGCATCCTGATATTTGAATTCTACCCCAAATCCCTTGCCTCGGTCTTGCCAAAACAGGTCGAGCTCCATGCCACCCTGAGAGCCATAAAAAAATACTTCGTTGTCCCGCTTTCTGATAGATACAAGCAGCTCTTCCAAGGCAAACCCCTCCCACGACGCACCGAGCCTGGGATTTTTATGAAGATCTGACAACCCAGATATGTTTTGAAGACTATGAAACAGGCCTGAATCGCGCAGGTACAGTTTGGGACTTTTCACCAGGCGCTTGCCAACGTTGGCATGCCACGGAAAAAGCAGACGCACCATAAAGGCATCTTCCAGAAGTGAAATATATTGCTTCACGGTTTTGTCAGAAACGCCAAACGAACGCCCTAGCTCGCTGTAATTCAGGGTTTGCCCATGGTAATGACTTAGCATGACCCAAAATCGATACATGGAACCCGACGAGAGACTGCTGCTGCCGAGGTCCCGCTCCAAAAAGGTAGAAATGAAATTGGAGCGCCATAGCGCGCTATCCTCATCCGATTCAGCCAAAAATGACCGGGGAAACCCTCCCCTCACCCATCGCTTCTGCATATTGTCTGCTCCCACTTCAGCTACCGTGAGACCAGAAAGGTCGTGGTAGCCGATCCTCCCGGCAAGAGACTCGCCGCCTTGCTCCTTCAAGTGAGAAGACGCACTGCCAAGCAGCAGGTACTTTTGATCAGGCTGTGTATCTACCAGAAAACGAAGCAGCGGAAAAAGAGAGGGTTTTCGCTGGATTTCATCAATCATGATGAGCCCCTTCAGATTTTCAAGCAGGAGCTGAGGGTGATCGAGCGAGGCTACATCGCGAGGATTTTCCAGGTCAAACGTGTGGTCGGGATTGAAACGCTTCGCCAAGGTTGTTTTCCCTACCTGCCGAGGCCCCAAAATCGTGGTAACAGGAAAAATCCGGACCAATTGCCGGATCTCTTCTATTTGCTGATCACGAGATATGTGGAGCGTTGGCATGACGAAATTTCTTGCCAAAATAGCACTTATCCTTGAATATTCGGAGTCCGACTCCGAATATTCAAGGATAAATGAGCTTCGAGCTTATTCGCCTTTATATACTTTGCCTTCTTTCATCACAAAAATCACCTTCTCCATCAGGGCAGGATCCTGTATCGGATCGCCTTCCACGGCGATGATATCAGCGAGCTTGCCGGCTTTGAGGGAGCCGAGTTTGTCTTCTACCTTGAGGATGGTGGCAGGAATCATGGTGGCACTTTGGAGGGCCTGCATCATGGGCATTCCGCTTTCGGTCATGTAGATGAATTCTTTCCAATTGTCGCCGTGGGGAAACACGCCTGCATCCGTTCCAAATGCGATGGGCACGCCCTTGGCATAAGCCTTCGAAAAGGTATTTTGAATGAGCGGACCGATCTCCAGGGCTTTGGGAACGATGATGTCGGGATAATAGCCAGGAATGGCTGCGTTAGCTGCCACGGCTTTGCCTGCACTGATGGTAGGCACGAGGTAGGTGCCATGCTCCACCATGAGATCCATGACCTCTTCGGTCATTTTGGTGCCGTGCTCGATGGTGGTCACACCCGCCAACACAGCACGCTTCATGCCTTCGGCTCCGTGTGCATGCACAGCCACGTGAAAGCCATAGTCATTGGCAGTGGCCACGATGGCATTGAATTCTTCCTGAGAAAACTGTGGGTTGTCGCCGCTTTTGGCCACGCTCAGCACGCCTCCAGTTCCCGTGATTTTGATACAATCGGAGCCATTTTTGTAGCGCCATCTCACGGCTTCGGCACATTGGGCCACGCCGTCGGCAACGCCTTCTTGAGGCCCGGCATCGGGCATGTGGTCACGGCTGAAGCCGTTGGTGGGGTCTGCATGGCCACCGGTGGTGGCGATAGATTTGCCAGCGGTAAAAATCCTTGGACCATCTACCTGCCCTCGGGCAATGGCATCGCGCAGGGCAATGTTGATCCCGGAGCCACCAAGGTCGCGCACAGTGGTAAACCCGGCCATGAGCGTGGTTTCGGCATATTTGATGCAGCCGTAGGCATTTTCCACCTCGCTTTTGGTAAATCGCTCCATATAACTGGTGGGGGAGGATTCGCTCTCTATGTGAACGTGCATATCAAAAAGGCCGGGCATGACTGTGGCAGACTTGAGATCGATGACCGTGACGCCCGCAGATGCTGCGCGATACCCCGGCTCTATGGCCGTGATGGTGCTTCCATCAATGATGATGGTTTGCCGGGTCAGGATGATTCCTTGTTCTACCTCCACGATTTTGCCACAGTGGAGATAGGTAGTTTGGGCAAACGTGGAGATTCCCGACAAAAAAAGGAGTAGGGAGAAAATGACTCTCATAAGGGATGGTATGAAAAAGGTGAATGTAAAGAGAAATTGGGCCAGGGAGGCAGGTTTAGGGGATCAAAGAAATTTGCACCTGAGAGACTCTCTGGCCTATTTGATCCATGGCTTCCAGATAAAGTAAGACAAAATGCACGTGAGCTTTCGCAAAAAAAACATTCGAGGATAAACTTCTTTTTGTTTAACTCGTCGAGCGCGCCAACTCTTTGCAGAGAACAGATGCTTTTCACTCCTTCTGAATATGAGGAATGAGATTTTCGGCATCCTCAGGGATGATCACGACTCATTAAGTAGGGATTGCTTTTGGTTCATCAACCAAAGCCCCTTTGCCCCCCTCAGGAATCATTTTTCGAGATCCCACAACTCGAAATCTTCCTTTTCCTTGAAGAAGTCCATTTTTTATCTCACAATTCATTCATCCCACAATTCTCCGCATTCTTTCATTTCTCATTCGCCTGAGGTTGCGTATGTTTGATGGATTTTTCAGACTATTAGGTTCATGGCAAGACGTCCGCTTAAAAAAGTAGAGAAGATTATCCTCATGGGTTTTGGCCTTCTATCGGTCATGATGATGGGGTTGTGGATATTGGACAAAGAGCCTAACCGGGCCTACTACCTGCCCGCAGGCTACGAAGGCTGGGTTGCCATTCGCTACAGCGTGCCCGACGCAGATCCGATTGAGAACAAAGACGGGGTTTTGCAGTTTGTGATCTCCGACAGTGGCTATATGGAGACGAGTGACCCACTCGTGGTAGGTTGGCGGCGTGATGAATATTTTTGGAACCTGCCCGATGGTAGCATAGAACCGATTCCCTCTTCAGTGGTGAAGGATGGTGAATATCATATTCATGTTCATCAACATGCCTATTTTTCCAAAGATTGGACCCCGCTGCTCCACAAGCTTGCAGTAGGAACCGATACGGTGCTGGCAGATCGCACCCGCCTCACCAAAAACTCGGAGGTGGATGTGGATTATGTGACCGGAAAAAAGACCCTCGAATATTTTTATGTGACCGCCCAGCCCCAATCCATCATGTTTACTCCTCCTGAAAATCCGCAGGGCGAAGGCCTGGAGTCAACCGAGGACAGGAGGATTGACACCCCCTGATTTCCACTTTTTCATGCGCACATTTTATGGAAGACGTGGCCCCACGTATCAACTTTAACAACACCGAGCTCGCTTTTCAAGCGCAGACGGATGCCAAGCTGAGACGAACCTATTGGTTGTTTCGCCTGATCGATTCGCCCTTTCTCACCAAGGTTGGTCCCAAGTTGTTGAACCTCGGGTTCAAGCTCCGTCTTCCCGTAAAAGGCCTGGTAAAGAGCACCCTGTTTGATCTTTTTGCAGGAGGCGAATCTCTCGCAGAAACCGTCAAGCGCTCTGAGCACCTCATGGAATACGGGGTGCGCACCATTCTGGATTATTCGGTAGAAGGGGAAAAAACAGAAGAAGGATTCGAAAAAACCAAACAGGAAATCATCGGGACCCTTGTGCACGGACACAAGCATGAGGCCGTCGCCTTCAGCGCCTGCAAACTCACCGGGCTCGCCTCCTTTGATCTGATGGCCAACATACAAGCCGGCAAGGTCCTGACCAAGGCCGAGCAAGAAGCCTTTGAGCGGGTGAAGAACCGGGTGCGCGAAATAGCGATGGCCGCGCGCGACTATGATGTCCCCGTGTTTTTTGACGCCGAGGAAACCTGGATCCAGGATGTGATAGATGGCCTCGTGGAGGGATTGATGGAAGAATTTAACCGCGATAAAGTCATCGTCTGGACCACCACACAGCACTATCGCCACGATAGGTTGGCATACCTGCAAAGCTTGCTGAAGCGAAGTGAAGAAAGAGGCTACCTCCTTGGGGTGAAGCTCGTGCGGGGGGCCTATCTCGAAAAAGAGAATCGACGCGCAGAAGAAATGGGATATCCTACTCCCATCCAACCCAACAAAGCAGCCACTGACCACGATTACAACGAAGCCTTAAAGCTTTGCATCGATCATATCGACCATGTGGCCGTGTGTGCGGGCACACACAATGAGCAGTCGAGTGCCCTCCTCGCCGAACTGCTTCAGCAAAAAGGGCTTCCTGCCAACCATCCGCATGTATGGTTTGCACAGCTCCTCAGCATGTCGGACCATATCTCATTTAATCTGGGCCACGGTGGCTACAACGCCGCCAAATACCTGCCCTATGGCCCAGTCAAGTCCGTGATGCCATATCTCATTCGTCGGGCAGAAGAAAATACTTCTGTAGCCGGACAAGCAAGTCGCGAGGTAGAGCTGCTCAAAAGAGAAGTGTTGCGGCGGAATTAACGTGAATTCATCTCTCAGATCTCTCTGGGTCGAAACCGTTTCCGATATTCGATGAGGCTTTTCACTGGCAGGCGACTGCCGAGTTGCTTCACGGTCGTAATGAACGTATCGCATTCAGCTTCGGTCCAGAGCCCGTTTTTTTCTAATTGGTGAATCACATCCATGGTGGTCACGTATCCGATGCTGTGCTGTCCGCAATAGCTCTGGATGTCGCGGAGGTTGCTGCTCGCAAGGAATCGACCATCAAATCGGGCGAGCACGAGGCAGGCACTCTCTCCACTCCCCATCCGGCTGATAAGCCGCGCATATTCCAGAATGATGTCGCTCTCCTGCGGCAGATGAAGGTGCTCTATCTGCCCTGCTGCGATCTGTGCATCCACCCAGCTTCTGGCAACTGTGCCTGGTCTGAGCTCCTGGAGCACCTGCTCCAGCACGCACATCCGATTCGGATATAGGTGCACAAGCGCATCAAGAGCATTCCCTTTTGAAAAATGAATCAACACATCGGCATCAAACAAGATCTTTTTCAGCATCGGCAATAGATTCAGGCTGATCCGAGAGATTCACCCCAATGTCATACATCAAAGAGAGATAGTGAGATTCTGAGATGCGATCCTGCTCAAATAGCGCGTGGGCCTTTGGCCCATAATCGCTGATCACGAGGCCATGATTGCCTGGTAGATACAAATCTGCGGGATATCCCAGCGATAGCGCTCCTCTTCGCACATCCACCCGATGCGCTTCCATATACCCGGGGCTTGCCAAAGCGAGTTCTCTCAGTCGCTGCAAAAGTGCCGAGCGCGAGCAGGAAAAATACTGCTCTATGTGCAGAAGGGTGGCTAGCGAAACTCTGTCTTTTTTCAATTCTTGAGCGGGGATCATCTCCAGCATGCCTTCCTCGGGTAGCAGCAGCAGCGCCGCAAACAGGTCGGCGTTATATTCTTCTTTGTCAGCTCGTTTGTCAAATGTACCAGCGACACACCTTCGGGAAGAAAAATTCTCCTGCACAAACAAGTGATAGAGCTCATGGCAAATGGTGAAATGCTGCCTGCCGAGCGACTGCTGGGAATTGATGAGCATAAACCTGAGGGCTTGCCCCTCGGCCCAAGGGGCCTTGATGGCCATGCCTGACACGATGCCAGACATGGGCCGAAACACAGCCTGAACCTGCAACTTCATGAGGAGGCTTTTGAGGCGGATCGGCTCATTGGAGCTGATGCCATGGCGCTCCCGAAAGGAGGTCACCTGCTTCTTCATCATCAGATCCATCATGACTCCAGGCTTAGGCGATGAATTTTGAGATAATTTTTTACGATTTTCTGGAATTCTGCCAGGCTTTCAAGATCCTGGGCCTCGAGCCCCTCGGCTCTAAAGGCAAATGCTGCCAGGGTACTCGCTTGGGCAGGGTTTTCAGTCAGGAGGTCGCTGAGTTCTACTCCAAACAGGCTGGAAAGGCGCTCTAAAAGGGGGAGAGGGATGTTGCGTTTTCCAGTCTCATAATAACTTATTTGCTCTCTTGTAACAGAAAGAAAACCTGCAAGATCTACCTGAGAAAGGGTCATGCTTTCTCTAAATGTTTTAATATTGTGCCCGATTAGCTGGTAGTTCATGTTTGCTTTTGTTCTTCTTTGCTTGTTACAAGTATAGGTATATTTTCATGGAATTAAAATTCTGTAACAATTACCCCCTCTGCCTATGATTCAGAATCGATTTTGCATAAGTATGAGGGAAAGACAACGTTGAACCATTAGTTTCTCCTCTATAAGCAATGGAAAAAGTGAGAACAAAGATAAAATGGAAGGAAATCCGCTTTTTGGTTGATGGAAAACACTTCCAAACTGCCAGAGGTTTTTCTATCTTCACGCCGCTAAAGTAGAGATTCAACTCCCGAACATGAGAGAGATACAGTTTCGTGAAGCCTTGAGAGAGGCAATGAATGAAGAAATGCGCCGTGATGAGCGCATTTACCTGATGGGTGAAGAAGTCGCCGAGTACAATGGCGCCTATAAGGTAAGCCAAGGCATGCTCGAAGAGTTTGGCCCCAAGCGCGTCATCGATACCCCTATTTCCGAATTGGGCTTTGCGGGAATCGCTGTTGGCTCCGCAATGCTGGGCCTCAAGCCTATCGTGGAGTTCATGACCTTCAACTTTTCGCTCGTAGCGATCGATCAGGTCATCAACAATGCCGCCAAGATGTACCAAATGTCTGGTGGGCAATTTCCGATCGATATCGTGTTCCGCGGTCCTACCGGGGCTGCAGGGCAATTGGCCGCTACCCACTCACAGAGCTTTGAAAACTGGTTTGCCAATACCCCCGGACTTAAAGTAGTGGTGCCCAGCACCCCTATGGACGGGAAAGGCCTACTCAAAGCCGCTATTCGCGACCCCAATCCCGTGCTCGTCATGGAATCTGAGGTGATGTATGGAGACAAAGGGCCAGTGCCAGAAAGCGAAGACTTTGTCATTCCTATCGGGGTAGCAGAAATCAAGCGCCCAGGAACCGATGTCACAGTTGTTACCTTCGGCAAAATGGTGCACGTGTGCCTCGCTGCCGCTGAAGAACTCGCCAAAGACGGTGTCAATGTAGAAGTGATCGACCTGAGGTCTGTGCGCCCCATCGATTACGATACAGTGGTACAGTCTGTGAAGAAGACAAACCGCTGTGTGTTTGTTGAAGAATCATGGCCTTTGGCTGGTATGGCAGGTGAATTGACCTACATGATCCAGAAAAGAGCATTCGATTATTTGGACGCTCCTGTGATCAGGGTTACGGGAAGAGACACTCCGCTCCCATATTCTTCGGTATTTGTGGAGGCTTTTATGCCCAATCCGAAGCGCGTAATTGATGCGATTAATTCGGTTATGTACCGGAATTAGCAATAAAAATACCCTCAGTAAGCCCTATCTGTCGTAGATAGGGCTTTTTTTTCGATTTGTGTTCACAATCATTCGCAATTCAGACTTCCTAATTATTTACTTTTTTGGCAAATCTTTTACGTGGTGAATGCTGTATTTAGCAGGGTAATCAATCACCAACCTGTAACTGATTAAGATCATGTTAGTTCCCTTGATTCAGCCAACTCAACTGCTTGCTACCACCTGTTTTTCTTCCCCAAAGAATATGAGCGATGAGGATCTCATCGCAGGGATTCTGGAAGAGGGCCGCACAGATTTGTTTGGCTTTATTTATCAAAGATATTCCTCCAAAGTCTATCGCAAATGCCTAAGCTTCGCTCATGACAAAGACTTGGCGCAAGATATGGCACAGGACATCCTTGTGAAGGTCTATCATCAGTTGCATAAATTCAGCGGGAAAAGCCGGTTTTCTACCTGGCTCTACGCGCTCACCTACAATTTTTGCGTAGAACATTACCGCAAAAACAGCAAGTTCCATATTCAGGGAATCGACGATAATCATGATCTAAGCGAAGAACTTGAAGATTCTGAGCCGCTCTTTACGCGCTCCAGATATCTCAAGAGAGCGTTGGACCAAATCGCTCCTGAAGACAAGGATATCCTCGTGATGAAGTATCAGGACGATTTGTCGATCAAAGAATTGACCGAAAGGTTCCAGATTTCTGACTCGGCAGTCAAAATGCGTCTCGCCCGCGCCCGTCAGCGCGTGAAAGACCTCATCCGCGAATCTGAAAAAGCAGTAGCCTGATGCACACACACATGAGCAGAGCCCAAGGTGCCCTGACTCATCTGAAAAATATCGTTCAATCCAGGCTTCGCGCCTGTATGATCTCAAGAATTAAGGTTGTGAAGAGGAGTCGGGGGCGAGCAATTGCTCCCGATTTTTTTATGCAACAGATTTTGCCTGGTGAATTCAGGAAACGATCAGGCCGTCTTGAATCCGAATCGTGCGATCGGCCTTGCCGGCAAGATCGAGGTTGTGGGTCGCAATGAGAAAGGAAACCCCCGTCGTGGCCGCGAGGTCAAATATCAGGCGATAGAGCTCCTCGCTGTTGTGGGTATCGAGGTTGCCGGTAGGCTCATCAGCGAGGATCAGTCGTGGCTTGTTGATCAGGGCACGTGCCACAGACACACGCTGCTGCTCCCCACCTGATAATTCTCCCGGTTTGTGGCCAAATCGGTCTTTGAGCCCGAGCGCTGTCAGGAGCTCCTCTGCTCTGGGCTGTATGTCGCGCATGGATTGCTTGCCGATCAGGGCTGGCATACACACATTTTCCACTGCGGTGAATTCGGGTAGCAGGTGGTGAAATTGAAAGACAAACCCCAGCGATTGATTGCGAAACTGTGCCTGTTGGCGTTCGCCGAAGGTGAGGATGTTTTTGTCGTCAAACATCACCTCGCCAGCATCTGCAGTATCGAGGGTGCCAAGAATCTGCAGCAAAGTGCTTTTGCCGGCCCCGCTGCTGCCCACAAGTGCCACCACTTCGCCGGGCTCAAGTTCTATCCCAACCCCCTTCAGGACCTGAAGTTGGCCATAGGATTTGTATATATTAGTCGCTTTTAACATGTATTGCCTTCAAAGATAGTGGGCTGTTGCGAATATCCTACATTGAGCCGCCAACTAGCCCACAAACGGGTTGCCTTCCACAGCTTGACTGCTGTCCACCACCCGCAGAGCCACCACATCGGCGGTGGCGGTGAGCACCCCGCCCGACCAGCATTCACAGGTGAGGGTCGTTTTTCGGCCTTTTTGCTCGATTATGCTTGCCCGAAGCTCTACTTCCTGATCTCCCGGCGTGGGCTTGAGATATTTCACTGTCAAGGTTCCGGTTGCATAGCGATACACCGGCTCGGTATCCAACCCCCGATTTTCTGCGCGATAGGCCGCAGCCAATGCCGCCCCCATACAATGACAATCGATGAGCGTGGCCATGATGCCACCGTTGAGGATGTTCACCCAGCCCCAATATTTGGGCTCTGGCATCCAGTTGCACACCGCCACCTCTCCCTCCCATCGGGAATGAATGTGCAGCCCGTCGGGGTTGTCTTGCCCGCAACCGAAACACACATTGCCGGGCATATAGTCCTGAAAAGACGCTGATTTCATAGTTTTCAAATGTACAGAACCTCGCCAGATTCTTTTGCATTCTACCTGAATTGCCTCACCATTTCTCAGTTGCTGCACCACCAAAAGTCATCGGTTTTGGGGTGGGTATCTGGTATCATGAGTGAGGAAACAAGTGATCCCCCAATTCTCGCCCATTTTTCAACCCCACCCATGATGAAAGCAGTCCTCTTTCCTACCGATTTTTCTGCTCATGCCGAAGTTGCCCTTCCTTTTGCCATCAGATTGGCTCAGCAACTCCACGCACAACTCGTGGTGATGCACGTGGAGCCTAAAATAGGAATCAGTGTGCTGAGGCCTATCCGGCATTGGGAGCGTGGCTCCGAAACTCAATTTGATCCCCAGGAGTGGGATCAGCACCAACGAGAGATTACCACCAAAATAGAGGAAATCGCTCCAGATGTGCCCGTTGGGTTTCTCACCAGCACGGGAGCACCAGTTGCCACCATCTCCGATTTTGTGAGTAGCAATAAGCCCGATTGGATCGTCATGGGAACCCGCGGACTGGAGTCTGATAAAAGTGATGGCCCCTTCGGCAGCATTGCGCTCGGTGTGGTCAGGCATGTGAAAGTGCCTGTGCTTCTTGTCCCCCAACACGCCGAGGGCCGAACCATCAACCACATCGCTTATGCCTCTGATTTTCAGGAAAAAGACCTCTCAAGTGTGTTGGCCCTCGCCCCCCTCGTTCGCTCTCTCGAAGGCACTCTTACCTGTGTCCACGTGCGTGGGCAGGAAAATTTTTGGAATAGCGTACAACGTGAGTTTTTTGACAAACTCTACGACCTGTCGCAGAACAGTAGCACCATCAACTTCAGGATTCTCAGAAATGAGCAAGTAAAAGACGCCCTCGAAGCCTTCATCGAGCAGGAAAATATAGACGCTGTCGCTCTCCTGCATCGTCATCACCACAGCATGAAGGAGTATTATCAGGAAAGCGTCACCCGCCGGGTAGCGCTCGGATCAAAAATTCCCGTCATCGTGTTTCATGAGGATTGAGATATTGAGAAGCGAGATGTTGAGAGGCGAGACAATAACCCAAAGCAGCTGCGGGTCTTGCGCCCGCAGC
>JANQTF010000001.1 GCA_030731845.1 Bacteroidia bacterium | reverse complement strand
ATCCAAAATACAACAAGCATAACATTGAATATGGTAAAAACGAAGGGTACCTATAGCATAAATGATCAATTGCGGCTCCACTTACTATTAACAGAATTATTTTTCCAAACATAAGCCACCCCGGATTCATCCAAGGTGGCTCCTACCCAACCAAAATCAGCCTCCCCCTACTTAAAAAACTTCTCCACCTGATGCACTGACCCGGGCAGGGTGAATACCACCACGCGGTCGCCATCTTCGATGGTGGTGTTGCCATCGGCGATGAAGCTGTCTTCGCCTCTCACTACCCCGGCGATGACGGCATCGCGGGGGAAATTCAATTTCTTGACGGGGATGTTGGCGATTTTGCAGGCGTCATGCACCACAAATTCTAGCACCTCCGATTGCACGCCGTGCAAGCTCGTGATGGCCTGCACGTTGCCCTCACGCACGTGGCGGAAGATGTTGTTGATCGTGATCATCTTTTTGTTGATCAGCGTATCGATGCCGATGTTTTGCGACAGGCTGATGTAGTCGATGTTTTCTACCAGGGCAATGGTGCGACCCACGCCGTGATTTTTGGCCACGAGGCAGGAAATGATGTTGGTCTCTGAGTCGCCGGTCACGGCTACAAAGGCGTCCATATTTTCGATACCTTCTTCTTCAAGAAATTCCACATTGGACCCATCTCCATGCAGAATCATGGTGTCAACAAGCTCATCGGCCAGTGCGTAGCACTTGGTTTTATTTTGCTCGATGAGCTTAACGTTGAAATCGCGTTGCACTCTTTTGGCAAATTCTCTTCCGATCAAACCTCCACCGAGGATCATGATGTTTTTGATCTGCACTTTTTCCTTGCCGGAGAGTCGCTGTAGTTCTCCGAGGCATTCGGGGTGGATGATGAAATATACATGATCCCCTTCCTTGAACATGGTGGCACCCCGAGGAATGATGGTGTGCCCCCCTCGCTGAATGGCCACGACAGTAAACTTCAACTGTGGATTTTCCTTTACCGCCTCGATCAGGTTGAGCCCAACAAAAGGCGCGTCTTTTTCCAAAATAATCCCGGTGAGCCAGAGTTTGCCATCGCCAAATTCAAAGGAATCGGTGAGGGCAGCGCGCTCGATGAGTCGGTGAATTTCCCGTGCGGCGAGATCTTCTGGAAACACCATGGAGTCGATTCCGAGCTTTGCCATGTTGACTTTGTCGGTCCTGACCTGAAATTCAGGATTGCTGATCCGGCAGATGGTGCGCTTGGCACCGAGATGTTTGGCAAGGATGGCCGTGGTAATATTGGTTTCTTCCGAGGAAGTTGCAGCGATGAACAGATCAGCACTTTCCACGCCAGCCTCTTCCAACATTCTGATTGACAGAGCATTGCCTTTCAGCACCCCTACATCTATATGGCTTTCAGAGTGCTGAAGACGCTCTTCAGATTTGTCGATGAGGACAATGTCGTGCTCTTCATTGGCCAGCATTTTTGCCACGTGAAACCCTACTTCCCCAGCACCTGCAATAATAATTTTCATAGAATCTCCGCCAAAAGCGGCTGATTGGATTATCTCAAAAACAACAGTTCCCGATATTTGGGCAAAGGCCATAGCTCGTCAGCTACCAGGGCTTCCAACTCATCCACATGAAGGCGAATGTTTTCGGCCAGGGGCATGACTTGTTCTGCATAGCCAATGGCTACCTCGCGAGAATCGCCCCGCTTCTCCACGCGCCTGCGTGTGCCTTCAATTTCCTCGACCTCTTTGTGGAGTTTCTTCGTGATTTCACCCAGCCTGATGGCTAGCTCCTTTTGTCCACCATCGGCCTCTTTGAGTAAGGACAAAGACTGAAGAGAGATCAGCTGATCCAACAGCCGCCCCTGATAGGTGAGCGCCGCAGGCAATACCAGGGTTTGAACAATTTCCACCAGGACATCAGCCTCAATCCTTCGTTTGCCCACATAATCTCTCAGCAGCACTTCGTGGCGGGCTTTGAGCTCTTGTTCAGTAAAAATCTGATGGCGGGCAAATAGCTCGATGCTCCTCTTGTCGAGCATGGCATCGAGGGCATAAGGCGTGTGCCTGTGCTCCTTCAAGCCGCGAGACTTGGCTGACCTGAGCCATTCCGGGCTATATCCATCGCCTTCAAAAAGAATAGCCTTGCTTGCCGAAACGAATTCTTTCAGAATATCCAACGCAGCATTCTCCAGAGGGCGTCCTCGTCTGATCTTGGCTTCAATTTGCTCCTTCATGTCGAAGAGCTTATCAGCCACAATCACATTGAGGATGGTCATGGCATTGGAGCTATTGGCCGAGGCTCCCACCGCTCTGAACTCAAATTTATTCCCTGTAAACGCAAACGGCGAAGTTCTATTCCTGTCGGTATTATCGAGGAGCAATTCAGGAATTTCGTTGATCCCCAACCGGAGGAGGTCGTCTTCGGGTTCGTGTTTGCGCTTGCGGGGGGGATTCTCAATATCGGTGAGAATTTTGCTTAGATACCTTCCAATGAATACCGACATCACCGCCGGTGGCGCTTCCATGCCACCAAGGCGCAAGTCGTTGCCAGGGGAAGCCACAGAAGACCGCAGGAGATCGGAGTAATCATCTACTGCGCTGATCACAGAGACGAAAAAGGCCAGAAACATCAGGTTTTCCTGTGGGTCTTTGCCAGGGGCAAGCAAGTTTTTGCCCGTGTTGGTCATGAGAGACCAGTTGTTGTGCTTGCCCGAGCCATTCAGCCCCTGAAAGGGTTTTTCGTGGAGCAAGGCCACAAAGTGATGCTTTTTGGCGATCCGGTCGATCAGGTCCATGACCAAGAGGCCATGATCGAGCGCCACATTGATGGATTCAAAGGCGGGAGCGCATTCAAATTGGCCGGGAGCCACCTCATTGTGGCGGGTTTTCATGGGAATTCCGTGCCGATGAGATTCTTCTTCCAGCTCATTCATGAAGGCAAAAACCCGCTCAGGAATAGACCCGAAGTAGTGATCGTCGAGCTGCTGCCCGCGTGGGGGCGCTGCACCGACAAGCGTGCGGCCGGTCATCACAAGGTCGGGCCGGAGGTCGTGGAGCGTGCGATCCACGAGGAAATATTCCTGCTCAAGTCCAAGGGTGGGAAACACCCTTGCGACAGGTTCTTCGAAAAGCTTACAGAGTTCTACGCTAGCCTGCTCCAAAATACCTACGGATTTGAGCAGAGGAATTTTATAATCGAGGGCTTCGCCGAGGTAAGAGACAAATATGGTAGGAATGCAGAGCGTTTTGCCGTAGGTGGTTTCAAAGATAAATGCCGGAGAGCTGCAATCCCAGGCCGTGTAGCCACGGGCTTCGAAGGTAGAACGCAGGCCACCCGATGGAAAAGAAGAGGCATCAGGCTCCTGTTGGGCGAGCTCCGTTCCAGAAAATTTATGGATGCCTTCCCCATCACTGATTTCCAAAAAGGAATCATGCTTCTCCGCAGCCCGACCTGTGAGGGGCTGAAACCAGTGGGTAAAGTGCGTGGCACCATGGTCCAATGCCCATGCCTTAATGGCATTGGCAACAGGATCGGCCAGACTACGATCGAGAAACTCTCTGCGCTCAATGGTCCGTTGCAAGGATTGAAACACTTCCTTTTCGAGGTAGTGCTTCATCATTTCCCGGTTAAACACGTTTTCACCAAACACATCGGCGGGAGGTCTGCGCTTGATGGGTATAGCATTTGGTCGGCGGTTGATCCACTCTATCGCTCTATGTCTTGCATTCATTCTTGGAGTAGTTGGGCGATGGCAAGTTAGCAAGCTGAAAGGGAATTTCTATCACGCAATTTCCGGCTTAAAATAACCACCTCAGTAGTGCTATCATTCCCCAAATACTCAACCCAATCACGGAGAGCATCACAACCATCAACATCAACAATACGAAAGCCAGACTTTTCTGGTATTTCCCCTCCTGATAATGCTTTCGCAAGAGCCTCATATTGCGCGAATTGGCCTTGAGGCCAAAGTCAGCAATGCTCCCCACAATGGGCACAGAGCCCACCACAAAGTCGATCAGGATATTCCCAATCATCATGATCACCACTTGCCCTTTTACGCCGTGTCGGGCCATGGCTGCTACCACAAAGCCAGAGATGCCAAAAGACAGAATGTCTCCGGCACCGGGAATGAGACCCAGGATCGGATCAAGTCCGAAGGTGATGTTGGTGCCTGGGATCCGAAACTGACTGTCTAGCAGGCGGGTAAATCGCTGGATTCTGTCCAAATCCGCGATGGCTTCTGGATCGTGAGCCGTGTTTACAGCCATGTAGTCGAGGTTTTCCATGAGGAAGTTTAGACGAAAAAAAGCCCCAAAAGTCACTGCCAAAACTACTTACGAGATTCCCGATAGGTAATCCTGCTCATCGCCGTGAGGCGCAAGCGGTCGAGAATCTCTTCTGCAAGGGCCGAAATAGGATCAGGCGACATCAGCGCAGTCTTGGCTTTGACCTCATCCACATCGATGCGATAGAGCAAGCGAGGGATTTGCTCAGGATCATCATGCCACCAACTTGCGAGTGCAGCCTTGATCTGCAAAAGCAATTTCATGCGTACATCGGGCTCTGCCGAAGCCTCCAGGAAGCCCCTCTCAGCATCGGTTGCCTGAGAAAAGGCGCGCCCGGCTTCCTGCCATATTTCTATGCCATTCAAAACCGAAGCATTTTTGCAGCAGCCCGGTCGATATACCAAATCAGATCTCCGGGGCTCGGCGCAATGTGACTAGCCGGATACACTTCACTCCCATCTTTTTCCTCAAAAATTTCGGAGACCTTCTCTGCCTTGCTCTCTCCCGTGACGAGAAATGCGACTTTCCGGGCCCGGTTGATCACCTTGCCCGTGATAGAAATCCGTTGTTGTCCAGATTCGGGATGAATGGCCACGGCTGTCCATTCTGGCACAGTGAGGAGATCCATCTGAGGCGGGAAAATAGAGGCGGTGTGACCGTCGGTTCCCAGACCGAGCAGCACCAAGTCAAATATAGGGAGGCCATCCTGGGTTGGTATGCCCTTCGCCATTTCTGAGGCATAGCGCTTGGCCTCTTCCTCCGGATCTGATTCGCCTTTGATGCGGTGCACATTTCCGGGAGGGAGGATCACCCCTTTGAGTAGCGACTCTTTGGTCATGCGGTAGTTGCTCTGCTCATCGGAAGGCGGCACGCAGCGCTCGTCTCCCCACCACAGGTGCACATCGCCCCAGGGAATGGATTCCCGGTAGTTGGCGGCCAATTGCTCAAACAATAGCTTGGGCGTAGATCCTCCGGAAAGGGCAATATGAAAAGGCTTGCCTCGCACTACCATCGCGGCAATATCAGAGGCAACGTTTTTTGCGACGTGGATCGGTGATTGGGAAATATGTAGCGTGGAAGACATGGGGTGAATAGGTGGGGTTAAAGTTCACAATAATTGCCATCGTCAGCGAGGTTCTTACAGGGATAGCGCCAGTTCATGTTTTCCCCTTCGATCATGGAATCGACAGGCTCAGGGCCCCAGGTGCCGGCAGGATAGCCGTAAACAGGGATATCATCTCGGGTAGCCCAGGCTTTGAGGATCGGATCTACAAATTCCCAGGCTTCTTCGACTGCGTCGCCCCGGGCATAGAGCGTGGCATCTCCCAGCATGGCATCGAGCAACAGTCGCTCGTAGGCACTGGGCACATAGGTGTTTTGGAGATCTGAGTAGTGAAAGTCCATGTCCACATTCTCTACCTGAAACCCAGCACCGGGCACTTTCATCCCAAACTTGAGCTTCACGCCTTCGTTGGGTTGAATTCTGATCACGAGTTGATTGGCTTTTTTGGCACCATTCACATCTTTGAACAAGCGGTGAGGCGTTTCCTTGAATTGGATCACAATCTCGGTAGCACGCGTAGGCAGGCGCTTGCCTGTGCGGATATAGAAGGGAACACCTCCCCAGCGCCAGTTGTCAATGAAAAACTTCATTGCGACGAAGGTGGGGGTCCGGGATTCATCGGGCACGCCTTTTTCCTGTCGGTAGCCTTTCATGTGCTCGCCTCTCACCGTAGATTCTGTGTATTGGCCGCGAATCACGTAGTCTTTCACTTCCTCTTCGGTGATTGGCCGGAAGGATTGGAAAACCTTGAGGGTTTCGTTGCGAATAGAAGTGGCCTCGATCACACTCGGTGGCTCCATGGCCACCATTCCCACGATCTGAAGCAGGTGATTTTGAAGCATGTCTCTCAAAGCGCCGGACCCGTCGTAATACCCTCCACGGTCTCCTACCCCAATGCTTTCTGCCGAAGTAATCTGAACATGGTGAATGTATTTACTGTTCCACAATGGTTCAAAAATACCATTGGAGAAACGAGTCACGAGCAGGTTTTGCACCGTTTCTTTCCCCAGATAATGGTCGATCCGATAGATCTGATGCTCCCTGAAGTGCTTGAGAAGATCTTTATTCAGCGTCTTGGCTGATGCCAGGTCATAGCCAAATGGCTTCTCTATGATTAGCCTGCGAAAAATGCCTTTGCCTTCTTTGTGAAGGCCATGAGCGGCCAACAACGAGGGGATAACACTGTAGAGAGAAGGAGGTGTAGAGAGATAGAAGATATAATTCCCGTCCGTCTTACACCTCGCATTTATTTCTTCCAGCCTGGTTTTGAGCGTACCATAGTCATCTACCGATTGGGTATCGATAGACTGGTAAAAAATGCAATCGAGAAAGTCTTGAACCTTTTCCTCTTGTGATGCTTTCTTATTGGCGAATTCCTTAATGCCAGGAAGAATTTTTTCGCGAAAAGATTCGTCGGAGTATTCAGAACGACTTACGCCCAAAACTGCAAAATTCTCAGGCAGCATCTCTTGACAATAGAGGTCATAGAGAGCTGGGATGAGTTTGCGATTGGTGAGATCACCGGAGGCTCCGAAAATGACCAAAATTTGATTGGCGGTAGAATTCATAGGACTAGGTTTACTTACTCGATGCTCCGGACTCGTTGACAACATGCCAGACTACTCTTTCGTCTTTTTTACCGCATGTCCACCAAATTGGTTACGAAGAGCTGCGAGCATCTTCATGGCAAAAGACTCTTCCTGTCGAGATTCGAAGCGAGTAAAAAGGGAAGCCGTGATCACGTGTGCGGGCACATCAAAGTCGATGGCTGTCTGCACAGTCCAGCGTCCTTCGCCACTATCATTGACGTATCCTTTGATGGAATCGAGTTTGGGATCTTCTTCGAGGGCATTCCCAGCCAGTTCGAGCAACCATGAGCGCACCACAGAGCCATGCATCCACATTTTGGCAATGGCTTCCAGATCAAGCCCGAAGGGAGATTTTTCCATGATTTCAAAGCCTTCTGCGTAGGCCTGCATCATGCCGTATTCCATGCCATTGTGTACCATTTTCACCATGTGGCCTGAGCCTACGGCACCACAATGCAAATGACCTTTTTCAGGGGCAAGCGCCGTGATGATTGGCAAAATATAATCAGCAGGCTCCTTTTCGCCGCCATACATCAGCGAGTAGCCATTGGCCAATCCCCACACACCACCAGACACCCCGCAATCGATAAAGTTGATTCCGGATTTTTTCAAAAATTCAGCCCTGCGGATGGAGTCGCGCCAAAACGAATTCCCTCCTTCGATGACAATATCACCCTCAGACAACAAACCGGAAAGAGACTCCAGGGTAGATTCTACCGGCGCACCAGAAGGAACCATCACCCAGATCACTTTGCGCTCAGGCAGCTTGGCAACAAGCTCCTCCAAAGAGTTGGCACCAATGGCACCTTCCGAAGAAAGCTGACTTACTGCTTCTTCCGACCTGTCAAAAGCTACCACTTCATGGTTATGCTGCAACAGACGGCGGGTCATATTTGCCCCCATTTTTCCGAGACCGATGAGTCCAATTTTCATATTGCTGAGTTAAAAGATGCAACGAAAGTGCGGAGGCAGCGCCAGGCTAATTGTCTGGCATCTGACTCCGCTGTGAAATAGGGGGTTTGAACAGAGAAATAAAAATGGAAGGGGAAATGGATTGGAAAATGATGGAGAAATGCTCCTGTCATCTGAGAAATTATTCCACATTTTTGCCCCAATGTCTTAGCAGATCAAGATCGGAGAATTGCTCAAACGCTCGAAAATCCTGATCGATTTGCCAGGAGAACCTACGGAAAATTCAGCCAGACAAGGGTTCTATTTTTTTACAAAAACCGGAAATTGATGGCGAGTGTGGAAAAAACGGGGACTTTGACCCCTGCAACTTCACCAGGATTCCAGGGAGGCATTTGGCTGAGCACGCGCAGTGCTTCTTCGTCGCAGCCACCACCGATGCCACGCATCACTTCTGGGCTCTCAATTTTTCCTTCAGCGTTGATCACAAAACGGAGGTACACGGTACCTTCCACTTTTTGTCGGGAAGCCTCGATGGGATAGCGCAGTTGACGCGACAAAAATCGGCGAAGCGCCGACTCACCGCCAGGAAAAGCTGGCATGATATCGGCCTCAGAGAGGGGCCCATCTGAAGCAATTTTGCGCTGGATTTCGCGGGCACGCTCTGCGTCGCCTTCGGTGGATACAAGGGTAATGGTAGCGCCTTCGGTCAATTCGCCCAGATTCTCCTCCATCTCAGCAGGAGAAACCCCGGCCAGATTCTGGTCGGCTATGGCAGCCTGCAACAAGGTATAGTCTTGAAGGTCTTTCAGCAGCACGGTGTCTCCTGTACGAACATCGGCAACCTTAAGGCCAGCGGGCGCTTCACGCAAGAGGCTGACAACCCTGTTTTGATCGAGGTCTGCAAGGGAATATACGGGGATTGCGGGATCGCTATATCCTCCTAGGACCAAGAAAATCAACAAAGAGGCCACCCCTACCCCAGCCGTGATTCCGGCCAGGGTGAGGGCGCGCTTTTGCTTTTTCTTTTTTTCCAGTCGCTCTCTCTCAAGGATAAACTCAAGGAGCTGTGCGCTTTTTCTTGCAGACATGATAGTGCGGTATTATAACTGGAATTTCTCCTTGAAATCTTTGTAAACAGCCTCGCCGATCACTTTTCCAAGTGCTTTGTGGGTTTGCTCCAGGCTCTGTTCTTCAGACACATCGTTGGGGGCAAATTCTACAAACTTGATTTCCATCTCCTTGGAGAGATTCCAACGACGCTTGTTCAAGACCAGAATATTCTCAGCTGTGAGATTGCCATGAGATACGGGCAACTCTTGAACCTCTTTGAGGAGCATGAGGATAAACTTCAGATCGGCACTGCTGAGCTCTTCGATGTTCTTTTTGTTGGCCAATCCGTTGCGCTCGCCGTATTCCTGAAGGGTTTGGCGCTCCATGTATTTCCGATAGTAATACATGCCTTCCTTTGCCTCACTGATTTCGCTGACGTCACCAAAGTAGGCGAGTTCTTTATCATACACTTTGCGGAAGTTTCCCACCGCCTCACCATTGGCGGTGAATTCAGAGGATAGCATTCTCACCACCTTAACATCACTATCTTGATGGAAAGTAGCTTTGCGGGTGATAAAAAATGGATCGGGAAGGTCTCCTTTCCAGACAAAGATATCATCCACGCTTACCTGATCACGCTTGCGCGATGGTTTGGGTGCTTCTTTGGTGGCCACGGCTTCTACTACAGCCACCTGGGTAGCGGAGGCAGTTGCGAATACTGGTTCAGGTTGGGGGGCAGGCCTGGTCTCAGCAACTGGTTCAGGGGTGGCTACTTTGGGAGCTGGCTTTTCTTTAGCGGCTTCTTCTTTGTTGCCATTCTCATTCGATGCCGTAGGTTTCACCTCAGGTGCAACAGGGGCTGGCGGTACTGGTTTGGCTGCCTCCTGGGCCGCAATTTCGAGCCCTACCTCTTCGCCTTCCTGCACAAGCTCTACGCGGCTGAGTGCTTCGGTTATATTCCACTTGATGACCAAATCCGGAATGCCAAGGCTGGCTCCTTTGGCAACAAAGGTTTCTTCGTACTGGTCCCTTTTTGATGGGTTTTTGCAGGTGTCTTTAATTTCCTGAAGGAGTTGGTCGCGCTCGTCCTTCATTTTCAACTCCGCTGCAATAGAAGCTTTCTTGGCTTCGGCTTCTTTTCGCTTCCTTTCCGCTTCTTCGCGGATAAAGTCTGCCTCCAAAATCATTTCATGCCTGATATCCAGACCCATGATCGATTGTGAGAAGAGCTGCTCATCTGAGCTGGCGTCTATAAGGTGAAGTTCGGAGGCCAATTGGCACTCGTCCTTCAAAAAGGATACAAACTGTGGATGATTGAGGAATGATCCCATCAACCAAACCTGTGAGATACCTGAGTCGGCTAGTACAGACTTTCTCAACAAAGGCTTGAGGGCCTGATAATCTCCCAACATCAAGATGGATAATTCCTCACGGCTAAAGGTAGCTTCCGCTTCAATGGTGACATTGCCTGTATGACGTGAAATCTGATATCTTTCTGGTAATTCTTCTCCTATTAGTTGGGTGGCCAACTCAGTCTGAGTTGCCACGTCCAGGGTAAGGCCAGCCTGAGAAAATTGCTTCATCAAATGTGACAGCACTTTTTCACGACCAAACTCAGGCCCAAAATTGGCGAGTTTTCTGGCCGCAATCTTCTGGTCCTTGAACAGCGATTCGGAACCCACCTCCTGGGCGCTTGGCCCGAACACTCCCTTCCTCCGTTCTACTTCAATCCACTCAGCTGTTTTGCCCAGGCCATTAATGACAACAAACTTATCGCCTTGCTCCATCTTGGAGCCACCGCCATTGAGGAAAGACCAGGTCAAATGGTCAACCTGAGACACCATAAAGTCCTCAACACCCATCTTTTGCATGGATTTGATCAGGGAATTTCTGAGCTCAGAACCGTCGGCATGCAGAGAATTTGCAACAAGAATCTGACAAGGAGATTCTTTGCTTCCTTGAAACCAATGAGCTGATCGGGCTTCTTGAAGCAGATCGCCAATTCGATTAATGAGCTCTGATTCCGGATCAGTGACAGCAAGCGGTGAAGGTTGGTGTTGCCCCCATGAAAGAAACTCTACTGTCCCGTGTTGAACAGTACCTGCGATCAGATGAGTAGGAGACAAGATGATGCCTAGCATGTGTGTAGCGTGTTGGATGGGTTTGGAGGGGTTTCGTGTTGTTTGGTGAAGAAAAGAACTTACGCAAATCCACACCAATCCATTCAGGAATGGTGAAGAGATGTTGAGAAAGAATGAGAAGGCAAAGTTGCCGGGGGCAACGCTTGGATGTTTGTACTATTCTCAAAACAAGAATAGTTCCAAAATAGCCCTGGTAAGAATAAAGGAGGAAATTAGTCGGGTAGAATACCGAAAAGGTAGGCTGAACAGACAGAATCTATCTTTCAACGGATTATTTTTAGGGCCGATAAATCCGATGCAATTGCACCTTATGCTCGATTCCCTTGTAAGAAACAGGACAATGTTGGTGATCTATCACAAAACCAGCCTCGTTGAGCATAGGAAAAAAGTCGCGTGCGATGTGGCGAGACGGCTCTGTGAGGATGATGTGCCCTCCGGGAAGTAGCAATTGGGTGAATGTTTGGATCAGGGGTTGAAAGTTGCGCGCTTCGTAGGCCACGTCTGCGGCTAGAATCAAAGGACTACTCAAAGACGGGTCAGGCTCACGCCAATCCAAAATAGCAGTTTGAGCCTTTTGGGGGATGTTTTTAGCCCAAACCAGCGAAGCGAAGCGCAGGGCCTCAGGCAAATAGTCGGTGAGTGTCACAGAGGCTGCTCCTAACAGGCCCGCTACCACGCCTGCAAGACCATTACCACACCCGATTTCCAACACAGATTTCCCTTTCACCTCCTCGGGGTGGGATTCAAGATAAGCCGCAAGCGCAATCGCGCTAGGCCACAGATCAACGAAATAGGGAATTCTCTCGTCGAGCACATCTTCATGATCGTCTCCTTTGGCAATGAGCTCTTCGAGCAATTCGTCGATGTTGGTAGCAACAAACACATCCACCAGGAGTTGGCCAATCTCAAGCCTCTCTTCCAGAAGCGCATAGCGTTGACGCAGTTCACGCTCCAGATTTGCTACCCATTCCCGATTCATTTGGTCCATAGTTCCCACTCTTGCGGCAAACTTACGGTCATTTTTTTATTCCCAAGTGTTTCATGCTGAAACAGCCTCTGTTCTATCATGGCACAAATTCCCATGAATGCTTGAAGAGCTACATGCCTAATTCATTCACTTACAGAACTTTATCTACTGGCACATGAATTGAGTTTTATTGAGTGAATCCATTTAATCACGCTATGAAAAAGTTCTTGCTCCTCCTGCATTCCTTCTTTGATCTTCACTACAAGATCAGGCAGACCCAGCATCAATGGAAACGGGGGGATATATTTGCTTTTCACAACGCCTCATATACAGATCAAGCTGCTGCACATGGACCGAGCTATTGAGAAAAAAAACTGGACAACGAAGAATATTCTCCTCTACGGGGTGCTACCTGTCTTGGTCCTTGTCCTGATCTATTTCATGGTAAACGGGGCCGGAGTTTCGCGTTTCAAAGTCCAGAAAGATCGCCTCAACATCGCCACTGTCGCCCAGGCATCTTTTCAGGAAAGAATTCCCATCACAGGGGAGGTCCTGCCTAAAAAAACGGTTTACATCACGGCCATCGAAGGCGGACAAATCAAAGAAGTGTATCTGGAAGGTGGGGAAATGGTAAAAAAAGGAGACCCGCTCCTCAAACTCACCAATCCTGGCCTGGAGCTGAACTACATGAACTTGCAAACCAATCTGTTGGAGCAAGCCGATCAGCTGCGAAATACCCGCATCACCATGGAAAACACAGGGCTGCAACTCAAGGATCAGCTCATTGAAGTGGACTACATGATCAAGGACCTGGGACAGCGACATGCCCGAAGCAAAGCCTTGTATGACGATGAGGTGATCTCCGAAGCTGAATATCAGGTAGTGGCCAATAACTACGAATATCAGCTCAACCGCAGGAGGCTTGTGCTGCTGCGCATACAGCGCGATTCCCTCCTCAGCTCTCAGCAATTTTCGCAAGTAAACAATTCGCTCGACCTCGTGGACCGCAATCTTTCCGCAATTCAGCGAAGCCTCGACAACCTCACCATCAAAGCACCTGTCTCGGGCCTGATGTCTGCGGTGCGGGTGGAGATTGGAGAAAATGTGAATCAGGGACAAAATCTTGGCCAGATAGATATGATGGAAGAGGGCTTCATGGTGCGTGCTCGTGTGGATGAGCACTACAATGGTCGGATTTTTCCGGGGCAGGGAGGCACCTTCCCATTTAGTTCTCAGGAGTATCACCTCATCATTCGCAAAGTGTATAGCGAAGTGAGCAACGGCTCCTTTGAGGTGGACATGGATTTCATAGACGGCGCGCCGGAAGGAATCAAGCGGGGGCAGAATCTCCAAATCAGGCTTGCCCTGAGCGATGAGTCGGAAGCGATCCTGATTCCGAGAGGTGGTTTTTATCACAAAACCGGGGGCAGATACATCTATGTCGTGACACCCGAAGGTGATCGCGCTGTAAAGCGAGAAATCGAGATCAGCCGACAAAGTGATCAACACTATGAGGTGGTTCGTGGATTGGAACCCGGCGAGAAAGTGATCACGAGTAGCTACGACACCTACAACGACGTGGACGAACTTATCCTACAGCCTGACTAGTGGTCAGCTTCGCGAGGCACCACCACATTTTTACCTCAAAGCATTTCTGTCCTTCGGTAAATTTTCCCGCAGTCAGGTTTTCTACGTCATATTTTTTCAGCGCAATCCATTCAGCAACAGGAATGTAACCTTGTTGACTCTCCAAACAGGTTTAAACGAGAGCATTCGACAGACAACTCCCAAGATTATGTGGAAAAACTATCTCCTTTCTGCGTTTCGCAACCTCAAAAAGCAGCCCTTTTACGCCATTATCAATATTCTGGGGCTTGCTGTGGGGCTTGCAAGTTGCATGCTCATCTCGCTTTTTGTGTTGGATGAGCTGAGCTATGATCAGTTTCATGAGGATTTTGACAGAATCCACCGAATGCGGGTGGACTTTAAGCTAGGAGAAATCGAGGTAGATGGCGTCGTCACACCTGCACCATTTGGACCAACAGCCAAGAAAGATTTTCCTGAAATTGAGGAAGTGGCCCGGTTTCGCGAGCGAGGTGCAAGTCTCGTTCGCCCGGGAGGATCGGACCAGAAAAACATCAAGGAAGAGAGAATCGTGTTTGCCGACAAGGAGGTGTTTGATATATTCACATTCGACATTCTCCTCGGTAGCCCAGAGCGCCTGTCAGAGCCTAAAACCATCGCCATCAGCCGATCTTGCCGCGACCGGCAGTTTGGTATAGATGCCGACCCCATTGGCAAAACCTTGATGATCAGCGATCGCTTTAGTTATCAGGTGGTTGCTGTGTATGAAGACCTGCCGCATCACTCTCACTTTCACTTTGACCTGATGATGTCGATGGCGGGGCTGGAAGAAGCGCAGCAACCCGTCTGGGTGAGTCTCAATTTTGTGACCTATCTCAAACTAGCAGAAGGAGCCGATATTTCAGCCCTTGAGGCCAAATTTCCCGGCCTGATTGAAACCTATGTGGGGCCGCAGATACAGCAATTCCTCGGCTCAAGCATGGAGGAGTGGGCTGCTAGTGGAAACAGACTCAGGTATTTCACACAACCGCTTTCTGCTATTCATTTAGAACCGAACCTACTCGGAGACTTTGAGCCCGGCGGCGATATCGCCTATGTCTGGATTTTCTCAGCCATTGCGATCTTTCTTCTGCTGATCGCTTGTGTGAATTTCATGAATCTTGCTACCGCCCGCTCAGCCAACCGGGCACGGGAGGTGGGGGTCCGCAAGGCCCTTGGCTCTTTTCGAGGGCAGCTCGTGGCCCAGTTTCTCACCGAATCCTTGCTGATCACAGCCATAGGACTTCTTCTCGCCGTCACCTTCGCCCAAATGGCACTCCCCTATTTTAGCAGACTTTCCGGAAAAGAACTGACCCTGCCATGGGACTCCATGGGCTTGCCGATTGCCCTTGTGGTCACGTGGATCGTAGTGGGGCTTTCCGCCGGAATTTACCCTGCCTTGTTTCTTTCTGCCTTCAAACCGGTAGAGGTGCTCAAGGGAAAATTGGCAACCGGAGCCAGAAGTGGATGGCTAAGAAGTGCTTTGGTCGTCTTTCAATTTACCACTTCCATCGTATTGATCGTCTCCACCTTTGTGGTATATCAACAACTGCGGTTTGTGCAGCAGCGCAATCTGGGATTTCAGCGGGATCAGGTACTGATTGTGGACGACGTTTACATATTGCGGGACAAAGCCCAGACTTTTAAACAGCAAATTCTGGCACTACCTGAAGTAAAAATGGCCTCCCTCTCGGGGTTTTATCCAGTGCAGGGAGCAGACCGAAACAATAATGCCTTTTGGCGGCAAGGAAACCGAAGCCAGGAGACTACTGTCTTGATGCAAAATTGGCGGGTGGATGTGGATTATGTGGAGACCATGGGAATGGAAATCATCACGGGGAGAGCTTTTTCAGCGGACTTTGGCTCCGACTCCGCCGGAGTTATTCTCAATGAGACCGCCGTGCGACAGTTTGATTTAGGACCTGACCCACTGGGGAAAAAGATCAGCAGCTTCGGAGGAATGCCGGATCCGGAATCGAGCGAAGAGCAGTATATTGACTATACAGTCATTGGGGTGGTGAAAGACTTTCACTATGAATCTCTCAAGGACGAAATCTCTCCTCTTGGTCTTTTTTTGAACCGCGACGACGGGAGCCTGCTAGTGAAGTTCCATAGCAACGATGTGAAAAGCGCCTTGAAAAAATCAGAAGCCATCTGGAACGATCTTGCCCCGAATTACCCGTTTAGCTACTCCTTTCTCGACGATCGATTCGCCTCTATGTATGAAAGTGAAGGCCGCGTAGGCCAGATATTTGCCACATTTGCTGGGCTCGCCATCTTGATTGCCTGTCTTGGACTATTTGCCCTCGCCACCTTCCTTGCCGAGCAGCGAACCAAAGAAATAGGCGTGAGAAAAGTTCTCGGAGCCAGCATTACTCAAATCTTCGGGCTCTTATCTCAAGACTTCGTGAAGCTCGTTCTGATAGCTATATTCATCGCTACCCCCATTGCCTGGTACTCGATGAGCGAGTGGCTCACCAACTACACCTACAAAACAGACATGAGCATCTGGACATTTATCGCCGCCGGTCTCAGTGCCATCCTGATCGCCCTGCTCACCGTGAGCATTCAGGCCCTGAAGGCCGCGCATACCAATCCTGCCAAGTCCCTCAAGGATGAATAGCGGGCAAGGTGATCGCTACACAAGCACCGGTCTCTGCTGCCAAGAGGCGAATTTCTCCGCCGTGGCGTAGCACAATTTGCCGGCAGAGGCTCAACCCAATTCCTGAGCCTTCGGGTTTGGTGGTGAAAAATGGAAGAAACAGGTCTGATTCCAGGCCCGGTGGGAAGCCCTCACCATTGTCTTTAATCAGAATTTCGACCATTTCTCCCTGGAGAACTGCTTCTACTTGTATATGTGGCAAAACCCCCGCTCCACATGCCTCTACCGCATTCTTGAAAATATTGAGCAACACCTGCTCCAGCAAACCTTTGTCTGCCTTGATCGTCAAGGCTTCCTCGCAGGCCAAGGTCATGGTAGGCGAGAAGGAAGAAGAAGCGTAGGAATGAATGAACAGCAACCAGATATTTTCGATAAATGACTTGAGAGGAATGGGAGCGAATCTGGGCTCGGGCAGCCGGGATAGTTGGCGATATCGATTGGTGAAAGCCAAAAGGTTTTCACTTCGTGAAGCAATCGCCTGCATGGCTTCTGCCCATCCGTGCAGCATGGTTTCTGAAGGCTTGAGATTGTGCTTCATTTGCTGGCTAAGCGTTTCGCTCAGCGATGAAATCGGCGCGATGGAGTTCATGATTTCATGAGTAAGCACACGCAGGAGGCGTTGCCAGGCCTCCATCTCGCCGACCCGCATGGCTGCGTGAATGTCGGTGAGGGTAAAAAGTCGATAGGACTTGTCCGATAGCGTGAATGCTGAAAGGCCAAGCGCATAGGTTATCTGGCCGCTATGATTCTCCCCCCGATAGGTCTGCCGCATGCCAGGCCTGTGCTCTCTGAGCAAGCTTATGAGAACAGGGAAATCAGGTTCAAGCGAACGTAGGCGGATCGCGTGCGCATTTCCGGTCAAGATCCTCCAGGCTTCATTGGACAAAACGAGCTCTTCCTCTTCGCCACTGATGCACACCACGGCCACCTCAAGCTGCTCCACAAGCATGGCCAAATAGCGATACTGCTGCTCTTTTTCCAATTTCAGGGTCCGCAATCGGTCCGAGAGTTGATTGAACAAAAGAACCAGATCCTGAGACATATTCCCCGTCGCAGACTGAAGCCTGGCTGGATCAGCACTGGCCAGCCCTTGCAAAAACCTGAGGGTTTCGCGCCGCCAATGAATCAGAAAGGACCAAAGCTCGCCGATCAAGATCAGCACCAACAGGATCATGAATGCCACTTTCACAGGGCTCGCCTCGATGCTCCACAAAAATGCCAGCAACATCATTGAGGCCATGATCAGCCCCAGCCTTAAGAATAAGCGCATGGTTTCGCGTTTTCCCATGTCTCAAAGTCCGTATTTTTCCATTCTTCTATACATCGCTCCTCGGGTAATGCCCAACTCTCTGGCCGCCTGCGATACGTTTCCACCATGCTTCACCAAGGCCGTTCTGATGGCCCAGGCCTCCAATTCCTCCAGATTGAGCGTTCCTGCGGGAGAATCTGGCACTTCCTGTTCCAGGAAGAAAAAGTCGGTGGGAGACAACCGATCCTGAGTAGCCATGATCACTGCCCGCTCCATGGCGTGCTGGAGCTCTCTCACATTACCAGGCCATGGATATCGCATCAAACGTTGGATCAACTCATCGCCCAATGACAGCTCAGGTCGATGATATTTGCGTGCATAGCGCCCGAGAAAATGACGAGCCAACAGCCCGATGTCCTCTCTTCGGTCACGCAGAGGCGGAATCACAATTTCAATGGTATTGATCCGGTAAAACAGATCTTCTCGAAACTGACCGCCTGAGACCATCGAAGAGATAGAGGCATTGGTGGCACTAATCAACCTAAGATCCAGGTCGATCACCCGGCTACTCCCTACCCTGCTGATCTTTCGCTCTTGCAGGGCCCGGAGCAATTTAGATTGATGCGCTAGCGCAAGATTGCCAATTTCATCCAAGAACAACGTGCCGCCATTGGCAGCCTCCATCTTGCCCATTCGATCTGCTTTGGCGTCAGTAAAAGCACCTTTAACATGGCCAAACAATTCGGACTCAAACAAACCAGCCGACAAAGCCCCAAGATCTACCGACACGCAGGCTTCTTCCCTTCTGCGAGACAGGCCGTGAATGGCTTGTGCAACCAGCTCTTTCCCTGTACCGTTTTCGCCCAAAATTAACACATTGGCATCTGTGGGACCCACTTTTCTGATCATGGAAAACACCTCCTTCATGGGAGCGGATGAGCCGATGATTTGGTCAATGGGATCGGGGTCAGCATTACGGGCAAAAGTGGCCTGCCAGCGATCCGATTTTCTTCGGTGATAATTGAGTTTCCAGGCGGCAAGCACCGTGGTAAGTAGTTTGTCGTTTTGCCAGGGTTTGGAGACAAATTCGATCGCGCCAGCACGCACAGCCTTCACGGCCAGATCTATTTCGCCGTAGGCAGTCAAAGCTACGATGGAAATGGAAGGATCGAGATGATGGAGTTGCTTGATCCAATGGAGACCTTCTATTCCTTCGTTGCTTCCCGCAGAATAATTCATGTCGAGGATGAGCACATCAATTTGGCGCGCAGCCAATGTTTCAGGAAGCAGATCGGGAGAGTGGAGGCAAGTGACAGAATCGACATGAGCCTCAAGGAGCATCTTGATGCTCAATAAAATATATGGGTCATCGTCTATGACGACAATGTGGCCTTTTCCGGGTTTCACTTGGGTTTTTCCCAAAGTAAAGGAATTCAGCCATGTTAGAAACGCTAATTTGCAGGGAAGGAAATCTTTATTCTATTAACCAAGCGGCACCTATCGGCTTACCATTGATCGGGAGTAGGGAGCAAAGCCATGGCAAAATTGGCCTGTTGCATAGAGCTACGAAAGGTCTCATTGGTGCCCGATTGGGATTGAGCAGGCTTTTCAGTCTCCTGCTCAGGGTTTGGCTTCATGAAAAACATCACAGATAATACAACCGCAAGGAGTAAATTGGCAACAACCGCAACACGGACAAGGATACGAGCCTGCTGCTGCATGTCCAACGTTTGTTCTTGTCTTAATTTTATTGAGCTCATCATCAAGATTGTTTCTTTAGCAAGAATAATTTATTAAATGGACTATGTCCAGCCAATCACGATTCCCACCTAACAAGACCAAAAGCGAAGAGCGGGGGAAGCAGATGTCCATTTTTGGACAGGATGATGAAGAAAATGGAACAATCTTGGAGGCAAAGTGTGGACAGAAACACAATAAATCACTAATAGTCAATAGATTAATAATGGAACGCGAATTGAACTCCCATAGAAACAAATTGAGTCATGGTTGCAAACTTTTTCATATCTGCGTGGAGAAATCTGACACACAACAGGTGGTTTAGCCTGTTGAATATTGTAGGCCTTTCGATCGGGACTGCCGCGGCAATGCTGATTTTATTTTATTTGACCTTCGAATATTCATTCGACAATAACATTCCAGAAAACACCAGGATATACCGACTCTACGATGCATACCCCGAGGGTTCAGGAGCAAGTCTCGTGCCCGGTTTTGCACCAATAATAAAAGATCAAATACCCGGCATAGAAAAAATTGCGCGGGTGCTCTCTGCCAATGGGATCATCACAGATAATGCCAATGGTTTTCTGCCCACTTTTTTGGGCGAAAACGCAGATCTGTTTTATGTGGATCCAGATTTTCCTGCGATTCTTGGCCTGCAATCCGCAGCTGGGTCAATGAGCCTCCATGATCCAGGAATATTGCTCCTATCGGAGACGCAGGCCACTGTCTGGTACGGCAATGCCGAAAATGCTATTGGGAAGTTGGTCAACTTCACCGATCAATTTGATCAGCTAGACTATCAAATCACAGGCGTATTCAAGGACCTTCCCGCTACTACTCACCTCCGTCCCACCATTCTACTCTGCCACCATGCGCTTCTTCCTACTAGATATGGGTGGGACGATTTCAATGGGTTTGGCTGGGGCTCATTTTTTTATTATCTGAAATTAAAAGAAGGCCAGGAAGTGTCCCGAGCCGAAGATATCATGGCAAAAACCAGGAAAGAGATGTTTCCGGAGGAGCGAAATCCGGGAAGGCTCACCCTGCAGCCTCTTGGCGAGGTGCATCTTGACCCTCGCTTCAGTTACGATATCGCCACTACAGCCAATCCTGAGCAGCTCCTGATCATGGGCGGCCTGGGCTTGTTTATCCTGATCATCGCGTGGCTCAACTACGTGAATCTGGCCACGGCCAGAAGCCTGGATCGAGCCAGAGAGGTAGGCGTGAGAAAAAGCGCAGGTGCCTCGCGCCCGCAACTCATCCTGCAATTTCTGATGGAGGCAGCCATTGTCAATGCGCTTGCCGTGGCGCTGTCTGTCTTGATCGTGGACATTGCGATTGGTCCATTTTCAGAAATTACCGGCCACCCAGCACCGGAGACATACTGGAGCTCCGGTTGGTATTGGGGCACTCTCTTCTGCCTTTGGGGGTTCGGAACCCTCGCATCAGGCCTTTACCCGGCATTTGTTTTATCGGGGTTTGACCCTTCCCGCGTGCTCAAAGGCGATGGATTGTCGCGATCCGGAAAGCCTCGGTTGCGACAGGCACTGGTCATGGTACAATTTGTTTTGTCCATGATTTTGCTCACAGGCACCTATTCCATGGTCAATCAGCTCCTATTCATTGAGGCACAGCATCAAGACCTCCAAACAGACCGGAAACTGGTTATTCAGGGGCAGACTGTGCTTCAAGACTCCCTGGGCCGAGCCAGAAGCGCGATTTTCAGGCATATTCTGGAAACCAATCCCGCCATCCAGGGTATTTCTCAGGCCAGCTCTCTACCGGGCCTCGGCTATAATTATGGCAATAGTGGCGTGTCTGTTAAGTCCAAACCAGACATGGAGCCCATTTCTGCTGAGATTTGGTATGGTGATGAGCAGACCGTGCCATTGTATGGGATCAACGTGGTAGCGGGACGCAATTTTTCTCTCGATCTCGACCAGCCAAAGGAGGTGATTTTGATCAATGAATCTGCCAGCAAAGCCCTTGGTTTTTCTGATCCCGAGCAGGCCCTCGGCGAACTCGTGGTCATTGAGGGCCTCAAGCGCGTGGTGGGAGTGCTGAAAGATTATCATCATGAAAGCCTCAGGACTCCGTATTCGCCTTCTATCTTCCTTTTCAATCCCAATTTTCAAAGTTGGTATATGGTAGAGCTCAGGGAAGAAGGCATGCGCCAAACCCTGGCCATGATCGACAGCAGTTTTCGGGCTCTGTTTCCCGGCAATCCGTATAGAAGTTTTTTCTATGATGAGCTCTATGACGAACAATACGCCAGCGACAGAAATTTTGGAAAAACCGTTGGGGTGTTTGCCTCCCTCGCCATTCTCGTGGCCTGTATGGGGCTCATAGGCCTTACTCTATTTACCACCAAGAAGCGATCTAAAGAAATAGGAATCCGAAAAGCGCTTGGTGCGAGCAACTCCAGCATCATTTTGATGCTTTCACGAGAGCTATTTGTGTTGGTGAGCATGGCTGTGCTTGTGGCGATGCCACTATCGTGGAGAGCTTCTGAAACCTGGCTTTCGCAATTTGCCTTCAAGATCGACATCAACCTGTCTTCCTTTGCCATTCCGGGCTTGATTCTCCTGGCCATTGCATGGCTGAGTGTATCCTGGCAAACGTGGCGCAGCTCAAGAAGCAACCCGATAGATAGCCTAAGGCAGGACTAAGGAAATCAAAATAACCTTGAAGGGGTGCAGAAGTCTGCACCCCTTCACTTATGTCAGGCCAATCCATACAGGAATTACTTCATCCTCGACCAGACAACCATTTGGCCTGCATCAGTCCCACGAGTGACTGGCATTTTCACTTTCCATTCCCCATTTTCTGGTTCTCCCTGATAAGCGAGGGTTTTTCCAACCATCAGTGAATCTGTCATGCGGTAGTCCACTTTTTCGCGACACCAGTTGTCTTGCATCGAGATGTTGCCCCCACCACAGTCAAGAAGAGTTCCTTTTTTGGGTGAAAATGTAGCCCAGGCGTATCGGTCTCCAATGACCAATTTCCAGGTTTGGGCCTGTTTTTTCTTCACTGCATCCATGTCAGAATCGGAACTGCCAGAAGCACTCATTTCCCATGCTCCCATCAGGTCGAGCGCGCTTACGCCGTTGATCTTTTCATAGACTTCGTTCATTTCCGTGCCATCCAATTCCCCTCCATGATACCAGCGGTTGCCTTCAATTTTGGCATCAAAGGGGAGGCTACGTCCCACAAGCGTGGGGTCGATGGTGTGAAATCTGATGATTTCAGTGTACACTCCGTTTTCGTAGGTATATTCTCCGCCACCGGTAGAATAAAACTGCTGCGTTTCGGAGTTAAAAAACGCGAAGATGAAATGTCCATCCACGAGGACTTTCACCATCTCGAGTCCCAGATCGTCCATGGATTGGTTGCGATTGAGGACCATTTTCCAGGCACCTTCCAGGTCACTGGCAGCATGAGGCGAGTGAGGGGCATGTGTGGCACCCAGAAACAGACATAACAACAGAGACATGCCGGCCATAGGCCAGGCGTTACTTGTTAACCTTTTCATATCGAGGGGCTTAGGTGTAAAACATTCAGCAGAGAATGTAACGAATCCCTCAGAAAAATTCAAGTTTCGAAAAAGTTAATGTCCGTGAGGATCTGGGCCACCGGGTATTTCCAGGGCAGAAACTGTTTTGGTACAGCAAGCGGGCAAGTTGCCGCGGGCAGCTTCATTGGCAGGGTAAAACTGGGTTTCAAACCCTGCGTTGGCCACGGAGGCCTGTATGGTGTCAAGCAGGTTCCATTCCCCACGAAACTCCACGATCACCTGACTCGTGAGGGTATCCCAGGCGATATAATCAGCGCCTGAGACTTCCTCCACAGCCTCCTCGATAAGAGCTGCACAAGCCTGACAAGATCCTTGCACAAAAAAAGATGCCTCTTTGGGGGCTGAGCAAGAGCCAAGTACCAGAATGGTCAGGATCAAAAAATGGGAAGTCTGGGAAAGATTCATGGGAGAATATTCAACTGCTCGGTTTGTCTTTGTAATTTCAGCAACTCCTCCATAGGCATGACGCCCGCGCCCTGCTCATAGACGAGTTTTCCGCCAAGATGTGCTCCGTAGGCCATCAGGCCGCAAGCCATGGTGAAGGTGAGGAAGAAGGTCAGCAATTCACCTTTTTTCCAGCGGTGTCCACGCAGATATACCCACAAGGTGAGCAAACCCATGATCCACACCAGAACATATCCGGCGGTCTCATGGGTTTCTACCAACTCATGGATCTGAGCAGTTTGGATGATGTCTGTCTCGGCATTTCGCCCGGTAATCACAGCCAAAATCAGGGCAATCTCAGATGCCAGTAGTGCATAAAAAGAAACCTCGGCCAAGCCAGGCTTGTCGGGTTTTGCCACCTGCCAAACGTACAAACCCCAGGTTGCAAGCAGCAACCCGATCGGCAGATGAACGGAAAGCGGATGAAAAGGCATGAGAAGAAAGATTTAGTCTTCTTTCTTTTTGGCAGGAGCTTTTTTCTTGGGCTTGGGAGCCATTTCCGTAGCTTCAGCCTTAGAAGCTTTTGCTTTTGGGGCGGGGGCTTTTTCCTCTACTTCCTCCACAACCACTTCAGCTTCAGCGGCCTCTTCCACTGCAAAATCCACATCGTGCTTCAGCAGGAGGTCATACCAGCCTATGAGTTTTTTTACATTGGAGGGATACACACGCTCGGCATCGAAGTCTGGAAGAACTTTTCCTAAAAAGTCCATCAATTCAGCGTTGCTGCTGTTTTTCTTGACGGGAAGCTCAGGCCCAAAGGATTCTTTGATGGCCAACAGCACTTTGGCCAGCGGCTCAGAATCTTCTGCGGTGTAGATGCTCACATCGGTGAGTTTAGACACCATCATATTTCCTTTGATCAACTGCCGCTTTGGCTTTTCGTCCAAAGACTCAACTACGATAGCGCTATCGTTGGTTTTGAGCAGCTTGTGCAGGCCTGGCTGGCCGGTAATTGCAACAATTTCAGTAATGGATACACTCATGTTTCGTTTCTTCTAAATAGCGGGGCGCAAGATGGGAAAGGAAAGTAGCAAAAGTCAACTGCCAATTTGCCAGCAACCTAGCTTTTTCCCAGGAAATTTCTGACAAATGCGCAGATTCCCTCGTACTTTTGTAATACGGTACAAAGGTTGACAACCTTTAGACAAGGAAAAAGCACATTAAGTCATTCAAAACGAAGCGCTACGCAACATAACATATATGTCTCAATTTTCTTTTGACCAACTACAACTCGATCACGAAGGAATCTTCGATGATGATTTTCCTGTTATCACCACACAGGAAGAACAACAAATGACGGATGAAGACCTTCCAGAAGAACTCGGAATCCTCACCCTCAAAAATACGGTCCTCTTTCCGGGGGTTGTTATCCCAATCACTGTAGGCCGCGACAAATCTATCAGACTCGTCAAAGAAGTATATCGCAGAGGCGATAGAAGGCTCGGGGTTGTAGCCCAGCGCTCTTTGGACATTGAAGATCCATCGGAAAAAGATCTCTACAAAATGGGCACCGTAGCCCACATTCTCAAGATGATCAAAATGCCCGATGGCAGTGTCACCATCGTGATTCAGGGAAGAAACAAATTTTTCATCGACGAATTCACGCAGGAAGAGCCCTATTTCCGGGCCCGGGTTACCAAAGTCGTGGACCACTACCCTGTATCAGACAATAGCAAAGCCCTCATGCACAGCCTCAAGGAAGAGGCTTACCGCATCATAGATCTGTCGCCCAATTTGCCAAGCGAGGCAAAAATTGCCATCGACAATATCGATTCTCTCTCTTTTCTGGTTCACTTCATTGCTTCTAATCTGAGCCTTGAGCTACACGAAAAGCAGGAAATCCTCGAAATTAATTCGCTTCAGGACAAAGCCGAAAAAGTCCTCAAGTATCTTGGCAAAGAGCTCAAAGTGCTGGAGCTCAGCGAAGAAATCCAAATCAAGGTCAAATCAGACCTCGATAAGCAGCAGCGCGAATACATCCTTCGCCAGCAAATCCGCACCATCCAAGATGAGCTCGGAGATGGCAGCTTCGAATCGGATGTGGCTGATCTCAAGGCAAGATCAGAAAAGAAGGTATGGCCAGAAGATGTGCAGCGGGTATTCATCAAGGAGCTCACACGGCTATCAAGGCTTACTCCCGCCATGCCAGACTACGCCATCGTGATCAACTACCTGGAGTGGTTACTTGAGCTGCCTTGGCAGCAATATTCAGAAGATAAGTTTGATTTCCTCAAGGTTCAGAAAATCCTGGATGAAGACCACTATGGCCTTGAAAAGGTCAAAGACCGAATTCTCGAACACCTGGCAGTAGTAAAACTAAAGGCTGACAAAAAGGCACCCATCATTTGTTTTTATGGCCCTCCGGGGGTAGGAAAAACCTCTCTCGGCAAATCCATCGCTCGCGCACTCGGCAAAGAGTTTATCAGAATTTCCCTTGGCGGGGCTCGCGATGAAGCCGAAATCCGCGGTCACCGCAGAACCTATATCGGAGCCTTACCCGGGCGAATCATTCAAGGACTCAAAAAAGCCAGCACCTCCAATCCGGTCTTCATGCTCGATGAGATCGACAAGGTGGGCAATGACTTTCGTGGAGATCCTTCCTCTGCCTTGCTCGAAGTACTTGATCCTGAGCAAAATAACAGCTTCCGCGATAACTTCCTGGAAGTAGAATATGACTTATCCAATGTCATGTTTGTTTGCACAGCCAACTCTCTTTCTACCATTCATCCTGCCCTGCGCGATCGCATGGAGATCATCCCGATCAGTGGGTACTCTGAGGAGGAGAAGCAAGAAATTGCCAAGCAACATCTCCTGCCACGCCTGCGCAAAGAGCATGGATTGAAGGCGACGCAATTTAAGCTTTCGGCTAAAGCTATCCTGCTGATGATCCAAAACTACACCCGCGAATCGGGTGTGAGGAACCTCAGCCAACAAATCGCCAGCGTGATGCGAAAGTCGGCTCGTGAAATTGTGGTGGACGAGAAGGCCTCTGTTGCAATTTCAGAAAAAAACCTGAGCCAATACCTGGGCGTTTCCCGATTCGAAAAAGAAGCCTATCAGCAAGTAGATGTGCCCGGCGTAGGCATTGGATTGGCCTGGACACAAGTAGGTGGTGAGATTTTATTCATCGAATCTACCCTGCTCCCCGGAAATGGCCGCCTGAGCATGACAGGCCAATTGGGCGAAGTGATGAAGGAATCGGCTACCCTTGCCTATACCTGGCTCAAATCTCATGGCGATGAATTGGGCATTCCCAGAGCGGCCTTCAAGCTGTGGGACGTGCATTTGCACATCCCGGCAGGGGCCATTCCCAAGGATGGACCTTCGGCTGGCATCATCCTGCTCACTTCCCTGGCCTCGCTATTTACCCAGAGACTCGTGAAGCCCAACCTCGCCATGACGGGTGAGATCACCCTCCGCGGCAAAGTGCTCCCCGTAGGCGGTATTCAGGAAAAACTGCTCGCTGCCAAACGCGCAGGCATCACAAGCCTCATTCTGTGCAAAGCCAATGAGAAAGATGTGTCTGAAGTAAAAGCGCAATACCTCGAAGGCCTTGACATTAGCTATGTGACCAACATGGAGGAGGTGCTTTCCCTTGCCCTGGAAACAGCTCCAATTGCCAAAGCCAAAAAACTCGTGCCAGATCCTGAGCCGGAAACGGCACAATCGGTTCAGCAGCTCGAACAAATCCGCAAGATTGTAGCAAGAGCCTAGTGATTTGTGTAATTTGGGGATGAATTCAATTTCTCCTCCTATGCGCTACCTGCTATTCTTCTTTGCCTCGGCTTTTTTGTTTGCCTGCCAATCTTCCGACCAAGCGGAAAACTCCCATCTGGGAACCGTAGAGTTTTCTTTTACAGCAAACGAACGTGCCCAACCCCTGATCAAAGAGGGCTGGTTGCTCCTTCATTCCTTTGAGTATGAGGACGCACGCACGGTTTTTCGGCAAACACAAGAAGCAGATCCACTTTGCCCCATGGCCTATTGGGGCGAAGCCATGAGCCACCATTATGCCCTCTGGGAGCGGGAAGACTATGAGGACGGCGTGACTGCCCTGGCCAAATGGGAGGAGTTTTCAGCTGGAAAAGAGATTTCCATGTCTGCCATAGAGCAGGGGTTGCTCCAAGCTGCCGCAGTGCTCTACGGAGAGGGAAGTAGAATTGAGCGAAATCAGGCCTATGCCGATGCGATGGAAAAGCTATACAATGCCTATCCTAAAAGTCACGAAGTGGGGTCCATCTACGCGCTTTCCTTGCTGGGTTCGGTGCCAGAAGGCCGGGACTTTGAGCGCTATGGACAAGCGGCAAGCATCGCTCAAAGCATTCTTAAAGAAAATCCACAGCATCCCGGCGCGCTCCATTACCTCATTCATGCCTACGACGATCCCGAGCACGCCACCATGGCCCTCGACGCTGCATTTGCTTATGCCAAAGTGGCACCCGATGCCGCTCATGCTCTCCACATGCCCTCACATATTTTTGTAGCCAGAGGAATGTGGGACAATGTGGTGAATTCGAATATAGCTTCTTATGGAGCAAGTGTGGATCGCAAAGAGCGTCTGAAGATGAACAACAATGCCCGGAGCTACCACGCCCTTGCCTGGCTCATGTATGGCCTGCTCCAGCAATCACGCATTCAGGAAGTGGATGCCATCATGGAAGACATGATCAAGTATGCCACTGAAACGCCGAGCGTTCCAGCGAGGTCGTACCTTACTGGCATGATCGCGACCTATTTTGTCTATACTGAAAATCAGCAAAGCCCTTTCCTCGACGTGGCAGCGAATACGGAAGACCTCAGCGTGAGCCTTCAGGCGCTGAGCCTATTCACCAAAGGACTCAGAAGCTATTCTGCCAAGGAAGCCACAGGGATAGAATCCGCCATTCAAGGCATCAAGACGGCGACTGCCCGCGCGAAAAACTCCCTTGTGGAAGGCAATTCTGCCGTGTGCGGAGCGCCCTCGGCCTATTCGCCCCCTACACAAATCGACATAGAGATCGCTACCGTCATGCAACTGGAGTTGCAGGGATTGCTGGCGACGCTGAACGGCGAGACGGCGAAAGCCGAGGCTTTTCTCCAACAAGCGGCTTCCCTCGAAGCTAGCACCGACTATGAGTATGGTCCTCCCACCATCGTGAAGCCTGCGCACGAGCTCTACGCCGATTGGCTCCTCGCACAAGCCAGACCAGAAGAGGCCCTGGCAGAGTATGAACTGGCGGAGCTTCGCACCCCCAACCGACTCCTCATTCACGAAGGCAGAGAGCTAGCCTTTCGCCTTTCAGGCAAGGTAGCAGAAGCAGATTCTGTGCGAGACATCATCCTTCACATGCAGCAACCT